>NZ_JBLZPK010000002.1:6377-35028 GCF_049199905.1 Shinella sp. M27
TCTTTCCTATGCGGTGCGTCTAAGCTCCGTATTGATCGTGCAGTCGCACCCAGCTCATGATGCCGCCGGTTTCGTTGCGTCCCTTCGGCGTCAGGTCGAGCCAGTTGAAAGCTCCCATCAGGAGCTCGGTCCCGCGATGATAGGTCGAGTAGCTGTGGAAGATGGCGCCGTCCTCGTCCTTCACGAAGACGCTGAGACCGAACATGTCGGCGCTGCGCTTGATGGTCGTCAGGCCGTAGTTGTAGAGGGCCCGGTCGGCGTCCCGATCCTCCCGCGTGAAGGAGACGCCGAAATCATAGCTAAAATCGCCGTCGCCGGCCGAAACCCAGGGGAATGTCCAGCCCATTCGTTCTTTCACGGCCTCGATGCGCTCAACGGGCGCGCGGGACACCGCAGCAAAGGACAGATCGGCATGCTCGAAATGCTGTCGCGCCGCATCGGCGTGGTCCGCCGTATAGGAGCAGCCCGGGCAAATGTGATCGGACCCCGGCGACAGCATGAAATGATAGATGGCGAGCTGGCTGCGTTCGCCGAACAGCGCATCGAGCGTGACCTGCCCGTCCGGCCCCTGGAAAACGTAGTCCTTCTCGATCCGCACCCAGGGCAGCCTGCGGCGCTCGGCGCGCAGCTCGTCGAGGGCGTGGGTCATGGCGCGTTCCTTGTCGAACAGCGCCTTGCGCGCGTTCAGCCATTCGGCGCGGGAAACAATCTCGTGTTGCATCGTCTTTCTCCTTGGTTGGTCGGTCAGCGACGCCGGGCGAATTTGAGCCAGGGCGCCAGGTGGAAGAGAGCCATCAGCAGGTACATCGTCGTCATGCTGCCGAGCGGCGAGGGATCGGGGCCGGAACCGCAGATCGAGGCCTGGGACCCGTCAAACAGCGAGACCATCGCCATGAAGGTGAAGGTCCGCGCTGCCGCCAGGCCGAGCCAGTGGAAACCGTCGCTTGTGGTGTTTGCCGTCGTGGTCATCGTCCTGCTCCGAATGATCGATCCAGGGACACGCTAGCGGCGCCCGCGCGGCGGGTGAGAGTTACAAGTGTGACGGGATTGGGTTGGGGTGCCCGGGGGAGCAGCCAAGGGCTGACAATCGATACAATTGTTCGATTGCGAACGCCCTTGCGCTCTCATATCTCTGCGTCACTGATTTCGTGACCGGGAGGACACCCGTGGCCCTGACGCAAAACCTCATCCGCCGCCTGGAAAACCGCGACCTGTTTGCGGCGATCGCCGATCCGACATGGCTCGGCCTGCCCGCGGGCGGCGCGACCTTCGAGGTGTTCAATCCCGCGACCGGTGAGCTGCTCGCGGAAATCCCCGACATGGGCATCGCGGAGACACGGGCCGCCATCGAGCGCGCCACCGAGGCGCAGACGGAATGGGCGGCCCGCACGGCGCGCGAACGGTCCGACACGCTCTGGCGCTGGCACCAGCTGATCGTGCGCCACACCGACGATCTCGCCGCCATCCTGACCGCCGAGATGGGCAAACCGCTCGCCGAGGCGAAATCGGAGGTGTCGCACGCCGCCGCCTATCTGCAATGGTATGCCGAGGAGGCGAACCGCATCTATGGCGAGACCATTCCCGCGCCCTCGCGCGACCGGCGCATGATCGTCATCAAGCAGCCGATCGGCGTGGTCGGCGCCATCACGCCGTGGAATTTCCCGGCCTCGATGGTCGCGCGCAAGATTTCGCCGGCCCTTGCCGCCGGCTGCACGGTGGTGCTGAAGCCGGCGGAACAGACACCGCTGGTGGCGGGCGCCATGTTCGCGCTGGCGGAAAAGGCCGGTTTTCCGCCCGGCGTGGTCAACCTGATCTATGCCTCGGAGGGCGATGCCGTCGGCCGGGAACTCTGCACCCATCCCCAGGTGCGCAAGATCAGCTTCACCGGCTCGACAGAAGTCGGCCGCCTGCTGATGCGGCAATGTTCGGACCAGGTGAAGAAGCTCAGTCTCGAACTGGGCGGCAACGCTCCCTTCATCGTCTTCGACGATGCCGATGTCGACGCGGCCGTCGAAGGCGCCATCCAGGCGAAATTCCGCAATGCCGGCCAGACTTGCGTTTCGGCGAACCGCCTCTACGTCCAGGCCGGCGTGCATGACGAATTCGCCGAAAAGTTCACCGCCCGCGTCCGGACGCTCTCCGTCGGCGACGGGTTTGATCCCGATGTCGCGATCGGCCCGCTGATCGATACGCGCGCGCTCGCCAAGATCGAGGCGCATGTCGCCGATGCGGTCGAACGCGGCGGCAGCGTGCAGTGCGGCGGAAAGCGGATCGAGGGTGCCGGCACGTTCTTTGCGCCGACCGTGCTGACCGGCATCGTACGCGACATGCGCATCGCGCAGGAAGAGACATTCGGGCCGCTCGCGCCCATCATCCGCTTCACGGATGCCGACCAGGTGGTGCGCGAGGCAAACGACACGATCTACGGTCTTGCCGCCTATTTCTACGCCTCGAATCTCAGCCGCGTCTGGCGGGTCGCCGAGGCGCTGGAATATGGCATGGTCGGCATCAATACCGGCCGCATGTCCTCGGAAGCCGCGCCCTTCGGCGGCGTCAAGCAATCCGGCATGGGCCGCGAGGGCTCCCGCCATGGGCTGGAGGATTATCTGGAGATGAAATATCTCTGCATGGGCGGCATCTGACGGTTACAGGCTGGTGGTGATGCCGCCGTCGACATAGAGCGTGTGGCCGTTCACGAAGGACGAGGCGTCGCTCGACAGGAACACGGCCGCACCGATCAATTCCTCGACATTGCCCCAGCGGCCGGCCGGCGTGCGCTTTTCCAGCCAGGCGGAAAAATCGGGATCGTCGACCAGCGCCTGGTTGAGCGGTGTGCGGAAATATCCCGGCGCGATCGCGTTGATCTGTAACCCGTGTTTCGCCCAGTCGGCGCACATGCCGCGGGTCAGGTTCTTCACCGCGCCCTTGGTCGCGGTATAGGGCGCGATGCCCGGCCGTGCCAGCTCGCTCTGGACGGAGGCGACATTGACGATCTTGCCGCGGCCCCGCGCGATCATGCGGCGGGCGACCGGCTGGCTGACGAAGAAGACGCTTGAAATGTTGGTCGTCAAAAGCTGTTCCCAGCGCTCGACGGGAAAGTCCTCGAGCGGCGTGCGAAACTGCATGCCTGCGTTGTTGATCAGGATGTCGATCGGCCCGATCTCGTTTTCGATCCGCTCGATTTCCGGCGCGATCACCGCGGGATCGGTAACGTCGAATGTCGCGGCATGGGCCGGGTAATCCTTGTCGCGAAGGGTGGCCGCAGCCGCCTGCACCGCCGATGCATTCCGGCCGTTGAGCACGACGGTCGCCCCCTGCTGCGCCAGACCTTCGGCAAGGGCAAAGCCGATGCCCTGGCTCGAACCGGTGACGAGGGCGACCCGCCCGGCGAGGGAAAACAAGGTGTTGCTGCTCATGGCCTACTCCGGAAACGTGCTGAGAAAACGATCCTCAGAAGATCCACCGTGGTAACCGATCTCTGGCGGGAAGGCGAGGATCGGAAGCGTGGAGCATACGATCGGGCAGCACCGCCCCGCCGAAGCGAGGCGGCCATCGTCGTGCGTCAGTGCAGACCGAAGAGGTTCAGCAACTCCTCGCGATAGCGCACGAAATCCGGCGAACTGCGGTCGCGCGGTCGCGGCAGGTCGACGTCGATCAGCCGCGGCGCAGCGTTCTTCTCGCGCGGCAGGATGAGGATGCGGTCGGCCAGATAGACGGCTTCCTCCAGATCATGGGTGACGAGGATGGTCGTCACGTCCTCATCGCGCCAGATGCGGGTCAGCTCCTGCTGCATGCCGATCTTCGTCATGGCGTCGAGGGCCCCGAGCGGTTCGTCGAGCAGCAGGATTTCCGGCTGCACCGCCAGCGCGCGGGCAATGCCGACGCGCTGTGCCATGCCGCCGGAGAGCTGGCGGGGATAGGCGGTCTCGAAGGCCTGGAGCCCGACCAGTTGGACATAACGGCGCGCGCGGTTGCGCGCCTCCGCACGACCTACACCGCTCGTATCGAGCCCGAAGGCCACGTTTTCAAGCACGGTCAGCCAGGGCAGAAGCCGCGGCTCCTGAAAGATGACGGCACGCTCGGTGCCCACGCCCCGGATCGCTTTGCCGTCGATCAGCACATCGCCGCCGTCGGCCGTGTCGAGCCCGGCGAGAATGCGCAGCAGCGTCGTCTTGCCGGAGCCGCTGGCCCCAACGATGGCGAGGCTTTCGCCGGAGCGGATATCGAGGTTGATATCGCTGAGAACGGGCAAGGGCTTGCCGTTCAGGGCGAAGGATTTCGAGAGGTGACGGATCGTCACCTCTCCCCGTACGGTCTGGGACGAAAGGCTCATGGATCCACCTCAGTTCGTCGCGGCTTCAGGCGTGAAGAGCACGTCCTTGGCGGCGAGCTGGCCTTCCTTCAACTTGCCCTCGCGCACCAGCACGTCGATCCAGAACTGCACGTCGCGCTCGACCGGCAGGCCACCGGCCCGTACACCGTAACCGCGGAAATATTGAGCGATATCAGGATTCTCGCCGCGCTCCTGCAAGGCCTTCGCGAAGATCTTGCGGGTTTCCTCCGGATGCTCGCGGGCATAATCGAGCGCGCGGGCGGACTGTTCCACGAAAATCCTGGCCGCTTGCGGATGCGCCTTCACGAAATCGCGCCGCAGCACCACGAAGCCACCGGCGATCTCGCCTAGCACGTCCGTATCACCGAATATGGCGCGCAACCCGCCATTCTTCTTCGCCGCACCCTCGAAGGTCGTTTGCCAGTAGCCGAAGGCGGAGATGTCCACCTGGCCGGAGCGAAGCACCTGTTCGAGCTGCGGGCCGGGCACGACGACCTGGTTGGCGGCGTCCGTCGGCAGGCCTTCCTTATGCAAGGCCTCGCGGATCGTATAATCGAGATGAGCGCCCAGCGTGTTCACCGCGATGCTCTTGCCCGCGATGTCCTTGATCTCCTTGATGGGGCTGTCCTCCAGCACATAGAAGATCGACTGGACCTCCGCATTGATGCCGTTCGAGGGATAGGCGGCGACGAAGTCGTTGCCGCTGACGATGGAGTTGAGCACGGCGGCCGTCGCGGCGCTGCCGATCTCGGCATCGCCGGAGGCTAGCGCGATCAGCGAGGCGGGCCCGCCGCCAGCATAGCCGATATTTTCCAGCTTGATGCCGGTTCCCTCGAAATAGCCGAGTTCGGCGGCGAGTTCATGGGCGGAAAGACCGCCCTGGCTGGCGAGATAGCGGAGCGTCACGTCTTCCGCCGAGGCTGCGCCGGCAAAACCGAGGAAAAGCGCTGCGGAGAGAAGGAACTTGCGGGAATGGAAGGTCATTTCGGTGTCCTTTCGGAAAGGGGAATGGTTTCAGACGGCTGGCTGCGACCAGCGGCAGAGCTTGCGCTGGAGAAGCACGAGCGCGGCATTGGCAAGCAGGCCGAGCAAGGCGAGCAGAAGGATCGCCGCAAACATCAGCGGGATCTGGAAATTGTACTGGGCGTTCATCACCTGAAAGCCGATGCCCTTGTTGGCGCCGATCATCTCGGCCGCGATGAGCAGCAGCAGCGCCGTGGTGGCGGAGAGGCGCAGGCCCACGAAGATCGCCGGAACCGAGGCCGGCAGCACGACGCGGCGGAAGATGGTGAAGCGGCCCGCGCCATAGGTGCGCGCCATTTCGATGAGCTTGGTATCTACCTCCTTCACGCCGCCGATCGTCGACAGCAGGATCGGAAACAGCGTTGCCCAGAAGATCACGAAGACTTTCGAGGTCTCGCCGAGCCCAAGCAGCAGGATGAAGACCGGATAAAGCGCCAGCGCGGATGTCTGGCGGAAGAACTGGAGCAGCGGGTCGAGCGCCTGTTCGACGACGCGTGCCTGCCCCATGACAAGCCCAAGCGGAACGCCGATGGCAACAGCGGCGAAGAAGGCGATGCCGGCGCGCTGGAGGCTGATGGCGATGTCATCGAGCAGCGCGCCGCTCGCGAGGCTTCCCCAGAGAGCGGAGACGATGACGTCGAGCGGCGGAAAGACGGAAGGGTTGACCCAGCCCCGCGTGCTCGAAATCTGCCAGAGCGCCAGGAACGCCAGCACAAGTCCATATCGGGCGAAGACCGGCGAGAGGAGAGCGTTGAGCCTGGAAACGAACCCGAAGGCTGGACGCGGCCGGTTCGTCAGGCGGAAATCCGCGCCCAGCGTGGAGTTGAGGTTTTCGTATGACATGTCTCGCTCCTCACTCCGCAGCCTGGACGGCGGCATACGCGCCGGCCCAGCGGTTTATGGGGAACGGCAGACCGAGGTTTTCGCGCAGCGTCGTGCCCTCGTAGGCCGTGCGGAACAGGCCGCGCCGCTGAAGCTCGGGGATGACGAGGTCGACGAAATCGTCGAGTGCGGTCGGCAGCCACGGCGGCAGGATGTTGAAGCCGTCGGCGGCCTCGTTCTCGAACCATTCCTGTAGCGTATCCACGATGGTTTCCGGCGTGCCGACAATGGTGAAGTGGCCCCGCGCCGTGGCGATCCACTGGTAGAGTTCGCGGATCGAGAAATTGTTCTCGTCGGCGATCTGGCGGATCAGCGCCTGGCGGCTCTTCATGCCCTCGGTCGGCGGCGCGGGCGGCAACGGGCCGTCGATGTCGTAGCCGCGCAGGTCGAGCGTGCCGCCGGTCAGACCGTTGAGCAGGCCCACGCCGTCCTCTTCGAGGATCAGCGATGTCAGGCGCTCGTATTTCTCGCGGGCTTCCTCCAGCGTGCGGCCGACGAAGGGTGCGACGCCGGGCATGACAAGCACGTGATCCGGGTTGCGGCCAAAGCCGCGGGCGCGGGCCTTGATGTCGCGGTAGAATTCCTGCGCCGTATCGAGATGCTGGTGGGCGGTGAAGATCACCTCGGCCGTGGCGGCGGCAAGCCCGCGCCCGTCCTCCGATTGCCCGGCCTGCACGATGACCGGATGGCCCTGCGGCGAGCGAGGAACGTTGAGCGGCCCGCGCACCTGGAAATGTTCGCCGCGATGCTCGATTTCGTGCAGCTTTGCCGGGTCGTAGAATACGCCGCTTTCCCTGTCGCGGATGAAGGCATCGTCCTCAAAGCTGTCCCAGAGCTTCTTGACCACCTCGACATGCTCGGCGGCTCGGCGATAGCGCGCGGCATGCGGCAGCTGGGTCTCTCGATTGAAGTTCTGTGCGGTCGGGTCGCCCGTCGTCGTGACGACGTTCCAGCCGGCGCGGCCACCCGAAATCAGGTCGAGCGATGCGAACTTGCGGGCCGTGTTGAAGGGCTCCTCATAGGTCGTCGATGCGGTGGCGATGAACCCGAGATTGGTTGTGAAGGAGGCGAGCGCGGAAAACAGCGTCACCGGTTCGAAGCCGGCGATACGGGCGTTGCCGCCCTCCCGCGCCCCGCCGAAGCCAATGGCAAGATTGTCGGCGAGAAAATAGGCGTCGAAAAGGCCGCGCTCGGCCGTCTGGGCGAGCTGCTTGTGGAATTCGAAGCTCGTCGCGCCATCCACCGGCTGGTCGGGATGCCGCCAGGCGGCGACGTGCTGTCCACCACCGGGAAGGAAGGCGCCAAGTCTGATCTTGCGTGTCATATCATGTCCTTTCAAGGAGGCCGGTCGCGGCCACAGGTTCACGATCCCGCCCTTGGCGGGTTGCAGCATTTCAAGATATCGGAGGGACTTTGCGCTTAGCGCGAGACCGCGTGGTAGCGGCCGTCCTGGTAGAGCAGCGAATGACCGGCACCGAGGCGGATCGACAGAACCTTGCCGATGACGATCACATGGCTGTGCCGCTCGATGGCCTCTTCAACCGTACAATCGATTGCGGCAACGGCATCGATGAGCAATGGGGCGCCACTTACGGCCGTCGTCCATTCTCCACCGCGATACCGATCAGGACCGCGCAGGCCGCCCCGGCCGGCGAACTGGTTGGCCAGACTCTCGTGTTCCGCGCCGACGATGTTGATACCGAAATGGCCGTAGCGTTCGACGACGGGCCAGGTGGAGGATGTGCGGTTGAGCGAGACCAGCATGCGTGCAGGCTCGACCGAAAGCGCGGTGGCCGATGTGACGGTGGCGCCGGTGCGGGCCTCCCCCTCGCCCGCCGTGATGATGCTGACGCCGCCGCCGAGCGTCCGCAAGGCCGCCTTCAGGCTGTCGGCATCGGCCGGATGGTCGAGCAACGTCGTGTTGTGGGTATTGAAATGCGTGTTTTCGGCATGAGCATTCATCGTTCCCGCTCCACTGCAATCGTCTGATGCTCATAGGGATAACAAACGAAAACGAGGGGCAGCAGGCACGACTTTTCTAAATTGACTGTTTTTATAGAAAATATGCATTTCCCTCTAAGCGAAACCCGACACTTCGCCGCCGCCTTACGCACCGACGTGTCAGTCCATGCCCAGCTGTCGCCGTATTCGGCTGCTTGATGGCGCCTTTCGACAGAAAGGACACGCCTTGTTTGCCATTCGCCACACCGCTGCCCTCGCAGCCACCGTTCTCGCTCTCGTCGCCGCCGGCTGCCAGAAGGAGAAGGAGCCCGAAGCCGCGGCTATCGTAGAATCCGGCGTCTGCAAGCGCGAAGCGGCCGACGCCCTCGTCGGCAAGGACAAGATTTCCGATGCCGAGGCGATGAAGCTGACGGGTGCGACGATCGTGCGTCAGATCAAGCCGGGCGACGGCGTGACGATGGACCTGCGGCAGGAACGCGTGACCATCGAGACCGACCCGGCGACCGGAAAGATCACCCGCGCCATGTGTGGCTGACCGAAACACCGTTTCGACGGTTTCGAAGGGGGGATCCAGACGGGATCCCCCCCTTTTTCATGCGCGTCTGTTCGCATTCTGCATTTTGCGCCGTCGAGCCCACCGGTGGGTACCGTCCTCATCGACGGAAAGCTCCTGGCGGAAGGCGGCGCCGGCTAGTCAGAGAAGCAGACCGGCCGTTACTGTTCGACGAGATTCTTCTGCGTGAACAACTGAACGAGATCGACCGCCTCATGGGGCTTGGCATCCAGCTGAAGGTGGCTTTCGATGTGCTTCAGGTGGAGCGTCATCATCCAGGCCGCCTTTTCGGCGTCTCGCGCATGGAAAGCGTGAACGATGGACGCGTGGTCATCGTCGCGACAGCTGTTCAGGCCCGGCGCGCCGAAGAGACCGATGATGAGGGAGGTGCGCGTCACGAGTTCCTTCATCGTGCGGATCAGGATCGCATTGCCAGCGATCTGCGCAAGCATGGTGTGGAACTGGCCGGAGAGACGGATCGCGTCGTGCCGGTGCCGCTCCTTGTGCGCCACATATTCCATTTCCAGCAGGCGGTTCAGTTCCGCGATATCGCCCTCGCTGGCGCGCTGGACGGCAAGGCGCGTGATGTTCGGCTCCAGCGCAAGGCGCGCTTCGAAGACCTCGCGCGCCTGATCGGGCGTCGGCGAGGCGACGAAGGCGCCGCGATTGGCATGAAGCTCGACAACTTCGCGGCTGGCCAGCAGCAGAAGCGAGCGGCGGATGCGCATGCGCCCGACGCCGAAAGCCTCGCACAAAGCTGATTCCGAGAGCTTCGTTCCCGGCGGCAATCTCTGCTCGACCACGGCTTCGAAGATACGCTCGACGATATCGCTTTCGTCGATCTCCTCCGCCTCGATCAGATTTTCCCGCCCCAAATCAACCACCGCATCACCTCGATATGCGCACTCTGCTGCACCCGGCTTCTAAATAGGGCCGATTTCATCAACCAACAAGCCACGATTTCGTCGATCAAACTTCCTCGCGTTGTGCACGACCACTTGACAGGATTGTTAACAATGCATTGAATGCTTTTGCCAAGGCCTGATGTGGCCGCCCTCGCGGCCCACCAGCCATTAGAAAATAAATCAATGGCCCAGAGGAAGAACAACATGCACAAGCGTACATTCCTGAAGTTTTCCGCCCTCGCCGCAGCGACGTTCCTGTCTCTGCCGCTGATGGCGCATGCCGAGAACGCCAAGCTGAAGATCGGCTTCGTCGGCGTCACCTCCGGCCCGGCCGCCGCCTGGGGTATTTCCAACCAGCGCTCGATGGAAGCCCGCGCCGCCTGGCTCAACGAACTCGGCGGCGTGAAGATCGGCGACAAGACCTACGACATCGAGATCGTGCCCTTCGACGACCAGAAGGACCCGAAGCGCGCGATCGCCGGCATGGAAAAGATGGCACAGGACGGCGTGCACTATGTCGTCGGCCCGAATGTCGATGACGGCGCGGCAGCAGTGCGCCCGGTCGCCGAGCACAACGGCATCATGTATTTCCCCTACGCCTTCCCGAAAGAGCTTTTCACCGCACCGGCCTCCAACGCGATCCTCGGCATGGTGGCAAACTACCAGTCTGGTCCGGCCATCTATAAGTATCTCAAGGAAAACAAGGGCGTGAAGAAGGTGGCCTTCGTCGCCGCGAACGAATCCGACCCGCTCAGCCAGCGTGAATCCGGCATTGCCGCCGCCGAGGCGCTGGGGCTTGAAGTGGTGTCCGGCAACGTGACCTACCAGGTGGATACGACCGACTTCACGCCGGTCCTGCTGCCGGTCATCCAGGCGTCGCCCGACCTGCTCGTTCTCTCGGGTGTTTCCCCGGCCAACGCGCCGCAGCTCATCCGTTCGGCCCGCGAGCTTGGCTATACCGGCTTCATTTCCACGGAAACGGGACAGGATGCGACCGTTCTGCAGGAAGGTGCAGGCGAACTTGCCGAAGGCTTTATCTCGGTCGGCGGCGCGTCCACGCCGGAACTCGCCAGCGACACGATGAAGGAATTCGTCGATCGCTATACGAAGATGTTCGGCGAGTACAACGACGAGTCCAATACCAAGGTCTACGCGCTCGAATACATCATCGAGACGCTGAAGGCGAACCCGGCGGCCATCGACAATGTCGAGGAATACAAGAAGACCATGGACACGTTCGAAGCGCCGAACCCGTTCATGAAGGGCGATGCCAAGCTGAAATATGTCGGCATGACCTCCTTCGGCCAGAAGCGGCAGGTTTCCGTCCCGCTCGTCGTGAACGAATACAAGGGCGGCAAGTTCGAGACGATGTTCGTCGGCCAGGTCGACTGATCGGAGCCTAGGCACTGATGAGACAGGGGATCCGGACGGCGCCGCGTCGTTCGGCCGGGTCCCCTTTGCCTGAACGTCCTTCCATTGGAGGCTCACGATGGAACAGATAATCGCCAACGGTCTCTATCTCGGGGCGCAATATGCGTTGATCGCCCTCGGACTGACCCTGATCTTCTCGCTGATGAACGTGCTGAACTTCGCCCACGGGCAGATGTACGTTTTCGGCGGCTTCGTCACCTATACGGTCGTCGTCCAGCTCGGCCTGCCCTTCGTCGTCGGCCTGTTCGCTTCGGCGATTGTGCTTGCGATCATGGGGGCGGCCATCGAAAAATTCCTCTTTGCGCCGGTCGTGCGCCGCTCCAAGCGCGATGAATCGACCATGCTGCTTGCAGCCGGCGTCGCCTTCTTCCTTGATGCCGTCATCCTGCTCTTCTTCGGCGAAAAGCAGCGCGGCGTGCCGAAGATCGTCAACGGCGTGCTCAACCTCGATATGCGCATCATCATGCCGTACGACCGCATTCTGATCGGCGTGCTCGCCATCCTGCTGATCGTGGTCTTCATCGGCTTCATGAACTACTCCAAGACCGGCCGCGCCATGCGGGCGCTCGCCCAGGACAAGATGGCGGCACAGCTGATGGGCGTGAACGTCGCCCGTTACTCGATGATCGGCTTTGCGCTCGGCGCGATGCTGGCCGGCCTCGTCGGCGGCCTTCTCGTCACCATCACCGGCGTCAATCTCGGCATGGGCGGCCCGACCTCGGTCAAGGCCTTCCTGATGATCATGATCGGTGGTGCGGGCGTCATTTCGGGCGCGATCGCCGGCGGTTTCATCCTCGGCATGATGGAGAGCGTCGGCCTGACCGTGCTCTCGGCCTATGGCGACATCACCTATCTCGTCATCTTCGCCACGTTGATGGTTTTCCTCGCCGTCCGCCCGCAGGGGCTGATGGGCAAGCCGTGGGGTTAAGGTCATGAACACGAAAAGACTTCTCGGCTTCGCAGCCTTCCTTCTCACCGTCTTCGTTCTCGTTCCGCTGTTCATCAACGCGACCGGACGCTGGGACTTCTACTACACGCTGACCTCGGTCGCTCTGCTCTCCGTCGGTGCGGCTGGTGTCTGGCTCACCTTCTATATCGGCCGCATCAATATCGGTCAGGGCGCTTATGCGCTGGTCGGCGGCTACGTTTCGACGATCCTCGTCACGAAGGCCGGCATCTCGTTCTGGTGGACATTACCGCTGGCCGGCCTCTTTTGCGCCTTCATCTCCGTGCTGATCGGCCTGCCGATCCTTAGGCTGCGCGGCGTCTATTTCGCCATGGTCACGCTGGTTTTGACGGAAGTCGCCCGCCTGGCCGCCCTCGCCCTGCCGATCACCAACGGCGCCAAGGGCATCACCTCGATCCCGCAGCCGGGCGCGCTCTCGCTCTTCGGCCTAACCATCATCCCGGACTTCGCAACGCTCTCCAATCCGCGCGTCGGCTTCTATGTCATGGCCGTGGTGCTGATGATCCTCACCTATCTCGTGCTCTGGCGCATCGTGAATTCGCGGCTCGGCCATCTCTGCCGCAGCCTCCAGCAGAATGAGGAACTGTCGGCCTCGATCGGCGTCAACACCGCCTATCTCCGACTGCTCGCCTATGCGATCTCCTCGTTCTTCGGCGGCATTGCAGGCGCCATGTTCGCCTCCATCGCCCAGTCGATCTACCCGTCGTCCTTCGTGGTCGCCGACAGCGTGAACTTCATGCTGTACTGTTTCCTCGGCGGCCTCGGTTACGTCTTCGGCCCGATGCTCGGCACGCTGCTCCTCTATTTCGGCTGGGATCTGCTGTCGATCGCCAAGGAATACCAGCTGCTCATCTATTCCGGCGTCATGATCCTGCTCATGCTGGTCCTGCCGAACGGTGTCCTCAGCCTTCTCGACAAGAAGGAGGGCCGGGCATGACCCCGATCCTGCAGATCAAGAACATCACCAAGCGCTATGGCGGCCTGACGGCGGTGAACGACGTCACCTTCGACGTCAACAAGGGGGAAATCCTCTCGGTGATCGGCCCCAACGGTGCGGGCAAATCGACACTGTTCAAGCTGATCTCCTCCTTCGTGCCGGCGACATCGGGCGAAGTGCTGTTCAACGGCACGCGCATTTCGAGCCTCGCGCCGCATAAGGTCGCGCAGATGGGCGTGGTGCGCACCTTCCAGGAAACGACGATCTTCCGCTCCATGACGGTGCGCGAAAACATTATCGTCTCCCATCACCTGCGCTCGAAGGCGAGCCTCTTCGGCTTCTTCATCGGCACCAGGCAGGCAAAGGAGGATGAGGCGGCGTTTGCCAAGTCGGCCGACGACATCGTCGATTTCCTCGGCCTGCAGGCGATCCGCAACGAGCTCGCCTCCAACCTGCCGCAGGGGCATCTGCGCGCGCTCGGCATGGCCATCGGCCTTGCCACCGATCCGAAGGTCATCCTGCTCGATGAGCCCTTCGCCGGCATGAACCACGACGAGACGATGAAGATGGTCGGGCTTGTCCGCCGCCTTCGCGACGAGCGTGGCGTCACTGTTCTTCTCGTCGAGCACGACATGCCCGCCGTGATGAAGATCAGCGACCGCATCGTGTGCATAAACTTCGGCCAGAAGATCGCCGAGGGCACGCCCAAGGAAATCCGCGAGAACGAGAAGGTGATCGAAGCCTATCTCGGCTCCGAAGATGCGGCGATCGGGATGTAAGCCATGACCAAGATATTGAGCGTTGAGAATATCGAACTCTACTACGACCACATCTATGCACTGAAGGGCGTCTCGATCGATGTGGACGAAGGCGAAACCGTCGCGCTGATCGGCGCGAACGGGGCGGGCAAATCCTCGATCCTGCGTGCGATCACCGGGCTCCGGCCCGTCAAATCGGGCCAGATCTTCTACCAGGGGCAGAAGCTGAACGGCACGCCCGCCGCCGAGATCGTACGCCGCGGCATCTCTATGGTGCCGGAGGGACGCCGCGCCTTCCCGCTGATGTCGGTGAAAGACAATCTGCTGATGGGCGCCTTCACCCGCACCGATAAGGCGGAGATCGAGCAGACGCTGGAAAACGTGCTGACGCGTTTCCCACGCCTGCGCGAGCGTTATCACCAGCAGGCCAGCACCATGTCCGGCGGCGAGCAGCAGATGATGGTGATCGGCCGCGCGCTGATGGCCCGTCCGAAACTCCTGCTGCTGGACGAACCTTCGCTCGGCATCGCGCCGAAACTGGTGCAGGACATCGCCCGCGCCATTGTCGCCATCAGCCGCGACGAGAAGGTCTCCATCCTCCTCGTCGAGCAGAACAGCCGCATGGCGCTCTCCATCTCGAACCGTGCCTACGCCCTCTCCACCGGGTCGATCGCGCTCTCAGGCAACTCGAAAGAGCTGATGAACGACGACCGCATCAAGGCTGCTTACCTCGGAGGCGAGCTCTGACATGAAAATCCTCGTCATCAACCCCAACACGACCGCATCGATGACGGACCATATCGGGAAGGCGGCGCGCGCCGCCGCCTCTCCCGGCACCGACATCACCGCCGTCAATCCGGCGCACGGTCCCGTCTCCATCGAAGGCTATTTCGACGAGGCGATGAGCCTCGCCGGCCTGCTCGACACGATCCGTCGCAACCCCGATTGCGACGCCGTCGTCATCGCCTGTTTCGACGATACCGGCCTCGATGCCGCCCGCTGCCTCACCGACAAGCCGGTCATCGGCATCGGCGAAGCCGCCTATCACTTCGCCTCGATGATCGCCAATAAGTTTTCCGTCGTCACCACGCTTGCCCGTTCCGTGCCGGCACTGGAACACAACCTTGCCCGCTACGGCCTCGACGCCCGCTGCGCCCGCGTGCGCTCGTCGGAAGTCGCGGTGCTGGAGCTGGAACAACCCGGCTCGAATGCGCGGCAGAAGATCAGCGCGGAAATCGGCATCGCCGTTGCCGAAGATCGCGCCGAGGCCATCGTGCTGGGCTGCGCCGGTATGGCGAGCCTCGCGGCCGATCTTGCCGCCGAACACGGCCTGCCCGTCCTCGACGGCGTCTCCTGCGCGGTGAAGATGGCGGAGGCCATGGCCGGCCTCAACATGCGCACATCCCGTCTCGGCGGCTATGCCCCACCGCCGGCCAGCAAGCTGGAGCGTATATTCGGAGCATAGAACGCAGCTTCACGTCTCCGTGCTCTGGATGAAACATAGGCAGCAATTATATTATTGTTCATACGCTTGTTCGGCTTATTCACCATGGACATAGCCGGCCTGGGCATGCAATTTGCGGGCGTATTTTCGGGACGGGAGATTGCCGCATGGCGCCGAAAGCAGCCAATTCCAGCCGGGGGCGCTCGCCTGCTGTCCATCGTGCCCTGAAGCGCGCGATCCTCGATCAGGCGCTTCTTCCCGGAGCGAAGCTTCCGGAAGACCTGCTCGGCGAGCGCCTCGGGGTCAGCCGCACGCTCGTGCGCGAGGCCCTCGTGCGCCTCAGCGAAGAAGGCCTTGTGGACCTGACGCCCAACAAGGGCGCGACGGTCGCGCGACCGACGCTGGAGGAAGGGCTGGACCTCTTCCTCACACGCATGGCCCTCGAACGCCTCGTCGTGGAATCGCTTTCGGGCAAGCTGACAAAGGCGCAGATCGAAACGCTGACCGCGCATATCGCGGCGGAGGAGGCCGCCAAGCCGGAGCATGCGGTGTCGATCCGCCTTGCCGGCGAATTTCACACCATACTCGCCCAGATGACCGAAAATGCCAGCCTGATCCGCTATGTGAACGAAACCGTCGCCCGAAGCTCCCTCATCCTGGCGCTATACGGACGGCCGCACTCTTCGGATTGTGCCGTATCCGAACACCAGGAAATCCTTGAGCATCTCATCGCAGGCCAGACGGATGCCGCCTCCAAGCTGATGATGCACCATCTCGACGCGATCTCGGCCCGCGCGCTGCTGCCACGCGACAGCGACCGGGACATGAAGGACGTGCTCTCGGACTATGCCGTGGCAGAAGGCCTGCTCTGACCTGCATGGCCTGCTTGCGTCATCGCGCCGCCCAAAAAATCTGTAACAAACCGATCGAGCCGCTATGCTGCGGAGAGGATGATGGTGTTGGAGCCTTCAATGCCGGGTGAAAACGATACTCTCTTGCGAGAACGCATGACGATCCGTGGCGAGCTCGACGCGGACAGTTTTCTGCCGTGGATCCGTCGCCATGCCGCCAAGCTCGGCCTTTCCCAGGCCATCACCCATAGCGGTCCGGACCGCATCGAGGTGGACCTTGCCGGTGCGCCGGAGCTCATCGATATGATGGAGGTTGGCTGCCTGCTCGGCCCGATTAACGTATGGGTTGAAACCATCGATCGCAGGTCCGTCAGCAATGCCGGTGGATAGCTGGAAAAGCCACCATTCCTGTATTTGATCAAACTTGCCAATGCGGAACTGTTTGTGCAAACGTAGAGGGGATCTTTCGCCTTCTGCAAAATCAAGCGGTTGAAGTCACTTGGAAAATATCCTCATGCCTGCGGAGCCGACGGGCTCTTGGGTTCCGGTCGCCCTTTCTTCCGATCTGCCGGCGGGAACCGTCATGCCGGCCCGCATTCCCACCGGCGCGCTGGCCCTTTGGCGTAGCCAGTCCGGCCATGTCGCCGCCTCGGCGGATCGATGTCCGCACCGTGGGATGAGCCTCTCGCACGGCTTCGTGCGCGGCGAGACGCTCTCCTGCATCTATCACGGCTGGAGCTACGGACAGGCCGGGAACTGTCTTCGCATCCCCGCCCATCCGGGACTGACGCCGCCCGAAGCGATCCGCACCGTCACCCATCCGGTGAGGGAAGCCGATGGCGTGGTCTGGGTCGCCGTCGGCGAGCCCGCCGCCGCGCCGCCTGCCCTTGCCGGTCTGGTGCCCCTGCGCTCGCTCGCCGCCTTTGCCGGCATTGCCGCCATAGAGGCGGCTGCCGGCGCCAAGGCGACGGTTGAAGGGCTGCTGGAAGCGGAAGGCATACGCCTGCTGCTGTCGTCTGCGAAGGATGGCGAAACCCTCATTCATGTGCTGGTATCGGCCGACGCCGGCCCGGCCGCCCGCATCGCAGGGGCGCGCGCTGCCGAAAGCCTTCGCCGCAAGGCCGAGGACTTCCAGAAGAAGGGAGCCGCCCGATGACCGTAGGCCCCATGCTCGATGAATGGTACCCGGTGGGCATTTTCGGCCAGCTCGAAGAGGCCGGCCGCAAGACCATGCTGATGGACGAACCGATCATGGTCGCGCGCGATGGAAACGGCGACGCCAGGGTGACCGACAGCACCGGCCGCAGCCTGCCGGTGCGCGTGCGCTACGGCCATGTCTGGACCTCGCTTGGCGATCCGCAAAAAGAACTCTTTGCGATACCTGAGGCCGACCAGCCGGGCCGCCGTTTCGTCGATGTCGGCGTGGTGCGCGTGCGCTGCTCGCCGCTGCGCGCGGTCGAGAATTTCCTCGACATCGCCCATTTTCCCTTCGTGCACACCGATATTCTCGGCGCCGAGCCGCATACGGAAGTGCAGGCCTACAAGGTCGAAATCCGCGAGGATGTCGATGAGGTCTGGGCCACGCAGGTGCAGTTTTACCAGCCGCAGGCCGCCAAATCGGCGAGCGGCGGCATCACCACGCAATATATGTATCGCGTGGCCGGACCGACCTCCACCGTGCTTTACAAGACCTGCCCGCCGCGGCCGAGCGAATGGGACGTCATCACGCTCTTCGTGCAGCCGCTCGCCGAAGATCTCTGCGACGTCTGGCCGTGGATGGCGCTGTTCGACGACGACACGCCGATGACCGATCTCATCCATTTCCAGCAGACGATCTTCCTGCAGGACCGCTCGATCCTGGAAAACCAGGTGCCGCGTCTCCTGCCGCTCGATCCCGGCATGGAAATGCCGACGCGCGCGGACCTGACCTCCGTCGCCTACCGGCGCTGGCTCAAGCGTCACAACTTTACCTATGGCGCGCAGCTGGTGGCGCAATGATGAAGCTATACGACTACATTCTCTCGCCGAGCTGCTACAAGGTGCGCCTGATGGCGGCGTTGTGCGGCGTCAAACTCGACCTGCGCGCCGTGGATTTCCACCCCGGCCTCGAACATCGCGGCCCGGAACTGCTGGCGCTCAACCCCGCCGGCTCCATCCCCATCCTCGAAGACGGCGACGTGCTCCTGACCGAGTCCTCCGCGATGCTCGTCTATCTCGCGGCGAAAGCGGCACCGGATTGGCTCGCCGGCAGTGATGCACAAGAGGCCGCTCGCGTGCAGCAATGGCTGTCCTTCTCCGGTCGGCTGACGGCCAGCCTCGGCGGCGCGCGGCTGCGTGAAATGCTGCTTCGGCCCGGCGATATCGGCGCCCTTCAGGCATCGGGTATCGCCGCCCTTCGCGAACTGGAACTCGGCCTCGTCGAGCAGGCGGAACGCGGACAGAACTTCCTGGCAGCGAACCGGCCGACCGTCGCCGACATCGCCTGTTTCCCCTACGTGGCGCTGGCGCCCGATGGCGGCGTGCCGCTCGATCCCTATCCGGCGATCCGCCTGTGGTCGCGCCGGCTCCGCTCGCTTCCCGGCTTCATCGAAATGCCTGGCATCCACCGGCTGCATGAACTGAAGCCCGAGCCGCAGCTCGAAACGGGCGAGGCGTGACATGAGCGGCCATCTTCTGAAGAACTGCGCCGCCGTCATCGTCAATGACGGCAATGGCCCCACGGTCCGGCGCAATGTCGACCTCCTCACCGAAGGCCCCGCCATCAAGGCAATCGGCGAAAACCTGCCAGCCGGCCCCGGCGTTCAGGTGCAGGACGCCACCGGCTGGTTCGTCTATCCCGGCCTCGTCAACACGCATCACCATTTCTTCCAGTGCTTCGTGCGCAACCGCGCCGATCTCGACTGGACGAAGCTCTCTGTCATCGAGTGGCTGGACCGCATCTATCCGGTCTTCTCCCAGCTCAACGAGGAATGCTTCTACCATTCCTCCGTCACGGCCATGGCCGAGCTGATCAAGCATGGCTGCACTACCGCCTTCGACCATCAGTACAATTTCCCCCGCCATGCCGGAAAGCGCCTGATCGACCGGCAGTTCGAGGCCGCTGATCTCTTGGGCATGCGCTTCCACGCCGGCCGCGGCGGCAACACGCTGCCGAAGTCAGAGGGGTCGACCATCCCGGACGCCATGCTGGAGACGACGGACGAGTTCATCGCCGATTGTATCAGGCTGATCGATACCTATCACGACGCAAAGCCCTTCAGCATGCGCCAGATCGTCGTCGCCCCCTGCCAGCCGGTCAATTGTTATCGCGAGACCTTCGTGGAATCCGTAGCGCTCGCGCGCGATCGCGGCGTCTTCCTGCACACCCATGTCGGCGAAGGCGAAAGCCCTGTCATCGCGGCACGGCACGGCAAGCGCACCGTCGACTACCTGGAAGAATTGGGCTTTGCCGGCCCCGACGCCTTCTACGCCCATTGCTGGGAACTGACGCATGACGAGCTGAAGACCATGGCGGCGAGCGGCACCGGCGTCTCGCATTGCCCGGAGCCGGTCTATCTCGTCGGTGCAGAAGTCACCGACATCCCAGCCATGGCCGCCTTCGGCCTGCGCGTAGGCCTCGGCTGCGACGGTGCTGCCTCCAACGACAATTCCAACCTGATGCACTGCCTGCATTCGGCCTACATGCTGCAATGCCTCGTCGCCTCGACGCGCAAGCACCCCGTGCCCGACCCCGCCGATTTCCTCGGCTATGGCACGACGGGCGGCGCGAGCCTGCTCGGACGGCCGGATATCGGCCGGCTCGCGCCCGGCATGGCCGCAGATCTCTTCGCCATAGACACACGCCGCATGGATTATGTCGGCACGCGGCATGATCCCATCAGCCTGATCCCGCGCGTCGGCATCGGCATGGCGACGGATATGACGATGATCAACGGCCGCATCGTCTGGCAGGACGGCGCGTTTCCCGGTCTCGACGAGGCAAAGCTTGCCGCCGATGCGGAAGCGGCACTCGCCACCGTAGAATTCTAAAAAGAACCAACAGAGGGAATAAGCATGACCAACCTGACCCGCAGAAACCTGATGAAGGCGGCTGCCGCCACCGGCCTTGCCGGCGCACTCGGCAGCCGCCTCGCCTTTGCCGGCGACGAGCCGCTCGGCATCACGCTCGTCGTGCCCTCGCCGATCGGCGACGTGGGCTGGGGCCACGCACTTTCCGCAGCGCTCGAGCCGGTGAAGGCCAAGTACGGCGAGAAGGTGAAGGTCACGGTGCTGGAAAACATCATGGAAGGCCCCGATGCCGACCGTATCATGACCAAGACCGTCGCCGATGGGAACAAGTTCCTGATCGCCGGCTCCTTCGGCTATCAGAACGGCGCCCTCCAGATCGCCCGCCGCGATCCCACCGTCACCGTGCTGCATGCCTCCGGCTTCCAGGTCGCGCCGAACTTCTCGCCCTTCGCGGCAAAATATTTCCAGAGCACCTATCTGCTCGGCATGGCCGCAGCAGCGCTTTCCAAGACCGGCAAGCTCGGCTCGGTCTCGGCCTTCGCGATCCCGGAACTGATCACCTCGATCAACGCCTTCGCGCTTGGCGCCCAGGCCGTCAATCCGGATATCGAAGTCTCCGTCGTCTGGGTCAATTCCTGGTTCGACCCGGCCAAGGAGCAGGAAGCGGCCAAGGCCCTGATCGCCCAGAAGTGCGACGTGATCTTCTCCAACGCGCAGGACACGCCCTCCGTCGTCGCGGCCTGCGAGGATGCCGGCGTCTATTCCTTCAATCTCAATTCCTCGATGAAGAAATATGCCGAGAAGACCTATCTCGGCTGCGTTGCCACCGACTGGTCACCCTTCTTCCTCGCCTCGGTCGAAGCGCATCTCGCCGGCACCTTCAAGGGCGCCAATGCCTTCCTCGGCGTCGCCGACAAGGTCGTGAAGGTGACGGACTGGAACCCCGCTATTCCGGCCGACATGATGACGAAGATCAAGGATGTCGAAGCCAAGATCGCCGACGGCAGCTTCTCGCCCTTCACCGGCCCTATCGCCAAGGCTGACGGCAGCGAAGGCGTTGCGGCCGGCGCAACGATGACGGATGCCGAGATCGTCGCCATGGACTGGCACGTCAAGGGCGTCACCACCCCGCTGCCGAAGTAAGTCCATGACCCCGCCCCTTCTGTCGCTGCGCGGCATTTCGAAGAGCTACGGGCCGATCAAGGCCAACCAGGGCATCGACCTTGACGTAGCAGACCGGTCGATCCACGCGATCCTCGGCGAGAACGGGGCGGGAAAATCGACGCTGATGAAACTCATCTACGGCGTCGAACAGCCGGACGATGGCACAGCCACCTGGCAGGGCGAACCTCTCGCCCTCGCCTCCCCCGCTGAAGCGCGCCGCCAGGGCATCGGCATGGTCTTCCAGCATTTCTCGCTGTTCGAGACCCTGACGGTGGTGGAGAATATCCGCCTCGTCGTGCCTAGCAGGAAAGCGGAACTGACCGAGCGCATCCGCACGCTCGGCCGCGACTTCGGCCTGGAGGTCGATCCGCTGGCCCATGTGCATGCGCTCTCCGTCGGCGAACGCCAGCGGGTGGAGATCATCCGCTGCCTGATGACCAATCCGAAGCTTTTGATTCTCGACGAGCCAACCTCGGTCCTGCCGCCGCAACTCGTTGAGAAGCTTTTCGACACGCTGCGGCGCCTGCGCGACGGCGGTGTTTCCATTCTCTTCATCTCGCACAAGCTGGAGGAAATCCGGGCGATCTGCGACCGCGCGACGATCCTGCGCGCCGGCTGCGTCACCGGCAATGTCGATCCGCGCGAGCATGACGCGCATGATCTCGCCCGCATGATGATCGGCCGCGACATGCCCGAGCCGATGCCGGCCGAACCCAGGACCGGCGGCGACAAGCAGCTCGAGATCATCAATCTCGACCATACGCCCGACGATCCCTTCGCCGTGCCGCTCGCCGATATCAACCTGACGGTGCGGGCCGGCGAGATCCTCGGCATCGCCGGCGTTTCCGGCAACGGTCAGAGCGAACTCGCCGCCCTGATCTCCGGCGAGACGCGGCTTTCCCGCCATGAGAAGGATCGCATCCGCATGATGGGCGCGGATGTCGGCCAACTCGGCCCGGCAGCGCGGCGCGCCCGCGGCTTCGCCTTCGTGCCGGAAGACCGGCTCGGTCGCGGCGCCGTGCCCGAAATGTCGCTGGTGCTGAACGGGCTGCTCACCGCCCATCCGCTGAATCTCCTGAAAAACGGCCTCGTCGATAAAGCTCAGGCCACCGCCTTTGCCGAGACCTGCATCCGCGACTTCGATGTGCGCACGCCCGGCCCGCAGGCGGAAGCCGGGGCGCTTTCCGGCGGAAACCTGCAAAAATTCATCATCGGCCGCGAGATCATGCTGGCGCCGAAACTGCTCTTCGTTGCGCAACCGACCTGGGGCGTCGATATCGGCGCCGCCTCGGCCATCCGGCGGCGGCTGATCGCGCTGCGCAATGCCGGCATGGCGATCCTCGTCATATCAGAGGAACTGGAAGAGCTCTTCGAACTCGCCGACACGATCCAGGTGCTCTATCACGGCCGCCTCAGCCCGCCGCTCGTGACGCGCGACACCAGGCCGGAAGAGATCGGCCGCTACATGATGGGCGCAAAGCCGGAAAAGGCCGACGCATGAGCATGACGCATTTCCTGCCCAATCTCGTGCGCCGCGAACGCGCCTCGCGCAAGGCGATGCTGCTCGCCCCGCCGCTGGCGCTCGCCGCCGCGATCCTGCTCAATCTCGCGCTCTATGTGCTGATGGGCCGCGATCCCGCCGCCGTCGTGCATGCCATGCTGCTCGAACCCTTCCTCTCCTGGTCGTCGTTTTCCGAAGTGCTCTTGAAGACCGGGCCGCTGCTTCTCATCGCGCAGGGCCTTGCCATCGGCTTTCGCGCCAAGGTGTTCAATATCGGCGCGGAGGGGCAGTTCATCCTCGGTGCGATCTTCGCCTCCGCCATTCCGATCTGGTTTCCGCAGGCGACCGGCGGCTGGATCTGGCCTGCCATGCTGCTGATCGGCGCCATCGGCGGCGCGCTCTGGGCCGGCATCACCGCCTTCTGGCGCGTGCGGCTGAACGCCAACGAAATCCTGGTGTCGCTGATGCTGAGCCTGGTCGCCGCGCAGTTCCTCTATTACCTGCTGCTCGGCCCCTGGAAGGACCCGAACGGCTTCAACTTTCCGCAATCCGTGATGTTCCAGTACGACGCCATGGTGCCGACGCTGTTTGCCGGCACGCGCGTCAACGTCTCGCTGCTCATCGCATTCGCCCTCTCGCTCGCAGCCTGGGTCTTCATGCAGAGAAGCTTCATGGGCTACAAGCTGCAGGTCGGCGGCCTTGCACCCCGCGCGGCCGGCTATGCCGGCTTCAGCGAGGGACGGGCGATCTGGCTGTCGCTGCTGATAGGCGGTTTCGCCGCGGGACTTGCAGGTGCGGCGGAAGTCGCAGGCCCGCTCGGCCAGCTCCAGCGCTCGATTTCCACCGGCTACGGCTATTCCGCCATCATCGTCGCCTATCTCGGCGGCCTGCACCCCATCGGCATCGTCATCTCCTCCCTGGTGATGGCGGCGATCTCGATCGGCGGCGACAATGCCATGGTCTCGGCCAATCTGCCGATCGCCGCCGTGCGTGTCTTCCAGGGCAGCCTGCTGCTTGCCTATCTCGTCGCCGTCGCCTTCGTGCGCTATCGCCTCGAATGGCCGCATGTCACCGCGCGGAGCCCGTCATGAACGCCGTCGAATTCATTCTCGCCGGCATGCTGGCGGCGGCAACGCCCTTCCTGCTCGCAGCACTTGGCGAACTGGTGGTCGAGCGCGCCGGCGTACTCAATCTTGGCGTCGAGGGGCTGATGGCCTTCGGCGCGGTCATCGCCTTCATCATCGTCTATCACGGCGGCGGTCACTTCATCGCTTTCATCGCCGCCGGGGTCTGCGGCGCGCTGCTCTCGCTCGTCTTCGCCCTCATCGCGCTCGGTTTCCGCGCCAACCAGGTCGCGACGGGCCTTGCCATCGGCATTCTCGGACAAGGCCTGGCCGCGCTTTTCGGCAAAAGCTACGAGAGCCTGACGGTGAAGGGCCTGCCGAAGATCGGCATTCCCGGCCTTTCCGACCTGCCTGTCGTCGGCGGTCTCTTCGCGCAGGACGCCGTCGTCTGGCTGTCGCTGCTTGCGACACTCGCGATCTGGGCGATTTTCGCATTCACCAAAACCGGCCTCGTCATCCGCGCCGTCGGCGAAAATCCCAAGGCGGCGCATGCCATCGGCTATCCCGTCATCGGCGTGCGCGTCGCCGCTGTCGCCTTCGGCGGCATGATGGCAGGCCTCGCCGGCGCCTATGCATCCGTGGTCTATACCCCGCTCTGGGCCGACGGCATGATTGCCGGCCGCGGCTGGATCGCGATTGCCCTCGTCGTCTTCGGCACCTGGCTCACCGGCCGCGTCTTCCTCGGCGCCTGCCTGTTCGGCGCCGTCTCGCTGATGAGCCTTGCCGCCCAGACGACCGGGCTGGACCTGCCCTCGCAGTTGCTGTCGAGTCTGCCCTATATCGTCACCATCATCGTGCTCGGCATCATCTCCGCCGACCGCCGTCTGCTCAAACTCAACGGCGTCGCCTCGCTTGGAGAGCCTTTTGAACGCTGATTTTCATGCTGATACCCAACAATAATTCCAGTCAGGGCCGCAGATATGCCCAATCGGGCTTGAATGGATTTGCGTCACGCGTAAGACTATAATCCATAGGATTGTTCCCGGCCTTGCCAACACAACGCGAATAAGCGGTTGCAGGGGCGCAGAACGATGCTTAAGCTACAGCAGTGGCCACAACGGCACTGAGATCACGAGGATAACATGGCAACCGGCACCGTAAAGTTTTTCAACCAGGATAAGGGCTTCGGCTTCATCACCCCCGACAATGGCGGGGCAGACGTTTTTGTCCATGTTTCCGCAGTGCAGGCTGGCGATTCGCTCCGCGACGGCACGAAGGTCAGCTACGACATCGGCCAGGACCGCAAGACGGGCAAGTCTAAGGCCGAAAACGTCCGCTTGGCCTAAGCAAAATTTTGGGGGACGGCCTCGCCGTCCCCTTTTCCACCGCGCGTCCACGGGACGCCGAAGAGACCGGGCAATCGCCGTCCTTGGCGATCTTGTGGTTCAGACCTCTGCCCCGGAATGATCGCTGCGACATTCCCGAGCCTCTTGCCGATATCGGCGCCATGCAAACGATTCTCTTCATCCGTTTTCTAAAGCGCCCGCTTCGGCTTCAGCCGGCCGTCCGAATGCCGCAAGCCATTTGTGGGCCGGGCAGATCATCTGTATGTTCCGCCCCATGATCGAACATCACGGGGACTTGGATATGCACAGCCCGAGGCAATCTTTGCCGTTTTTTGCGCGACCCTTCGCATTGATAGGCCTGATCCCTCTCGTTCTCGCCTTCGACATACCGATGGCGCTGGCGGCGCAAAACGACTGTGGCTCCCAGGGCGCCACCATCGTCAAAAACGCCTATCCAGCAGCGCAAGAAACATCCGATCAGGTTTTCGAGGTCGACGGCGCGACCATCAAGGTATCGGCAAGCGCCTACGACGACCCGCATGCCATGATCTGCCGGGTCTGGCCGTCTCGGCCCGAGCTCACGCTGGTGGCCGTGCCGCTTGTGACGCGCCAGTCCGACGACGGCAACGAGGGCGATCTCGAGCTGCTTGTCGTCAACAGCAGCGATTCCGCGGTCAGGCAGCGATTGCGCCTGCCGCATCTCATGACGGATGATGCCCTGTATATTTCAAGCATTGCGTTCGACACGGCGCGCTATCGCCTTGCGCCGGGCAAGACGGCTTTCGGGCTGCGCGTGTCGCTGCAAGGCAGTTCGCGTCCCAATCCTTTCGGCGAAACGACGCTCCGGCTCTTCCGCATCGACGACAAGGAGCGCCTCACGCCCGTTCTGGACAACATTGTCGTCTCGAGCAACCAGGGAGAATGGGATACGAATTGCGCCGGCGAATTCCATAACACGGATCGCACCCTTTCCATGGCTCCCTCGGCCGGAAACGCCATCGCCGATATCGTGGTCGACGAAACCAGCACGACGACCATCAGCACGCCCGGCAAGGACGGCGCGTGCATCGATACCAAGACCGCAGGCAGCAACAGCTACCGGCTGCGCTATGAAGCCTCCGGTTATCGCGTTCCGGAGGGGCTGAGCCGGACCGAGTAGGTGATTGCCGGCCCGGGCGTGCCGATCCATCTGCGGTACGCCCGGCACGATCGACCAGCCATGACCGCTGGCCGTCCATTCCCCAAACAAAACACCCTTTCCCGGTTCGCCGACAATGGGATATCTTCGCTCACGCCACCATGCTACGACGCGCCTGAACAAGGCCGCGAGACACCCCGATGCTTCCCTGGATCCAGCTTGATCGTGCAACCATTCCCGGCGATGGCGGCGAGCTTCGCCTGAAGCAGCGCGGCAGCGAATTCTCCATCATGCTCGGCTCGACGGAGCTTATGAACAGCAGGTTGAGCGGCTCCGAAGAGGCCCTGGCGACGCTGAGCTGCGAGCGCATTGCAGGCCGGAAGAACGCCCGCATGCTGATCGGTGGCCTGGGCATGGGCTTCACCTTGCGGGCCGCTCTCGGCGCGCTGCCGCAAGACACGTCCGTCGTCGTCGCTGAACTCGTTTCGGCCGTCGTCGAATGGGCGCGCGGACCGATGGCGGACCTGCATGCCGGCACACTCGACGATCCTCGCGTCGATATCCATGTCGGCGATGTCGGTGCCCTCATTCGCTCGAAGACCGCCGCGTTCGACGCTATTCTGCTGGATGTCGACAACGGCCCGGACGGGCTGACGCGCGCCTCCAACGACGGCCTGTACAGCCACAAGGGCTTACGCGCTGCCAAGGACGCCTTGCGCCCGAACGGCGTACTCGCCGTCTGGTCGTCGGCTCCGGACAGCGTGTTTACCCGCCGATTGGGCGAAGCGGGTTTTGCCACCGACGAGGTGCGCGTGCGTGCCAGCACCAAAAACAGCGGCGCCCGCCATGTCATATGGATGGCGACCAAACGTTAGCTGACTCCATGGGTTTAACCATGCCTTGGGCAGGGTCGCGTCCGTCAGCCTATTGTTATGCGAAATGATTGTCAGGCTCGAACCCGGAAGAAACCGAATGGATCAACAATCGGAAATGATGACGATATCCAGCCGCAGTGATTTTGCGCAATGGGCTATCGAGCGCGCCAAGGCAATCGTCGCGGAGGAAGGCGGAAACCTGGCGCTTGCTGCCCGTGACGGCGACGATGCGCAAATCGCAGAGACGGCAAATGCGCTCGGTCAGGCCATCGTCACTGCGCTCGTCGAGGTTTTCGACGGGCTGGTATCACCGGAATAGCATACAATTCTGCATGCCATTCCAAACGCCGACGCAGCGGAAAGCCAACTTCGTGATTTTCGCTCACATCATAGCCAGAGATGTGGGCGTTTCATCCACTTCGTCATGCCACATCAGCGGCACCCACCACGCCTTTCGTATGATAAACGCAAACTGCATGCAATTTTTTATCTGAATATTCCAATAAAATGACTGATATTGGCGATGGATGCCAGTCATAATTCATTGACATTGCATACAATTGAATCATAGCATCACAATACGAGAAGGATATGAGGTTCTTCCGGACGACAGAATTTCCAACGTCACGCGAAGCCAGCGAGAGCGCCTATGAACGTCGATAGCAGAGCCGACAGCCCCCTCTCCCCGCGCACGACGCTCGTGCTGTCCCGGTCCGAAATCGAGGGACTGGTGAGCATGGCCGAGGTCATCGAAGCGGTGGAAAACGCGCATGCCGACATGTCAAACGGCACGGCGGCACAGCCGGCAGCGACTGCGATGAAGCTGCCGTCCGGCACCGGCGCCTTCCTGGCGATGCCGGCACTTGCCGACCGTCAGGGCCTCGCGGTCGTCAAGCTGCTCGCCGACATTCCCGACAATCCGGCGCGGAACCTTCCGATGCAGCGCTCGGTGGCGCTGCTGGTTTCACAGGAGACCGGCGCGCCGGTGGCGATCTTCCACGGCCAGATTCCGACCCGCATCCGCACGGCCGCCGCCAGCGCCGTTGCGACACGCCACCTTTCCCGCGCCGACAGCCGTGTTCTGGGCCTGATCGGCGCTGGTGATCTCGCCGTCGAGCATGTGCGCGCCATCCGCGAAGTCCGCGCAATCGAGCGCGTCGTGGTGTGGTCACGCTCGGAAGCTACCGTCGCCCGCTTCATCGAACGCGCCGGCCGTGACTTTCCCGATCTCGTGCTGGAAGGCGCAGCCTCGCCTGAGGACGTCTTCGCCAAGGCCGACATCGTCTGCACGCTGACACCGTCGCGCGAACCGCATGTCAAAGGCGCGTGGTTCAAGCCGGGCCAGCATATCAACGCCGTCGGCGCACCGCCACGCCCGGACCACCGCGAAATCGATTCCGCTGGCATGGCGCGGGCACGGATCTTCCTCGACAGCCTGCCCATGTCCATGCACGACTCGGGCGATCTGCTTCTGGCCATTGCCGACGGAGCGATCACCGCGGAACAGGC
>NZ_JBLZPK010000020.1:0-27271 GCF_049199905.1 Shinella sp. M27
GAACCCCGAAATCATCGACCGGCTTCGCGCGCGCGATGCGGAAAACGATCCGGATTGCTACGCGTCCGCCTACAGGGTGCTTGCCGAAACCGATTTTGGCGGTTTTATCGACCAGATCCGCTGCCCGACTTTGATTGCCACCGGCGAGGACGATGCGGGGTCCAATCCGCGTATGGCCCGCTACATGCATGAGCGCATCCCGGGGTCGCGGCTCACCCTCTTTCCGGGCCTGCGCCATTCAATCCTCATCGAAGCGCCTGACGTCGTCGCCGCCGCCATCGGTGATTTTCTGATCCATACGGAGGCCGCCCATGGATGAGACCTTGCGGAAGAAGGGAGAGGACGTGCGTCGCCGGGTGCTTGGCGATGACTATGTCGACCGTGCGATGGGCGCGGCCGATGCCTTTTCGAACCCCTTGCAGGACGTGCTGAACGAATATTGCTGGGGCATGGCCTGGACAGACGATGGCCTCGACCTCAAGCAACGCAGCCTCCTGAACCTCGGCATGCTGGCGGCAAGCAACCGCATGCATGAATTTGGCCTTCATTTTCGCGGCGCGATCCGCAACGGTCTCACAGACAAGGAGCTTCAGGCCGCGCTGGTGCAGATCGCGGTCTATTGCGGCGTGCCGGCCGGCGTGGAGGCCTTTCGCGTCGCTCGCGCTGTCCGCGCCGATATGGCTGGGGAAGCGACGATTTGATTTCCGTCATTTCGATGGAGCCTTGCGGTGGAAACTGCATGGGAACGCCGGAAGACGCAGGAGGCGACAGGCCTCAAGATTGATCACAACGGCAGGGAGAGGAACCCGCGCCGTCGATGACACGACAACACACAGAGGGAACAAACGCATGATCAGAACCACGATATTTGCGGCGCTCGCCGCCTCTCTCGCCCTTTCGCTGGCGGCCGCGCCGGTGCAGGCAGGCGAAGTGCTCGACCGCGTGCTCGCGGCCAAGAACCTGAAAGTCGCGACCGACGCCAACTGGGCGCCGCAGTCCTTCGTTAACGACAAGAACGAGATGGACGGCTTCGACGTCGATGTCGCCAAGGCGATCGGCAAGCATCTCGGCGTCTCCGTCGAATTCGTGACGCCCGGCTGGGACATCATCACGGCCGGCAAGTGGCAGGGCCGCTGGGACATGCATGTCGGCTCGATGACGCCGACCAAGGCGCGCGCCGAAATCTTCGATTTCCCGGCAGTCTACTATTACACGCCCGCCGCCGTCGCCGTGCACAAGGACAGCAAAGCGGAAAAGCTTTCCGATCTGGAAGGCAAGGTCGTTGGCGTGACGGCAACCTCGACCTTCGAGGCCTATGCCAACCAGGACCTGACGCTGGATGCCGCCGGCGCGCCGCCTTTCACCTATGAGTTCAAGGCGGGCGAGGTGAAATCCTACGCCAACTCCACCACCGCCTTCGACGACCTGCGTCTTGGCGACGGGACGCGGCTCGATGCCGTCGTTTCTACACTGCCGAGCATTCTCGATGCGGAAAAAGCCGGCTATCCAATCAAGCAGCTCGGCAAGCCCGTCTTCTTCGAACCGTTGGCCGTCGCCGTGGAGCGTGGCGACATGGAACTGAGCGCGAAGATCGCAGAAGCCGTCAAGGCAATGCAGGCCGATGGCACGCTGAGCAAACTTTCCACCAAGTGGTACGGTGTCGACTACACGGTCACGCAGTAACATCCTGTCGGCGCGCGGCCCGGAATCCGAGCCGCGCCCAATCCTGAAGGAGTGGTGATGCTGTATCCCGACACCGTCGAATCCGAAGTCCTCGTCCACAAACCCTGGTTCGTTGCCACTCTATTCGTGGCGGTCTTCGCTTCCTTTCTCGCGTTTAATCTGACGGGAACGTCGCTGGGCGAAGTGATGCGGCCCGTGATCGGCGAGCCGGCGGAAAGCGGTTTCTATGGACGTTTCGCTATCGCTTTCGTTATCGCGGTGGTGTTCTGCCTCAACATCATGTTGATCGGCTTCGCGTCCCTGAGGGTACAGGTCGCAGTCGTCTGGCTCGAGCTGCTGCTGCTCTTCCTCGCCTTTTTCACGACGTTCAATCTCAGCCTGCCGTTCATCGCGGAAAAGCTGCCCTTCCTCATCACACAGGGCCTCTTCACGACTATCTACGTCTCGGCGGTCTCCATCGCAATCGCCTCCATCATCGCCATTCTCGGCGCGGTGGCCAAGCTCTCGACCAACGGCTTCGCCTATGCGATCGCAAGTTTCTACACCTCCTTCTTCCGAGGGTTGCCGCTCTTGATGCAGGTCTATCTCATCTATCTCGGCTTGCCGCAGCTCGGGTTCATCATTGATGCGGTGCCGGCCGGCATCCTGGCGCTTTCGCTCTGCTACGGCGCCTACATGACGGAAATCTTCCGTTCCGGCATCCAGAGCATCGATCGCGGCCAATGGGAGGCCTCGCGCTCCATCGGCTTCGGTTTCGGCCTCACGATGCGAAAGATCATCCTGCCCCAGGCGCTCCCCGTTATCATTCCACCCACTGGTAACCAGTTTATTTCCATGCTGAAGGACAGCTCGCTCGTCTCGGTCATCGGTGTCTGGGAGCTGATGTTCCTGGCGCGCACGCTCGGTCAGAAAAGCTTCCAGCACATGGAAATGTTGATTTCGGCCGCCATGCTATATTGGGGCGTGTCGATCTGCCTCGAACTCATCCAGTCCCGTATCGAACGTCACTACGCCAGGAGCAAAGTGCGATGAGTGAGAAGATCATTGACGTCCGCAATGTCTCCAAATGGTACGGCGCCTTCCGCGTTCTGACCGATGTGAACCTGACGGTGGAGAAGGGCGAGCGCATCGTTATCTGCGGCCCGTCCGGTTCTGGGAAATCGACGCTGATCCGCTGCTTCAACCGGCTGGAGGCGCATCAGGAGGGCGATATCATCGTCAACGGTATCACGCTTCATGACAAGATGCGTGACGTCGCCGAGGTGCGCAAGAACGTCGGCATGGTGTTTCAGCACTTCAATCTCTTTCCTCACATGACCGTGCTGATGAACTGCATGGTCGGGCCGATCTGGATCAAGGGCGTGCCGGAGGCGGAAGCTCGCAAGACCGCGCTGAAATTCCTCGAGCGAGTGCGTATTCCGGAGCAAGCGAACAAATATCCGGTGCAGCTTTCCGGCGGCCAGCAGCAGCGTGTCGCGATCGCTCGGTCGCTCTGCATGCAGCCGGCTGTCATGTTGTTCGACGAACCGACCTCCGCGCTTGATCCCGAAATGGTCTCCGAGGTGCTGGAGACCATGACGAGTCTAGCGCGCGACGGCATGACCATGGTTTGCGTCACCCACGAAATGGCCTTTGCCCGCGCCGTCGCCGACCGGGTAATCTTCATGAATGCGGGCCAGATCGTCGAACAGGGGAAGCCGGACGACTTCTTCTCTAACCCTCAACATGAGCGCACAAAACTGTTCCTCGGCCAGATACTCAAACATTGAAAGATCGAATGGTATTTGCTGTCCCTAACGGGTCTCAAGTTCGTATCCCTTCAAGGCGCCAGGGAGAGTGGAGGTTTTCCACCTTTCGAACCACCAAGCACGACATGAGATATGGGGCGCGTCCGTGCTACTTGCTCGCGACCTGCAGTTTTGCCTGCTCCAAAGACCAGTACTCCATGTCGAACAGGTCGGCCTCGCCGATGGGGGTGAAGCGGCCATAGGCTTCGGCGGCGTTGATGGCGCGTGTCGCCTGCTCGCAGAGATCGCCGCCGATCATGGCGGCCTTGGCGCTCGCACCCAGCGCATAAACCCCCTCGTTCCTGACGAGGATGACGCGCGGGTAGACATCGAGCATCTGCTTTGGCTCGCTGGTGCGCGTGGCGTTGCGCGCGAAATAAGCCCTGTAGCGCTCGGCATAGGTGGCAAGCGCAGCATCGATCGCGGCGGCATGCGAATCGGCCTCGATGATCATCGGCCACGGTTTGATGCGGATGACGTGATCGGGCGTCACCGTGCCGCGCAGGCCGATCTCTTCCACGTCAGCCTTGCCCGCATGGGCGCGGATGGCGGCGGTGGAGCGATAATCCAGGAAGACGCCCTTTGCGAAAGGCGAGCCGTCACGGACAAGCGCCCTCTCCAGCCGCGACCTTAGCGCCATATCCTCCGAGCCATCGCTGGGCTGCGGGCCGGAGAGCGCCACGCCCTTCCCGGCAAGCTCCTGCTCGGCCATGGTGACGAATTCGATCATCAGCTCATAGGAGGCGCGGGCATCGTCGGCGAAGGTGAAGAGGCCGTGATTCTCCAGCCAGAGGCCTTCGCAGCCCGGATGCTCGCGGTAGATGCGATCGGCGACGATGGAAAGGTCGAAGCCCGGCATGACATAGGGCACATAGGCGAGCCGCTCGCCATAGATGCGCCGGACCGTTTCGCGCATGTCCGGCTGGTCGGCCAGCGCCAGGATGGCCGTCGCATGGGTATGGTCGACGAAGGAAAAGGGCAGGAACGCGTGCAGCAGCGCCTCGACGGACGGGTTGGGCGCGTCAGTATCGATCAGGCTGGCGCGCAGCAGCGACACCATGTCGGGGTCAGAAAGCCTGGGTCCATCTCGGGTTTCCAGCAATGGTTCGAGCCGCACGGCCGGCAGGCCCGGCGCCTCGATCGTGTCGAGGTCCCAGCCGCTGCCCTTGATATGCATCAGCGTCTCGCCCGTCGCCGACGTGACCTTGACGGAGGTGTTTCCGCCGCCGTGCAGCACGAGATCGGGATCGCCGCCGATGATGCGGGAGGTGTAGATGCGAAGGCCGAGCGCCTCGCTCTGTCCTGCCGCCAGCGCGGCCTCCACGTAGCGGGCTGCGGTCTCGTCGTTCCAGCGGCTTTTCATGCGTATCGTCCTGTTTTTCAAAATGGATACGGCGGGCAGCCGGGGCCGCCCGCCGCTCATGCGTGATCAGAAGTCGAAGTTGGCGATGTTGTCCTTGGTGAAGACCGTGCGCTCGGGAAGCAGGATGATGCCATTGCCGTCGGCTTCGTGGTCATAGCCCTGCACCTTGTTGGCCGAGACTTCGACGGTGCCGACGCCGGGGATTTCCAGCTTGTCGCCGACCTTCATCGGGCCGTTCTTCAGGACGTGATCGGCAACATAGACCGAGATCTTGCCCTGCTGCGTGACATCCCACAGGCCGAAGCGCTGGATGGTGCCGCGCTCGATATAGGGACGCATGACGTTCGGCGTGGAGAAGCCGACGATGGTGACGCCTTCGGCACGCTTCAGGTTCTCCGCGGCCTGCGCGGCGGCCGGCAGGGCGTTGGCATCGGGCGCGATGATCGCGTCGAGATCCGGATAGGTCTGCAGGATGCTTTCGGCCGTCTGCAGCGACTTCTGCGCGTCGTTATAGCCGTACTGCGTGGTGACGATTTCCCAGCCCGGATGCTCCTTGGCGATCTTCGCCTTGGCGGCTTCGGCCCAGGCGTTCTGGTCGGTCACGGTCGGGCTGGAATAGAAGAAGGCGACCTTGGCCTTTTCCTTCGTCACGCCTTCTGCCGCCATATCGACCAGCAGGCCGCCGAGCTGCTCGGGCGTGCCCTGGTTGATGTAGTAGCTGCGGCACTCCGGGTTGACGTCGCTGTCCCAGGTCATGACGAGCACGCCGCGGTCCATGGCGCGCTTCAGCGCCGGGCACAGTCCGTCCGGCGAGACGGAGGAGACGATCAGCGCATTGTAGCCCTGGTTGACGAAGTTGTTGATGAACTGCACCTGGCCGGAAACGCTGGGTTCGGTCGGGCCGTCGTAGGTGACCTTCACGCCGAGTTCCTCGCCGGCCTTCGTCGCGCCGGCGCCGCCGGAGGTGAAGAAGCCGACACCCACCAGCTTGGGGATGAAGGCGATCTGGTTTTCGGCATGGGCCGTGCCCGAGGCGAGCATGGTGCCGGCAACGAGAGCGGCGGCCAGAGCGCCGGATTTCAACATGGACTTGATCATTCTCATTCTCCTCCTGAAGTGACTGCCGCCCGGTTTTTTTTCTGTTGCCGGGCGACGGCGATGAAATCGGCCAGCATGGCGCTTCCGTGGCGCAATGCGACCGCGACAACCAGCAACCCTCCCGAAAGTGCGCTGGAAATCTGGCTGGGCACACCGGTAGCCTGCAGGCCCTGCTGCAGGTAGCCGATGACGAAGGTGGCAATCAGCGTGCCGAGGATGGACCCCTGGCCGCCATAGATGGAGGCGCCGCCGAGTACGGCGGCCGTCACCGCCGGCAAAAGCGTCGCCGAACCGAGATCGACGCGGGCCGAACCGAAATAGGCCGACATGACGAGACCGGCGATGGCGGCCGACACACCGGTGATGACATAGGTGATGGTCTGCACGCGCCCGACCGGGATGCCGGCGAAGCGTGCAGCACTTTCAGACTGGCCGGACAGGAAGACGGCGCGGCCGAAACGCGTGAAGTGCAGGAGCACGATCAGCACCAGCGCAAGCGCGAGGAACAGCACCAACGGCGCCGGCAGGCCGAGGACTTGGGCGTAGCCGAAGGCATTGAAGACCTCCGGGAAGTTTCCGATCCCCTCGTAACCGCCCGCGCCGACAAGGCCCGACGCGACCGTCGCTGTGCCCTGGAAGAGATAGAGGCTGCCGAGCGTGACGACGAGCGGCTGGATCTTCGACAGCTGGATGACGGTGGCGTTGAGAAGCCCGCAGAGCGCGCCGGCGACGAGCGCCAGCGCAATCGAGAGCGGCAGCGGCACGCCGTAGAAGGTGGCGACGCCGAAGACGATGGCAGCAAGGCCGATCACCGAGGCGAAGGACACATCGATGCCGCCGGCGATGATGACGAGAGTGAGCGGCAAAGCGACGATACCGATCTGCACGAAATCCGACGTGCCGTAGATCAGGTTCGCGACATTGAGAAAACGCGGATTGACGATGCCGAAGATGACGAGTTCGGCGACCAGCATGGCAAGGAGCGCGGTCTCCCAGCGGAAGATCAGCTTTTTCATCGGCCCGCCTCCACGGTATTCGCAGCTGTCGTTTCATCGGATGGGACCGGGCCACGCTCATGCACGGCATAGCGGCGGGCACGGATACGGCGGTCGATGATCTGGCGGATGCGCCCGTCGAGCAAAAGCACTGAAAGCAGGATGGCGCCGGCGATGAAGTCGTTCCAGTAGGCGGGGATTTTCAGGAAGACGAGGGCGCTGTCGATCGAGGTGATGAAGATGACGGCGGAAAACACGCCCGCGACCGAGCCGGTGCCACCGAGCAGGCTCACCCCGCCGAGCACGTTGACGGCGATCGCCTTCAACTCGATGCCGCTGCCGGCCTGGTTGGGAATGAAGCCGATCTGTGAAGCGTAGACGAGGCCGGCGAGCGCGGCGCAGACGCCCGTCGCGACGAAGGCGGTGAACTGAACGCGCCGGACCGGCACGCCGAGATGGTGGGCGGCGGCACGGTTGTCGCCGACCGCATAGAAGTAGCGGCCGAAGCGTGTCTTGCGCAGGAAGACCCAGGCGAGCACGATGAGAGCGAGCACCACGACGGTCAGCGCCGAGAAGCCGAAGCCGAGATTGCCGGCGAGCGCCTTCAGGCTCTGCGGCAGGTCCTCGATCCAGCGGCCTCCCGTCAGTACCAGCATGATGCCGCGATAGAGGCCGAGCGTGCCGAGCGTGGCAACGATGGAGGGAATGCCGAGATAGGCTACCATCAATCCGTTGAACGCGCCGGCGGAGGCCCCGGTCATCAGGCAGAAGAGTATGGCAAGCGGCAGGCCGACGCCGGCATTGAGCGAGACGCCCAGCACGGCGGCGCTCAGCCCCAGCACCGAGCCGCTGGACACATCGATATTGCGCGTCAGGATGACGATCATCGTGCCGAGCGAGATCAGCATCAAGACGAGGCTGTTGGAGATGACCACGGAGGCCGTGGAACCCGAGAGATAGCCGGGCGCGGCCGCGCCGATGGTAGCATAGGCGACGGCGAGAACGACGATAAGCGTTGCAACGCGGTTGCGCGCGAAAAGATCAAGCATGACGGGCCTCCGAAGCGCCGAAGGCGAGCCGGGCGATGGCGTCGACCGAGATATTGTCTGTGAGCTCCCCGCCGGACTGGCCGAAGGCCATGACCTCAACGCGGTCGGCAAGCTGCTCGATCTCGTCGAAATCCGACGAGATGAGGATGATGGCGACGCCATCGGCGGCGAGCTTGCGGATGAGATCGTAGATGTCGTTGCGCGCCGCCACATCGACGCCGCGGGTCGGCTCGTCGAGGATCAGCACCTTCGGCCGGGCAGACAGGCACTTCGCCAGCAGAACCTTCTGCTGGTTGCCGCCCGAAAGACCGCGTGCTTCCTGGCCGGGGCCGGTGCACTTGATGCCCATCGAGGACCGGAACGTTTCGAAGACCTTCCGCTCGGCACCCGGGCGCAGGAAGAAGGGCAGGCGATGTACGAGATAGGACGAGACGTTCCAGAACAGCGGCGCCTCGAGGAAGAGGCCGTGCTGCTGGCGGTCCTCCGGCAGATAAACGAGACCGCGGTCGATGCAGACACGCGGCGAACGTTTTTTCAGCTCCGCGCCGTCGAGGACGACGTTGCCCGCCGACTGGGGACGCAGACCGAAGAGCGTTTCGGCGAATTCCGTGCGGCCCGCACCGACAACGCCGGCAAGGCCGAGGATCTCGCCCGCCCGGACATCGAGGCTTATATTGCGGAAGCCCTCGCCGCTCAGGCCGCGCACGCTGAGGCGCGGCTGGCCGATCTGCGAGACCTTGCGGCCGCTGCAGTCCTTGCCGGACACCTCGGTGATCTGCACCCGGCTCATGGCGTCGATGATTTCGGCATCGCTATAGCTGTCGAGCGAGCCGGACAGCACGATGACGCCATCACGCAGAACGCTGATCGTGCGGCAGATTTCGCGGATTTCGCGCAGCTTGTGCGAGATGAAGAAGATGCCAACGCCTTGGGCCTGCAACTTGCGCACCCGCTGGAAAAGCGCATTGGTCTCGAAGGGCGTCAGCGCTGAGGTGGGCTCGTCGAGGATGAGCACGCGCGCATCGCGCACGAGGCCGCGCAGGATTTCGACGATCTGCCGCTCGGCGATTTCGAGTGCTGCGGCCTGCGCATCGAGGTCGAGCGACACCGCAAGCTCGGCCGCAAGCTGTGCGACGCGCGGGCGCAGCGCCCGTGGCGAGGCGGAAAGACCGAGGCAGATGTTTTCCAGAACGCTCTGGTTGGGCAGGATATGCGCTTCCTGCGGCACCAGATAGAGGCCGAGCTCCTGCGCATGGGCGGGTGAGGCCTGGGTGAGTGACCGGCCGTTGATTTCGATTGCGCCGGAATTGGCCGGAATGACGCCCGACATGATCTTCATGAGGCTCGACTTGCCCGCACCGTTGCCGCCGAGAAGCGCATGCACCTCCCCTGCCTGCAAGGCGAGCGAAACGCCCTTCAGCACCGGGACGGCACCGTAGGACTTCCAGATATCCGTCAGCTGCGCGACCCTCCCGGTCGCCGCTTGATCCGTCATTCCGCACCTGTTCATATGTAATTTATTACAATCATATGATCATAGCGATCGACGGCCGTCAATATGCGTACAGTGCGGGTTGTTGCCGTAAACGCGTGATATTGCGATGCAAAATATGATTTATCCGCGAAAATCAATGCATTGCCTGCACGAAGAAATTTTCGCCACCGGGAAGCGTTGACGTATCAAAAGTTTTTTTGCTATTCAAATGATCAGAAATAACCAAGGGGCACTTCATGGCGGCGGATAACGGGGAATGGAGTTATGCCGATACGGATGAGGAAATCCTCACCCGCATCGCCTGGTATTATTACAACGACGGGCTGACGCAGAACGAGATCGGCGAAAAGCTGAACATGTCGCGCATCAAGGTGTCGCGCCTGCTCGAAAGCGGCCGTCGCTCGGGCATCATCCAGGTGCGCATCAATTCGCGTTATCAGGGCTGCCTCACCCTCGAACGGCAGATCAAGGAACGCTACGGGCTGCTTGAGGCCTATGTCGTGCCGCAGCTGCCCGATCAGGACCCGAGCGACCGGCTGGGTCAGGCCGCGGCACAGTTCCTGATGCAGCGCCTCCAGACCGATGATCTGCTGGCGGTCGGCTGGGGGGCCACTGTCTCCAACACCATCCAGCGGCTTGGTCATCTCGCGAACGAGCGCAATATTGGCCTCGTCAGCCTCACCGGCGGCGTGAGCACCTATGTCGACGGCATGCGCACGGCCAATTGGGGCAGCGGTGTGCATCTGGTGCCGGCACCGCTCGTCGTGCGCGACCCGGACGTGGCGCGCAATCTTTCCTCCGAACCGGCCGTCGCGAACCTGCTCGACATGGCGCTCAACGCCACCTACCAGCTCGTCGGTATCGGCGAGCTTTCCGCCGCCTCGACGGTGGTGCGGGCCGGCTATGTCAGCCCCGACGAGGTGGAGCCGCTGCGCCGCAAGGGCGCGGTCGGCGATATCCTCTGCCAGTTCTACAACGAGCGCGGCGAGGCGCTCGACCTGCCCCTGCACGATCGGGTGATCGGCGTGAAGCTCGCGGGGCTCTCGCGCGCCGAAAAGGTCGTGGCGGCGGCCGGCGGCATTCAGAAGGTCCAGGCCATCCACGCAGCGCTGCGCGGAAAGTTCGTCGGCATCCTCATCACGGACGAGACGACGGCCGCCTGCCTCCTCGAAATCAAGGACTGAACCGCCATGACGACGACATACCTGCTGGCCGTCGATGCCGGCACCGGCAGCGGCCGGGCCGTGATCTTCGACGAAAACGGCAACCAGATCGCCAGCGCCCAGCACGAATGGTGGCACAAGACCGATCCGCGCTTTCCCGGCTCGATGGATTTCGACGTGGAGGGCAACTGGGCGCTACTTTCGCGCGCCATCCGGCAGGCGATCGCCGAGGCCGGCATTGCGGCCGCCGACATCCGCGCCGTCAGCGCCACCAGCATGCGCGAGGCCATCGTCGCCTATGATCGCGGCGGACGGGAAATCTGGGCCTGCGCCAATGTCGACAGCCGCGCCGGCAGCGAAGTGCGCGACCTCAAGCGCGATTTTCCGGACCTCGAAAGCGAGCTGTATACGCAAAGCGGCCAGACCTTCGCGCTCGGCGCACTGCCGCGCCTGCTCTGGTTGAAGCGCAACCTGTCCGACGTCTATGCCCGCATCGACCGGATCAGCATGCTGTCCGACTGGGTGCTCGCACGCCTGTCCGGCGTCATCGCCAGCGATCCGTCCAATGCGGGAACGACCGGCCTCTACAGCCTTTCGAAACGCGACTGGTTGCCGGAAGCCATGGCCAAGGCCGGCATGCGAGACGATATCTTCCCCGAAAGCGTCGAGCCCGGCACGGTCATCGGCCGTGTCACGGAAAAGGCCGCCGATGAGACCGGCCTTGCCTCCGGCACGCCTGTCGTCATGGGCGGGGGCGACTGCCAGAGCGGGGCTGCGGCCATCGGCGTCGTCAACGAGGGCGATTGCGCCGTGCTCGGCGGCACCTTCTGGCAGCAGGTCGTGAATGTCGGTCCTGACGTCTCCGACCCGTCCATGGACCTGCGCATCAATCCGCACGTCGTGACCGGCCTCAACCAGGCCGAGGCGATCAGCTTCTTCGTCGGCATCGTCATGCGCTGGTTCCGCGACAGTTTTGGCGCGGAGGAGGTGGCGGCGGCCGGCCCGGGCGGCGATGCCTACCGGCTGCTGGAGGAAAAGGCGGCGAACGTGCCCGTTGGCGCGCACGGCATCATCCCGGTCTTCTCCGACGTCATGCATTACGGCAACTGGTATCACGCAGCCCCTTCGCTGCTGAACCTGTCCATCGATCCGGAAAAATCCGGCAAGGCCGCGATCTTCCGTGCCTTGCAGGAGAATGCGGCAATTGTCGCGGCGCGCAATCTGGCGGCCATCTTCAAACTGTCGGGCAAAACGCCCGACAAGATCGTCTTTGCCGCCGGCGCATCGAAATCCGCCCACTGGTCGCAGATCCTGTCGAGCGCCACCGGCCTTCCGGTCGTCACGCCCGTCGTCAAGGAAGCGACCGCGCTCGGCTGCGCGGCGGCAGCCGCCATCGGCATCGGCCTGCGCCGAAATTTCGTCGAGGTGGCGGACGGCTGGGTGCGCTGGGACAGGCACTTCGAGCCGGATTTCACGCACAAGGCCATCTATGACGAGGCAGGCGAGCGCTGGGCACGGGCCTACGCGCTGCAGCGTCAGCTCGTCGACGAGTGCGTCACCACCCCCATGTGGAAAGCACCGGGCCTTTGACCCTTTCATCTAGGACTTCAACATATAACAAGGAATAAGACATGCTCATCCAGATGGTCAGCATCAACGTCAAGCCGGGCCATGCCGCGGAGTTTCTCGAGGCGTTCCGCATCAATTACGAGGGCACCCGGCAGGAGCGGGGCAATTTGCGCTTTGACGTGCTTCGCAATCCCGAAGATGAAAACAGCTTCACGATCTACGAAGTGTTCACCTCGCCGGAAGCCGTCGACGAGCACCGCAAGACCCCGCACTATCAGGAATGTGTACGCCGGATCGACCCGATCCTCGCAGGCCCGCGGACCAAAACCTTTTTCAATGCCGAAATGGCAGATTTCCTCGGCACCTAAATCAGTAACGGCGCGTGGCGCGACAGCGTTTTCGTCTGGCCTCCGGGGAACTGTGTGACGACTTTGCAAGCCTCATGGGGCGTTTCGATGCGGTGATAACGACCGCGTCAGCCTCCGAAGCGCCGCGCATGGACGACGTTACCTTCTGGGATGATCTTGAAAAGTCGAGTTTCGCTCTGCCGTGGAATCTGACGGGCTATCCCGCAATTGCCATATGCATGGGGTTCGGGCCACAAGGACTTCCGCTCGCCGTACAAGTCGGAGGCAGGCCTTTCGACGAACCAACTCTTTTCCAAGTGGTAAGTCTACGAAGACTGGAGTCTCTTCGTTCATGTTCGTTTACTTGGTGTGAGGTTGAGTGGGAGGGAGATTACGTCCAGGCTCCAAAAGCCTGGCCATGAAGAGAGCTCAGCCGTAGCTGGCAGCGCTGAGCACGGCCTTGACCGAAGCCGTGGCGATATCGTCGTCTATGCCGACGCCGAAAACCTTGCGGCCGTCAGGTGCGCGGCATTCGAGATAGGCGACTGCCTGGGAATCCGTGCCGCGTTTCAGGGCATGTTCGTGATAGTCGAGCACCTCCAGCGCGACACCACAGCCTTCTTCCAGTGCCGAGACGGCGCTGGAGATCAGACCGTTGCCGCGACCCGTGATCGCGATTTCGCGACCTTTGTGACGGATGCGTCCGGCAAAGACGCGCTGGTTCCCGGTTTTACGCGAACTCCCATCGCGATAGCTGACCAGCTCGAACTCTTGTGGACCGGTCAGATGGTACGCCTCTTCGAAGATCGACCAGATCATCGCGGCCGTGATTTCCTTGCCACTGCTATCAGCGAACTCCTGGACACGACGGCTGAGATCGATCTGGAGCGACCGCGGCAGTTTCAGGCCTTTGTCCTGTTCGACCACCCAGGCGGTGCCACCCTTGCCGGACTGGCTGTTGACGCGAATGACAGCCTCATAGGCCTCACCGATATCCGCCGGATCGACTGGCAGATAGGGCATCTCCCAAATGCCGTCGTTGCGCTGCCCATGGGCGGTGAACCCTTTTCGGATCGCGTCCTGATGCGAGCCGGAGAAGGCGGTATGCACCAGTTCGCCGGCATAGGGATGGCGTGGATGCACCGGCAGTCCGTTGCAATGCTCGACGGTCTTCACGACGTCGCGGATCGCCGGAAAATAGAGTTTCGGATCGACCCCCTGCGTGTAGAAGTTCAATGCCAGCGTCACCAAATCGACATTGCCGGTCCGCTCACCATTGCCGAACAGGCAGCCCTCGACACGATCCGCACCGGCAAGCAATGCTTGCTCGGCCGCTGCCACGGCCGTTCCCCGGTCGTTGTGCGGATGAACGCTGATGACTACCGCATCGCGGCGCGAGATATTGCGGCAGAACCATTCGATCTGGTCGGCATACACATTCGGGGGCGCCACCTCTACCGTCGCCGGCAGGTTGAGGATCGCGGGGCGTTCGGGCGTCGGCTGCCAAACATCCAGTACCCGTTCGCAGATCTCGAGGGCGAAGTCCGGCTCCGTGAAGCAGAAAGTTTCTGGCGAGTATTCGAAGGTCCAGTGGGTTTCAGGCCGCTTCAGGCTTTCGTCCAGCATCGCGGTGACGCCGGTAACGGCCAGATCGACGATCTGGTGCCGCTCCATCCCGAAAACGACACGGCGAAACAGCGGAGCCGTTGCGTTGTAAAGATGGACGATCGCCTGCCGCGCCCCCTCCAGCGACTCGAAGGTGCGGGCTATCAAGTCCTTGCGAGACTGGGTCAGTACCTGAATCGTTACGTCATCGGGAATCCGATCTTCTTCGACCAGGGCGCGCACGAAGTCGAATTCGGTCTGGGACGCCGATGGGAAGGCGATCTCGATTTCCTTGAAGCCGACGGCGAGCAGCATGTCGTAAAAGCGCAGCTTACGTTCGACATCCATCGGATCGGCAAGCGCCTGATTGCCGTCGCGCAGATCGGTGGACAGCCAACGGGGCGCTTTCGTAAGCCGGTTGGACGGCCACTTGCGATCTTGCAAATCGATAGGAGAAAAGAAAGGGCGATATTTGATTTCTGGATTGGTCAACATGGCGTTATCCGTTGCGATGCGATGCGATGTGTGAAGGATTTGACACGGCCGACTACGATCGCCGGGAAGCCGTCAGGCCCGACGACCGCCGGTAAGTCGCAGCGCATGGGAAATCACCGCACAGGGAAGTGGATGGGCCGCGCGCGCAACGACCACGCCGAATGCTGCTGATTGCGGCACTTCGATGCGGTCAATGAGGCAGTTGGGGCGGACACCTGACGAAAACTTCCTGCTGTTGGATGGCCTACCTTATGGGTCCCAAAATTGATATTCTAACGCCTGATGATCATTTATCGTCGTGAAAGGATCAATTTTGAAGACCGGTGTAAGCATTACTGACGAAATCGCCGTCATCGCGCATGACGGGCCCCGGTTTTCGGGGCCGAAGCACAGTCACGAACAGGCTCAGCTTCTCTATGCGGTCAGTGGGGTCGTATCGATCAAGACGGACGAGGGTACCTGGGTGGTCCCGCCAAGCCGGGCCGTCTGGCTTCCGCCGAAGCTGGAGCACGAAACGTCGAGCCATGCGGGCGTGCAATTCCGGTCACTTCTGATTGACACCAGCGGTATGCAGGGGCTCCCCGACGCATGCCTTGTCGTGGCAATCACACCTCTCTTGCGAGAGCTGATCCTGAAACTCGCCAACCTTGCTGAGAATCCTGGAAGCCGGGACAGAACGGACGCCGTCGTCAGGCTGCTTCTGATGGAACTTTCTTTCCAGCCAGCACAGCCGCTCAATCTGCCGACGCCGAAACATCCCGAGCTGACGCAGATGTGCGAGCGGTTCCGCAACGATTTGGCGGAAACGCTCTCCGTTGAAGATGCCGCCGCCTTACTCCACATGAGCCGAGCGACCTTCATGCGGCTGTTCAAGCGGCAAACCGGCATGAGTTTCGGACAGTGGCGCCAACAAGCACGAATGCTCGATGCCTTGACGATGCTCGCCGAAGGCAAAAGCGTCCTCGATGTGGCTTTGGAGTGTGGTTACAACAGCCCGAGTGCCTTTTCCGCCATTTTCCGCCGATCGCTCGGGTGTCCACCTAGTGCTTATTTTTGAGCTAAGCCCTCAAATCACCTAGCTGGCGTCATCGAGGCCTCTTCGACGTCGATTTCGCGGACGTTGGTGTTGGACATGATCAAGATGATACTTGATGAGACGACAGGCGCATCGGGGGAGGAGAAGATGAGTAAGATCGATGCGGGGTTGGAGGAAAACTATAAGCAGACGATGTATTAGGAAGCATCTGCAAAGCCATCCCGCCACACAATGGCAGGCCCGTCTATTGGGAGACATCGTGGCAGCGCCACAGGCCGAATTGGAGTGTGACTTGCTACGCGAAAACACAGTCCGACATGACCGCAACCGGCGCAAAGTGGCGATCGGGTCGAGATCAGACCACGCTGGTCGGGGACATCTTCCATTCCGCCGCCATTAAGATTCAACGAGTTAGTTGTCTGGTGTCGAAAACTTCTAGTTCGGATCCCTTCAAGGCGAGAGATGGTGGTTGATTTCTATGCCTATGGGTTCAGCTTTGGGCTTGATTTTGCGCCCATTCGCAGCAATCGCGTTTGCCTCCTGAAGGAGAAAATCTACCACGCCGCGGATATCGAGAATGTCGATGTCCATGCCGAACGCACCGGTCGCATAGGGGACGTACAAAATCCTGTACTTCTTGCTACCGTCCGAAGCGCACTCGGCGGCGCTGCGCATCTCGTTCTGGGTGAATTCGAACTCTAAGGCCTCATTGAAGTACGACTTCACTTCGTAACGCCACTCCACCTCGATTGTCTGGTCGTCACAAACAAGCCAAGCTTACCACTGCGGCTTGACCCCCACCTTTTCCCGCTCCCGTGATTGGTCGACTACGCCGTCAGCGGAACGCGCTGAATGGATCGGTGTGTCCGTCGAAGGAGGGCATATGTCCAAGCATGGGCAGAACGCGCTTGAGCACAGCTCCGCCTAGCGGCACGGCGTTCCAGCCTGACGTCCGGAATCCGTGGGTTTCGGGAAGTCCCTTCGGCTCATCGAGAAGGGTGAGTATAAGGAATCGGGGCTCTTCCACCGGCACCACACCCATAAAGGAGGTGATATTCAGCGTCTTCGAATAACGCCCGCCGACGACCTTCTCAGCTGTGCCCGTCTTCCCGCCGATCCGGTAGCCGATGATGCGGGCGTTGCGGGCTGAACCCTGTTCGGCGTTGAGGAAGAGCAGGAAGCGCATCGCCTCGCTCGCATTCGGGCTGACGAGTCTGGAGGCGAGCTTGCGCGTCTCGACTGGATCGCCCTTGATAAAGGTCGGACGGATCAGTGTGCCGCCGTTGACGAGTGCGGCGACGCCCATGCTCGCCTGAAGGGGGGTAACGGCAATACCGTGCCCGAAAGACGCGGTTGCTGTGGTGATGTCGCCCCACTTCCGGGGAAGCATCGGCGTTGCGGTCTCCGGCAGCTCCGTTCTGAGCGTTTCCATCTGGCCGAACCGACGCAAGAATTCCTGATGATAGTCCTTGCCGATCTGCATCGCGATCTTTGCCATGGAAATGTTTGAGGAATAGATGAACGCTTCCTGTAAGGAAAGCGGCCGGTACTTGCCTTCGAAATCGCGGATACGCATGTGCCCGAAGGCGACTGGTTTGCTCGCGTCAATCATTGAGCGCGTCGTATATTGACCGGATTCCAGAGCCATGGCCGTCGTCAGCGCTTTGAAGGTCGATCCCATCTCGAAGACGGACGCGGCGATCCGGTTGATTCGATCGGGTTTCAGGGCGTCGGCCGGTGCATTCGGATCGAAGGTCGGCAGAGAGGCCAGCGCTAGGATTTCTCCCGTGTTCACATCGAGGACGAGACCTGCGCCAGCCTTGGCGGCGTACCTCTTTATGGCCTTCCCGATTTCGTCTTCGAGCGCATACTGAACGCGAATATCCAGCGAGGTCATGATGGGATTGAGGGCGCTGCTCTTGAGATCGATGCCGCTTTGCCGCAGCGTTGCGAGCCCGTTGGTTTCAATCCATTTCTCGAGGCCCGAAATACCGATATTGTCGACATTGACCGCCCCGAGCACATGCGCCGCGAGTGTACCGTTGGGGTAGATCCGCTTCTTGTCACGCTGGAAGCTGAGACCGGGAATGCCGGCGTTCCAAAGAGCCTGCTCTTCCTTGGGGGTGATGTGTCGCCTGATCCAGGCGAAAGCGCCTCTGGCCGACAGGCGGCGATGGAGTTGCTTTCGGTCGAGGTCCGGAAGGGTCGCGGTAATGCGTTCGACCGCGTCGTCGATATCCACCATGACACGCGGCGAGGCGTAGACGCTGGTAATCGGAATGTCCATGGACAGCACGACACCATTACGGTCCAGGATCGCTGGCCGGCCGTTCGTGCTGTTTCTGAGTGTGAAAACCTGTTCTGGCGGAGCCTGGACGCCCAGATGGATGAGTCGACCCAAAATCGTCAGGACAGCGATGGAAAAAACGCCCATGATTACGACCGTGCGTTTGCGCATTGACGATCTGTGCGCGACGGTAGGACGATGGATTGCCATGGTCAGTAAAGCCCGCCGGTACTTTCGAGAAGGCGCGCTCGCAAGGGCTCGTCGATACCCTCAGGACGATCGCTCACATCGGGTGCCCTGTCCTCTTCGCCGATCACGCCGCAGCTGGCCGCGCAAGGGCCTGTGCCGGGTTTGAAGGCTTCGAGGAGGGAGCCGGTGCCCTCGGACGGAACGCCGCTGCGTCGTTCGATGCGGTGGAACGCCATGCCTTTCGGCGGGATGAACTCAATGCGCTTGCGGCCGGCGAGGGCCACCTTCATGAAGTCGATGAAAACTGGGGCGGCAAGCCCTCCGCCGGTTTCGCCTGAGCCCAGATGCCTCGGGATGTCGTAGCCTATGAAAATGCCGGTCACCAACTCTGGTGTGTAACCGACGAACCAGACGTCCTTCTCGTCGTTGGTCGTGCCTGTCTTGCCAGCGACCGGCACGCCTAGAACCTTAACGCTGCGTGCTGTTCCGCGCTCAACGACGCCTTGCAGCATGGAGGTGATTTGGTAGGCTGTCATCGGATCGAGGACGTAATCCCTATCGTCTGTGATCTCGGGCTCTGGTTGCCTGCTCCAGGCCGATACATTGCAATCTGGACAATACCGGGAGTCCTGTCGGAAGATGGTGCGACCGCTACGGTCCTGGATCCTGTCGATCATCGACGGGCGCACGTCTCGACCGCCATTGGCGATTACGGAATAGGCTGAGACGAGGCGCATCAATGTGGTCTCGCCCGCCCCAAGCGACATGGGCAGATAGGGTTGCAGTTGATCGTAGAGGCCAAAGCGTTTGCCGTAATCAACTACGACATCCATGCCGACGGCCTTGGCGAGCCGAACGGTCATTTGATTGCGGCTGTTCTCTAAGCCGACACGTAGGGTGGACGGTCCGCCAGAGCGACCATCGTAATTCTTTGGCCGCCATATGCGTCCGGCACCATCGGGTATGGCAAGTGGGCCATCAAGCACAAGAGTTGTCGGTGTGTAGCCGGTATCAAGTGCGGCGGCATAGACGAAGGGTTTGAACGACGAGCCGGGTTGGCGGTAGGCTTGCGTCGCCCGGTTGAACTGTGATTGCGCGTAGGAAAAACCTCCTGCCATGGCGATAACGCGGCCCGTACTGGGCTCCATAGAAACGAGCGCGCCTTGAACCTCCGGGGGCTGACGCAAGCGGTATCCGTCTTTCGTTTCTTCAACGTAGACCACGTCCCCCGTTGAAAAGACCGGAAAGGAATCGTTGGCACAGCGACGGCGGCCGTCAGAAGGCCGGCACAAAGCCCAGCGATTTGCCTTGTCCATGAGAACCGCTCTCACGGTCCCATCGATCTGCACCGTCAATGCGTTCGCGGAGACCTCGGTGACGAGGGCGAGCTGCCATTCCGGAACATCGGCAAGAGGCTTTGTCCTTTTCCGCGCATGCTGCCAGGTTTCACCGTCTGTCAACCGCGCGACCGGTCCGCGGTAACCCTTCGCCTCATCATAGTCGACCAGCGCTTTACGCAGGGCGCGCATTGCGGTCGCCTGGAGATAGGGATCGAGTGTCGTGCGAATGGTGAAGCCTGCGGTGTAGAGGCCTTCGCCACCGTATTGCGCAAGCAGGAACCGTCGCACCTCTTCCGTGAAATAATCGTTCAGCGGCGTGGTCGGGCGGTCATCGTTGAGTTTGACCAAAAGTGGCTCCTCAACAGCCTTGGCGGCCTCTTCGCGGCGAATGAACCCATTCTCCTGCATCTGCGCAATGACCCAGTTGCGCCGGCCGACTGCCTTCTCGCGGGCGTCTAGGGGATGGTAGTTGTTCGGCCCCTTCGGGAGCGCTGCCAGATAGGCCGCCTCCGCAATAGTGAGTTCATCCACGCCTTTGCCGAAATAGCTGAGAGCAGCCTGCGCCACACCGTAGGCGCCGACGCCGAGATAGATGTCGTTAAGATAAAGCTCCAGGAGCTGATCTTTGCTAAAACTCTGGTCGATCCGCAGTGCCACCAGTGCCTCTTTGAGCTTGCGCTCGAAGGTGCGGTCGGAATTCAGCAGGAAATTCTTGGCGACCTGCTGCGTGATCGTCGAGGCGCCGACGAGCCGGTCGCCGGAGAGAGCTTTCCCGACATTGGATAACAGCGCACGTGCGACGCTTTGCAAGTCAATACCGGGATGCTGATAAAAATTCTTGTCCTCCGCTGCGAGAAACGCGGCACGCACCCGTGCGGGAATCCGCTCAAGTGGTAGGAAAAGCCGCCTCTGCCTTGCAAATTCGGCGAGAGCCGAGCCGTCCCTCGCATAGAGGCGTGAAGTAAGTGATGGCTTCCAATGTGTCAGCGCGTTATAATCTGGGAGGGTTCCCGTAAGACTATGGACCGTGGCCAATGCAATTGCTGCGGTCAGCAGTATTATATTAAATGCGGCGTTTAAGGAATTCACGATAATAATCATAGACCAACCTGTTCGCGCAGTTTTGGCATAGGAAAAATCCAGCCGCGCCCATGCCGCAGCCTGCCATGCTCAATACTTTTTGCTGTCCGCCTCTATCGTGGACGACCCGATGCCATGTTGATACAGGCTGCATAGGCCCAAGCCAAATGACGATATCTGGTGGTAGCCATTAGAAAAATGAGGCCATACCTCGACCCGTCACCCGGGAAAAACGGGGGCCATGAGCCAGCTTAGCGAAGTTGATCCAGGTCTCGATTGTGACGACCAGGCAGGTCGCACCGCAAGGTTGATGTCGATGCGCTCATCAACTTACATTCAGAATCCAGTTGCGAAAGATCGCGACCTTTCGGTTGTCCTGTGTATGCTCAGGGCACACCAAGTAATAGGCAAGGTCGTCAATCAAAGTGGCATCCAGGAGCTGCACCAAGTCGCCGCTCGCAAGTTCCGCCGCAATCATTGCAACGGGCAGTAACCCCGCTCCCTGACTAGAAAGGATCGCCTTTAGAATAAGGCTGCTATCGTCAAATGAGGGGCCGCGGGGGGAGCGGAATTCTTCCACACCATTCGCCTGAAACCAAAGGCTCCACCCCTTTCGATCGGCATCTTGGACATGTGGCCAGCCGACCAGATCCGCCGCGCATCGGGGGGCGCCGAGGCGTTCAACGAGACCGGCGGCCGCCACGGCAACCATTTCAACGGCGATGATGTGGTCGCTGCGCAAGCCCCGATAGCGGCCGATACCATGGCGCACGGCGACGTCGACGCTGCTGCGTGAGAAGTCCGCGAGGGCGCTGCTTGTGACGATTTGAAGATCGATATCGGGATTGCTTTCCCGGAAAGATTGCATGCGTGGCACGAGCCAGGAGGATGTAAAAAACGGTGTAGCGCTGACCGTCAATATGCCGTCGTCGGCGGATGACCTGACCCGTCGTGTGGCCTCGGCGATCTGTCGAAAGGCGTTGCGGACTGCTGGCAGATAGTCCCGGCCCGCATCCGTCAAGAAGATGCCGCGTGTCACCCGCTTGAACAGTTTTACCCCGAGATGAGCCTCCAGCGACTTAAGTAGCTGGCTGATAGCGCCGGGCGTGACGCAAAGCTCATCGGCCGCCATCTTGACCGAGAGATGGCGTGCTGCTGCCTCGAACGCCTTCAGTGCATTGAGCGGTGGAATGTCACGATTCATGAATTAGATTTTCTATGTTATTTGCAGGAGGAAATCTGGTTTGTGCAGCCCTGTAGGTATGCTCTATCACGCTTCATCACCGCTGTCTTGTTCGCCATGAACAGGGGAGGGCGGTTAGATGGAGGCAGATTTTCTAATGCATGCGATACCCGGTTCCGAGGCAGTTGGAATGGTGATGACTTCGGCTGACCTCACTTTGCTTACTCTCACAGAAGTCGGCGACACGATCAGAAATGGGGGCACCTCCTCGCTGGCGATCACTAAGGCCCAACTTCACCTCATCTCCGATCTAGATCCGGACCTCCACGCCTATTCGCAGGTGATGGAAGCGAGTGCATTAGAGCAGGCGAAAACAGCGGACGAAGAACTCGCAGCCGGATGCCATCGTGGCCCGCTGCATGGTGTTCCCATTGCCGTCAAGGATTTATGCTGGGTCGAGGGCCAACGGACCCGTGCCGGCACACTTGTCCATCAAAACTTCATTCCGGACGAAGACGCCACAGTCGTCAGACGACTGAAACAGGCCGGGGCGATCATCATCGGCATGACGCAAATGACCGAGGGCGCCTATTCAGACTATCATCCGGCAATAACCCCGCCTGTAAATCCGTGGAACGGGGACTACTGGGCCGGGATTTCCTCAAGTGGTTCAGCAGTCGCGACGGCGGCGGGCCTTTGTTTCGGTGCGATCGCGTCGGACACTGGCGGATCGATCCGGTGGCCCTCGGCCGCAAATGGGGTCACCGGCCTCAAACCGACATGGGGACGTGTCAGCCGGCATGGCGTCTTTGATCTCGCACCCTCTCTCGACCACATTGGTACAATCGCGCGAAGTGCCATCGACGCAGGGGTCATGCTTGGCGCCATTGCAGGGAGCGATCCGAAGGACCCTACCGCGGCGGCGCAACCAGTGCCGGATTTCTGCTCCGCTTCACGCAGCGGGATCGACGGCCTGCGGATTGGCTTTGATCCACGGTTGAATAGTGAGGATGTGGAGCCCCAGACACGGGCTGCTCTCGCAGCCGCTACCGCCGTTTTTTCCGACCTCGGCGCGCACATGGTCGAAATCACGTTCCCCGACGTAAGGCAAATGATTGCCGATTGGGTGCCGAACTGCGCCGCGGAGGCGGCGGTCGTTCACGAGCGTTACTTTGCGAAGAACAGGGCTTTGTACGGGCCGATCCTTGCGGGTGTTATTGAAATGGGCAAAGCCGTCTCGGAGGCTGAGTATCAACAGATACTTCTGCGTCGAGCGATTTTCCGCGCTGAAGTCGAGGTTCTATGTGCGACGGTCGACCTGATCCTGACCCCGGTCCAGCCGTTCGCTCCCCTGACGCTCGCCGCCATCGCGACACTGGGTGAGCAGCCTGATCTGATTGCCAGGCTGCAACGGTTTACATGCCCTCTCGATATGAGCGGCCACCCCGCACTTACTTTCCCAGCGGGCATTGCAAAGGATGGAATGCCGATCGGTCTTCAACTCCTAGCCGGTCATTTTCGGGAACTAACCTTGGTGCGCGCTGGAGCTGCGTTCCAGGGGCGCACGGCTTGGCACCAAAGACACCCGAGAATCTCTTGAGGAGTAGACAACCATGAACGCAACCCCGGAGCGCAGCGGCATCTTCTACGGCTGGGTCGTCGTCGCCGCAACATTTACGCTGACTTTCGTGGGCTTCGGTAGCGCCTACACCTTCAGCGCTTTCATCGATGTTTTGCAACGAGATCTCGGAGCGTCACGTGGATCGGTCTCGCTCGTCTTTTCGTTTGCAGGCTTTCTGTACTTCTGCCTGGGCGTGATTTCCGGTCCTATTGCAGACCGATTTGGAGCAAGATCGCTCTGCGTTATGGGGATGGTGCTGGTCGGGCTCGGCCTTGCCTTGGCGGGGCAGGCGCGTACCATCGCCGAAGCCTATGCGGCCTACGGGCTCGGTATAGGTCTGGGCGTAGGGTGCTCCTATGTGCCCGCCCTCGGCGCAGTTCAGCGTTGGTTCATCACGCGACGCGGGTTGGCATCGGGTCTTGCGGTCAGCGGTATTGGGTGCGGTACGCTTGTCATGCCGCCTCTGGCGACGTGGCTTATATCGACGCTTGGCTGGAGAGAAGCCTACCTGGTGCTCGGTGGCGCGGCCGCAACCGTTGGTGTTGCCGCCTCACTACTGCTCGAAAGCGATCCGGGGCGACGGGGTCTCCTGCCGGACGGAGCCGTGCTTGAACACGGCATAGCGAGCCCGGCGGCAAGGGAGGGAGTTTCGGTCAAGGATGCGATACGCACCCCACGATTTATCGGCATGTACGTAGCATGCCTGTTGAGCGCAATCGGCGTGTTCATTCCCTTCGTTCATCTAGTACCGTTTGCAGTCGATCACCACATTTCTCCGACCGCCGCGGTCCTCCTCTTGAGCGCGATTGGCGTTGGCAGCACGGCGGGTCGCTTCTGCCTTGGAGGGCTCGCGGATCGCTTGGGCCGTGATACCTTCCTGGTTGCAATGTATGTAGGGATAGCGGCTTCGCTTGCGGTCTGGGCCTTCGCGGCCGGGCCGCTGGCCCTTGCCGCCTTCGCCTTGCTGTTCGGATTGTTCTACGGCGGCTGGGTCGCAGTGCTGCCGGCAGTGGTCGCCGATCATTTCGGCCAACACAATGTTGGGGGGACGATCGGCATACTTTACACGAGCGTTGCGATTGGCACGCTCATTGGCCCTAGCATCGCCGGTTATATCCACGACGCTAGCAACAGTTACTTCCCGGCCATTGCGATAAGCGGATGTGCTAACGCGATAGCCGCGCTTGTGGCGATCCTGACGAACACCATCCAGATCAGGACGTATGCCGCATGACGACCAGCGCCTGACCGTTTTGTGGTAGGCCTGACTTATTCATCCCAAGGGGCATCCCGACGCACATTCGTTCCGACAAAGGCCCGGAGTTCATCGCCAAGGCCGGTAACATCATTGCAGCTAGGCGGCCGACGGAGAAATCCAATTGAGTGGAATGCATTTAGGGATCAGAATCTTGTGTTGACGAACATTCTTTGCGATATCGTCGAAAAAGAGACATTGAGGCCACATCCTCCTGGCGCGACAGACGAGGACATCGACCGATGCCGCGCGGACAGAGCGGCAAGGGGGATAGAAATACTTGGAGAAATTCGTGATGTCCTGCATGTGGAAACCATGGCACGCCGCGTGCAGGTATAAGCCGCACGAGGTTATAGCGCTGCCGTGCGCCCTAGGTGTTTGATCCCATGGTTTGATGGTGCGATCCTTTCCTTGGAATGGAAGGATGCCCTATGGGACAAATTCGTCACGGAAGCGCCACGACCACGCACGCTGTCCGAGCAGCAATACAGCGATCGCAAGCTTCGCTCGCGCAACTGAGCAGGGAGTTGGGCATCAACCCCAAGACCGTTGCGAAGTGGCGCAAGCGTGCGACGGTCGAGGATATGAAGACGGGGCCGTCAGAGCCGCGGTCAACCGTCCTCACCGAAGCCGAAGAGGCGATGGTCGTGGCATTCCGGCGTCATACGCTTCTGCCCTTAGACGATTGTCTTTACGCCCTGCAGCCCTCGATCCCCCACCTGACACGATCCGCACTGCACCGGTGCCTACAACGGCATGGCATATCGCGCCTGCCTGATGTGGAGGGCGACAAGCCGAAGCGGTCGAAGTTCAAGCGCTACCCCATAAGCGTTGATCTTCTAAATGACTCTCTCACAGTCAATTCAGCACCTTTCCGGGATTGAGAAGCGCCGGCGCGTCGAGCGCGCCTTTGATTCGGTGCATCAGGGCGAGTTTTGCCGGGTCGGATAAAGCCGATAGCGGCGCCACCCGCTTCGCGCCGATCCCGTGCTCGGCTGAAAACGACCCGCCCAGCTCTCTGATGCCCCGGTAGATCGCCTCCTCGACGGCACATGCCTTTCCGGCCGGAATGTCGCTGCCGGTGCTGTTGAGAACGATGTGGAGTTTCCGTCGGCAAGATGGCCGAAGACGTAGGGATCGAACGCGGTATCGATTGCCTTCAGATCGGCAAGGCATCGTTCGAGATAGGATGCGATTTGCGAGAGGGGGATGGAGACGTCGTAGGATGGCGCGCCCGGATGCTGCCGGTAGATGAGGTCCGTGTCCTCGCGAAGCCGCCAGAGATCGGCCTCCTGCGCGCCCGAAGATGCGATGACGGCCGAGGTTTCGGGGTGAACGGCAGTCACGTCCTCGTAGATGCGCGCGAGCTCCGATTGCAAGGCGACCTCGTCCGCGCCGCCGAGTGTCATCAGCAGATTGACGGGATGGTCGGTGGCGTAGTCCACAGCCGACCAGCGATGGTGGCTGGAGGTCAGGCGGAAATAGCTGTGCCAGATTGCTTCCGCGGCGCGTAGATGGCCGTATTCGGCATCGAGTCCACGGCGAACCGTTTCGAGTGCTGCATCCACCGAGGCCAGGCCGAACAGCACTGTCGCGGTGGCCAAGGGCTGGGGTTCGAGCTTGACGGCAATCCGCGGTATCACGCCGAGCGTGCCTTCCGCGCCGACAAACAGATGCTTCAGATCATAGCCGGCGGCGTTTTTCACGACGCGGGTCAGGTCGGAATAGATTGAGCGATCCGCAAGCACGGCCTCCAGTCCAAGGATACGATGCCGCATGACCCCGGACCGGAAGGCCGAAATCCCTCCGGCGTTCGTCGAAGCCATGCCGCCGATGGTCGCCGAGCCGCGGGAAGGCAGATCGATCCCCGGTTCAGGCGATGCTCCGAGGACGCCATCTACAATGCCTGCAGCGTCACGCCGGCTTCCACCACATGAAGTACGAAAGCGGGATGCAGATTATCTACGACGTTCTAAAGAAAGGTGTGTTCGTCGAGTTTCGAGGGCGGTCGCACTATCTTGAAGGGCCATTCGCCAGCCAGCGGGAGGCAATGCGAGCTGCTGAGGATCACTGCAAGTCGTTGGGGTGGAGCCCGGAGGCTCAAACCTTAGTGCAGCCCTAAAATGATTGGAAGGGCACCGTTTCAAGGATGGTGCCATCAAAGACGGCAAACGAAAGGCCGCCCAGGGGGATCAAGCGGCCTTTCGTGCGGTCGGGCTCGGTGGGCTGGGAAGGAACACATCGGCCGCGATCGACAAACCGCGCGGGACGCCGTTTGTTCCTTAGAGGGAATTGACAACCGGCGGGGAGCGCTCGGTGAACTGCCAGCTTTTGATATATCGGTTTATACTGTCACGGCAGTGCCGCGACGGCCGTTGAGCCCGGCCCCCCAACTCCCACGCCTGGCATTTTCAGCATACCGGAATTCGCCAATTGGCGTAGATGGTCCCAGACAAGGTCCTTGTCCGCACAGGCGTGGTAAGCTCCGCGGCACCGGTCTCGCAGCACCAAAAGCGCGTCCTGAGCTTCATTCCCCGGCAACCCGGCGGCATCCGCGATGGTTGCACCGAGGAACCCGATATCCATGGCCATTTGTGGGAAAGGGTCGACGTTGTGGCCAAAAGCGTGAAC
>NZ_JBLZPK010000021.1:0-5738 GCF_049199905.1 Shinella sp. M27
GCCCGTCACAACCGTACCACGGCCCGAGATCGAGAACACGTCTTCGATCGGCATCAGGAACGGCTGGTCGATCGGACGCTCAGGCGTCGGGATGTAGGCGTCGACAGCGGCCATCAGCTCGCGGATCGCGTCTTCACCGATCTTCTTGTCCGAATCTTCGAGAGCGGCCAGAGCCGAACCCTTGACGATCGGAATGTCGTCGCCCGGGAAGTCGTAGGACGACAGAAGTTCGCGAACTTCCAGCTCGACGAGCTCGAGAAGCTCAGCGTCGTCGACCTGGTCGACCTTGTTGAGGAACACGACGATCGCGGGAACGCCGACCTGGCGGGCGAGCAGGATGTGCTCGCGCGTCTGCGGCATCGGGCCGTCAGCAGCCGAGCAGACCAGGATCGCGCCGTCCATCTGGGCAGCACCGGTGATCATGTTCTTGACGTAGTCGGCGTGGCCGGGGCAGTCGACGTGCGCGTAGTGGCGGTTCGGCGTCTCGTATTCGACGTGTGCCGTCGAGATGGTGATGCCGCGCGCCTTTTCTTCCGGCGCAGCGTCGATCTGGTCGTACGCCTTGAACTCGCCGAAGTACTTCGTGATCGCTGCCGTCAGCGACGTCTTGCCGTGGTCGACGTGGCCGATCGTGCCGATGTTTACGTGAGGCTTGTTGCGCTCAAACTTGCTCTTTGCCATTTCCGGCTCTCCATTCGTGATCCCGCGAGGGGAAATTCATACAAATTTTTAGGGGGTTACCCCGGTCACTTCTGACCGGAGTACTTTGCCTGGATTTCCTGCGCGACGTTCGACGGAACCGGCGCATAGTGGTCGAAGACCATCGAGTACTGGGCGCGGCCCTGCGACATGGAGCGCAGGTTGTCCACGTACTTGAACATGTTGGCCAGCGGCACGTTGGCGGAGATCACGACGGCGACGCCGCGCGATTCCTGGCCCTGGATCTGGCCACGACGGGAGTTCAGGTCGCCGATAACGTCGCCGACATAGTCTTCCGGCGTTACGACTTCGACCTTCATCATCGGCTCGAGCAGCTGGGCACCGGCTTCACGCGATGCTTCACGGAAGCAGGCACGCGATGCGATTTCGAAGGCGAGGACCGAGGAGTCGACGTCGTGGAAGGCGCCGTCGATGAGCGTCGCCTTGACGCCGAGCATCGGGAAGCCTGCGAGCGGACCCGAGGACAGAACGCTTTCGATACCCTTCTGAACGCCCGGGATGTATTCCTTGGGAACAGCACCGCCGACGATCTTGGATTCGAAGAGGAAATCTTCGCCATCCGGGTTCGGTTCGAATACGAGCTTCACGCGGGCGAACTGGCCGGTACCACCGGTCTGCTTCTTGTGCGTGTAGTCCTTTTCGGTCTTACGCGTGATCGTCTCACGGTAAGCAACCTGCGGAGCGCCGACGTTGGCTTCGACCTTGAACTCGCGACGCATGCGGTCGACGATGATGTCGAGGTGAAGTTCGCCCATGCCTGCAATGATCGTCTGGCCGGACTCTTCGTCGGTCTTGACGCGGAAGGACGGGTCTTCGGCGGCCAGGCGGTTGAGCGCGAGGCCCATCTTTTCCTGGTCGTTCTTCGTCTTCGGCTCGATCGCGATCTGGATAACCGGTTCCGGGAACTCCATGCGCTCGAGAACGACCGGCTTCAGGGGATCGCAGAGCGTGTCGCCCGTCGTCGTGTCCTTAAGGCCGGCGAGAGCAACGATGTCGCCTGCATAGGCTTCTTCGATGTCTTCACGCGAGTTGGAGTGCATCTGCAGCATGCGGCCGACGCGCTCGCGCTTTTCCTTGACCGTGTTCATGACCGACGTGCCCTTTTCGAGCTTGCCGGAATAGATGCGGGCGAAGGTGAGCGAACCGACGAAGGGGTCGTTCATGATCTTGAACGCAAGCATGGAGAGCGGCTCAGCATCATCGGCGTGACGCTCGATTTCAGCTTCCGTCTTCACGTCGATACCCTTGATCGCCGGGATATCTGCCGGGGACGGCAGATAATCGACGACGGCGTCGAGCAGCGGCTGAACGCCCTTGTTCTTGAACGCGGTACCGCAGAACATCGGGTGGAACTTCACATCGATGGTGCCGCGGCGAACGAGTTCACGGATCTTGTCGTTGTCCGGGTAGTTACCTTCGAGATAGGCTTCCATCGCGGCTTCGTCGATTTCGACGACGGTCTCGATAAGCTTCTCGCGGTATTCTTCGGCCTGGGCCTTCATGTCTTCCGGGATTTCGACGACGTCCCACTGGGCGCCGAGCGATTCGTCGCGCCACACGAGAGCATTCATCTCGATCAGGTCGATGACGCCCTTGAAGTCGCTTTCAGCGCCGATCGGCAGCTGCATGACGACCGGGATCGCACCGAGACGCGACTTGATCATGGACACCGAGCGGTAGAAGTCCGCGCCGGTCTTGTCCATCTTGTTGCAGAAGATCATACGCGGAACGTTGTACTTCTCAGCCTGACGCCAGACGGTTTCCGTCTGCGGCTCAACACCGGCGTTGGCATCGAGAAGAGCGATCGCACCGTCGAGAACGCGCAGCGAACGTTCGACTTCGATGGTGAAGTCGACGTGGCCGGGGGTGTCGATGATGTTGAAGCGGCGGGTCTTGCCGTCACGGCCCTTCCAGAAGGTCGTGGTGGCAGCCGACGTGATCGTGATGCCGCGTTCCTGCTCCTGCTCCATCCAGTCCATGGTAGCGGCGCCGTCATGGACTTCGCCGATCTTGTGGGACTTGCCGGTGTAGTAGAGGATACGTTCGGTCGTCGTCGTCTTGCCGGCGTCGATATGCGCCATGATACCGAAATTACGGTAGTCTTCGATTTTGTATTCGCGAGCCATTTCGGACTCCTTTCGAGACGTTAGTTTCGGTTACCAGCGGTAGTGCGAGAATGCACGGTTGGCGTCAGCCATCTTGTGCGTGTCTTCGCGCTTCTTCACTGCGCTGCCGCGATTGTTCGCTGCGTCCATGAGTTCGCCGGAAAGGCGCTCGACCATGGTCGTTTCGTTACGCTTGCGGGCAGCTGCGATCAGCCAACGGATTGCGAGAGCCTGACGGCGCTCCGGACGAACGTCGACCGGAACCTGGTAGGTCGCACCACCGACGCGACGCGAACGCACTTCGACGTGCGGCGCGACGTTGTCGAGAGCCGAATGGAAAACCGTCACCGGATCCTGCTTGGCCTTGCCCTGCACGACATCGAAGGCGCCGTAAACGATCGTTTCGGCGACGGACTTCTTGCCGTCCAGCATGATGGCGTTCATGAACTTGGTGACTACGAGATCGCCGAACTTCGGGTCCGGGTTGATCTCGCGCTTTTCTGCTCTATGGCGACGGGACATACTTTTTGTCTCTCAATCTTGAATGATCTGGCCAGCGAAATGGCGCTGGTTACTGTATTACTTCGGACGCTTCGCGCCGTACTTCGAACGACGCTGCTTGCGGTTCTTGACGCCCTGGGTGTCGAGAACGCCGCGGATGATGTGGTAACGAACGCCCGGCAAGTCCTTTACGCGGCCGCCACGGATCATGACGACGGAGTGTTCCTGCAGGTTGTGACCTTCGCCCGGGATGTAACCGATGACTTCGAAGCCATTGGTCAGGCGGATCTTGGCAACCTTACGCAGAGCCGAGTTCGGCTTCTTCGGGGTCGTCGTGTAGACGCGGGTGCAAACGCCGCGCTTCTGGGGGTTTTCCTGCAGGGCAGGAACCTTGTTGCGCTTAACCGACGCCTGGCGCGGCTTGCGGATCAACTGGTTTACGGTAGGCATAGACCCATCCCTTATCGTGTCTCATTACCCTTGCGGGCGGATTTGGGGCGGCGGGCCGCCCCTGCATAGTCGGTTACGCATTTATGCCACGCCAAGCGTACCGCTTGCCTGCAAAATGCTCATGGCCACACGCGTGTTCATGCGCAATAAAAGGCCGATCCGCTTGAGCGGATGACCTTTGATAGGCAGAGGACGCGATATAACCGCGTCATGCGTGCAGCATTCATGTTCTCAACGTGCGTCGAGCCCTGTTTGAGGCGAACTTCAGAACGAGTCATTCCGAACCAGCCAGCCTCACATAGGCTCTGATGGCGTGCGGTCTACTGAGTTAAGGGCAAAAGGTCAAGGGGCGCGGCGAAAGAATCCCGCCGCGGAATGGCTGGCCTGCCTGAGAAGCAGGGCTTCCGGCCGCCTGCCCTGTCCCATCGGCGGCACTTCGAGCGGCTTCAGCCATTGCCCTGGAACATTAAGAAAGCATGAAGACGGAATCAACCGGCGAGAGTCAGCCGGCGGCAAATGCATCCACCGATTCTATCGTCCTGAGTCGCATCGGCCCGCATTTTGTCATTGGGTCTTGCCGCCCTACCCTTTATACAACCTGAAACATTGACCCGAAAGGAGCCCGCCATGGCGTCCAGCGCCGACAACGACAATAACACGCTCGGCGACGAGCCGATGGTCTTCATCATTATCGGCAAGGCCTATGAGCGCGAGGGCGACGAGGGCATCGACATCCACGTCATGCTGCGGGCTCCCGACGACGACAGCGCCGTGCGTGAGGCGCTGAACGCGCTTTCGGAAGAAGGTTTCCTGGAAGCCGACCTCGACCAGATCGGCACGCTGAACGGCCAGCCCGAAGACGAGCCGCACGCCTCGGCCTACAAGGGCGCACTGGAAGGCGAAGTGGCGATCATCCGCTTCGCATAAGTGAAATGGCGCAGGCATTGAGAGAGCAATGCCTGCGCCGACGCATTGGTGAACGAAATACCGCCCAGCCGGATCAGCCCCGTGACCGGCCGCAAGGGCGGTTCGCTTCCCTTGCGCATTCTCATGTGACGAAATGCGTGACCATATCGACACTCAATGTCGGCATGTGGTCAGCAATACCGCAATCTCATCGAAGCACTCCCGGAATCGATTATCATCGCGGCGAGCGAGAATTGCCCCCCAATTGGGTGAGCATTCGTCAAAAAACGCCGGCCACACCCTTTGCGAGAATGAGTTCCGAACCGAAATTACCCTAGGGACGGCTTTGCAGCCGATATCCGTTTGTTTTTCCCGCAAATTGCCCCCACCATGTCGAACCGCGGATGGAGCCCCCACACCCGACGTCGGAATATTCATGGAAACGATCGAATCCGAACTCATCAGCAGAATCTACGAGGCGGCGGTTTTCAAGGAGCGGTGGCCGGACGTCGTTTCCAAGATCGCGCGGGACTGCGGATTCTGGGGCGGCGCCCTTACCTGGAAGGCAACTGACGAGCGCCGGTGGATCGGAACCGCCGATTTCATGGAAACCATCGAGGAATTCGCGGCCGAGGGCTGGGCCACGAAGAACATCAGGCTTGAAAAGGCCAACCGGGAGGGGCAGTTTTCCTTCGTCCGCGATGCCGATCTCTTTACCGCCGAGGAGAGGCGCGAGCTGCCGATCTATCGCGATTTTCTGGTTCCGCGCGGCCTTGGATGCGCCACGGCGACGCTGATCAGCGGCCCTGAGGATATCGAGATCAGCGTGTGCTTCGAGCAGCACCTCACAAGCGGCCCGATCAGCGACGAGACGGTCCGCCTTCTGAACACGCTGCGGCCGCATATCGCGCGCAGCCTTCTGCTCGCCACCGAGCTGGATCAACAGAAGGCCGACCTTCTGGCGACCGGGCTGAATGCGATCGGCGCACCCGCAGCCATCGTGCAGGGCAATGGGCGTGTGCTGTCGACGAACCCATTGTTCATGGCCGCGGGGGG
>NZ_JBLZPK010000021.1:5772-10463 GCF_049199905.1 Shinella sp. M27
GCGTCTCCGTCCGCGCCCAGAACCGCATCCACCTCAGGGACGAAGGCGCCAATCGGCTGCTTTATCAAGCGCTCTCGGAGATCACGGGGCACGACCGGATCAAATCGGTTCCTCTGCCGGCAACGGAGGAAGAGCAGGCCTGCATCGTGCATGTCATTCCGCTTTGCGGACACGCACTCGATTTTTCACCGCAAGGCACCGCCATCGTTCTGATCGCCCAGCCCTCGGCATCCGCCGTGGACGATCTGCGCATTCTGAAGGGGCTCTACGACCTGACCCGCGGCGAAGCGCGCATCGCCATCGAAATCCAGAAGGGACTGCCCCTCCCCGAAATCGCCAAACGGCTGCAGATTTCCTACGAAACGGTGCGCAGCACCGCCAAGGTCGTTTATGCCAAAACCGGCAGCTCCGGGCAAAGCGACCTTGTCCGGCGCCTCTCGGTCGTCGATCGATACGCCCTGCCCCCTTCGGACTCTCCCCGGAACGGGTGAGCAAATCTGCCGATAGAGCACTCTTAACGGGAGGCTCCAAAACAAAACGCCGGGCACAACGCCCGGCGTTTTCAGTTTCGGAAGATTCAGCCTTACTCAGCTGCGGCACCCTCGCCGCCGGCGAGGTCCGCCAGCATCGGGGTTGCGACGCCGGCGCCGGTCGACTTGCGGCGCTCGTCGAGGATCATCTCGTCGCGGGCCGTCGCGATGCGGCGGATCTGGGTCATCGTGCCACCGGTACCGGCCGGGATGAGGCGGCCGACGATGACGTTTTCCTTCAGGCCCTGCAGGCCGTCGGTCTTGCCGGCGATCGCAGCTTCCGTGAGAACCTTGGTGGTTTCCTGGAACGATGCGGCCGAGATGAACGACGGGGTCTGCAGCGAAGCCTTGGTGATGCCGAGGAGGACCGGATCGCCGTATGCCGGCTTCTTGCCCTCTTCGATCAGCTGATCGTTGACGTCTTCCAGCTCGATACGGTCGATGTTGTCACCGACAATGTACGTCGAGTCACCGGCATCCGTGATCTCGACCTTCTGCAGCATCTGGCGAACGATCACCTCGATGTGCTTGTCGTTGATCACAACGCCCTGCAGACGGTAGACTTCCTGGATTTCGTTCACGAGGTAGGAAGCGAGTGCTTCCACGCCCTTGATCGCCAGGATGTCGTGCGGTGCCGGGTTACCGTCGAGGATGTAGTCACCCTTTTCGATATAGTCGCCGTCCTGAAGGTGGAAGGGCTTGCCCTTCGGGATCAGGTACTCGACCGGCTCAACACCGTCTTCCGACGGCTCGATCAGCACGCGACGCTTGTTCTTGTAGTCGCGGCCGAAGCGAACGGTACCGTCGATCTCAGCGATGACGGCGTGGTCCTTCGGACGACGGGCTTCGAACAGTTCGGCAACGCGCGGCAGACCACCGGTGATGTCCTTGGTCTTGGCGCTTTCCAGCGGCGAGCGGGCAAGAACGTCACCCTGGGAGACCTTCTGCCCCGGCTCGACCGACAGGATCGCGTCGACCGAGAGCAGGAAGCGAGCTTCGCCACCGCGGGACAGCTTGGCGACAGCGCCGTTCTTGTCCTTGATGACGATGGCCGGCTTCAGGTCCGTACCGCGCGGCGTCGAGCGCCAGTCGATGACCGAACGCTTGGTGATGCCGGTGGACTCGTCGGTCATTTCCAGAACCGAGATGCCGTCGACGACGTCTTCGAAGTGAACGGTACCCTCCACTTCCGTCATCATCGGACGGGTGTAGGGGTCCCATTCGGCGAGACGCTGGCCGCGCTTCACCTTGTCGCCGTCATCGACGAAGATCTTCGAGCCGTAGGCGACGCGCTGCGAGGACCGTTCCACGCCGCGCTCATCGAGGATCGTGACCGCCATGTTACGACCCATCGCGACGAGAACGCCTTCCGAGTTGCGCAGCATGTTGCGGTTCTTCATCTGCACCGTGCCTTCATACGATGCTTCCAGGAACGACTGGTCGACCACGGTCGCCGTGCCGCCAAGGTGGAAGGTACGCATGGTGAGCTGGGTGCCCGGCTCGCCGATCGACTGTGCCGCGATGACGCCGACGGCTTCGCCCATGTTGACGGGCGTGCCGCGTGCAAGGTCGCGACCGTAGCAGACGCCGCAAACGCCGGTCTGGATTTCGCAGGTCAGCGCCGAGCGGATACGGATCGACTGGATACCAGCCTTTTCGATCGCCAGGACATCCGGCTCGAGGATCATCTTGCCGGCATCGACGATGCGCTCACCCGTGACCGGATGATCGATATCGTCAAGCGCGGTACGGCCCAGAACGCGGGTGCCGATGGAGGCCACGACCTGGCCGGCATCGACGATCGCCGTCATGGTCAGGCCGCTTTCGGTGCCGCAATCGACATGCGTGACGATGCAATCCTGCGCGACGTCGACGAGACGGCGGGTCAGGTAACCGGAGTTCGCGGTCTTCAAGGCGGTGTCTGCCAGACCTTTACGGGCGCCGTGCGTCGAGTTGAAGTACTCGTTCACGGTCAGGCCTTCCTTGAAGTTCGAGATGATCGGCGTTTCGATGATCTCGCCCGACGGCTTGGCCATGAGGCCGCGCATGCCGCCCAGCTGACGCATCTGGTTCGGAGAGCCGCGGGCGCCCGAGTGGGACATCATGTAGATGGCGTTCATCGGCTTCTGACGACCGGTTTCCGGGTCGAACTCGACGGCCTTAATGCGGGCCATCATGTCCTCGGCAACCTTTTCGGTCGCCTTGCCCCAGGCGTCGACGACCTTGTTGTATTTCTCGCCCTGGGTGATCAGGCCGTCGTTGTACTGCTGCTCGTATTCCTTGACCAGGCTTTCGGTATCGCCGACGATCTTCGCCTTGGTTTCCGGAATGATCATGTCGTCCTTGCCGAACGAAATGCCGGCGCGGCAGGCATGGGCAAAGCCGAGCTGCATGATGCGGTCGCAGAAGATGACCGTGTCTTTCTGACCGCAGTGACGGTAGACCGTGTCGATCATCTTGGAGATGTTCTTCTTGGTCATTTCCTGGTTGCAGGTCTCGAACGGCACGTTGACGTTCTTCGGCAGAAGTTCGCCGATGATCATGCGGCCAGGCGTCGTTTCATAGATCTTCGACACCAGATTGCCGTCGGCATCCATGGTCTTGAAGCGACCGCGGATCTTGGCGTGCAGGGTGACGACCTTGTTTTCGAGCGCATGGTGCAGTTCGCCCATGTCGGAGAAGGCCATGCCTTCGCCCGGCTCGTTCTGGTTCATGATCGCCAGATAGTAGAGACCGAGAACCATGTCCTGCGACGGAACGATGATCGGCGCGCCGTTTGCCGGGTGCAGAATGTTGTTCGTCGACATCATGAGCACGCGCGCTTCCAGCTGGGCTTCCAGCGAGAGCGGAACGTGAACGGCCATCTGGTCACCGTCGAAGTCGGCGTTGAAGGCCGTGCAGACGAGCGGGTGCAGCTGGATGGCCTTGCCTTCGACCAGGATCGGTTCGAAGGCCTGGATGCCCAAGCGGTGCAGCGTCGGTGCGCGGTTCAGCAGAACCGGATGTTCGCGGATGACCTCGTCGAGGATATCCCAGACTTCAGGCTTCTCTTTTTCAACGAGCTTCTTGGCCTGCTTGACGGTCGAGGAGAAACCCTTGGCGTCGAGGCGGGCGTAGATGAACGGCTTGAACAGTTCGAGCGCCATCTTCTTCGGCAGGCCGCACTGGTGCAGCTTGAGTTCCGGACCGGTCACGATGACCGAACGGCCGGAATAGTCGACGCGCTTGCCGAGCAGGTTCTGGCGGAAGCGGCCCTGCTTGCCCTTGAGCATGTCGGACAGCGACTTCAGCGGACGCTTGTTGGCGCCGGTGATGACGCGACCGCGGCGGCCGTTGTCGAACAGGGCGTCAACCGATTCCTGAAGCATGCGCTTCTCGTTACGGATGATGATGCCCGGTGCGCGCAGCTCGATGAGGCGCTTCAGACGGTTGTTACGGTTGATGACGCGACGATAGAGGTCGTTCAGGTCCGACGTCGCGAAACGGCCGCCGTCCAGCGGAACGAGCGGACGCAGGTCCGGCGGGATCACCGGAACGACCTTCATGATCATCCATTCCGGACGGTTGCCGGATTCCATGAAGTTCTCGACGATCTTCAGGCGCTTCATCAGCTTCTTCTGCTTCAGATCCGACGTGGTGTCGGCCAGATCCTGACGCAGGTCGCCGGCGATGCGCTCGAGGTTCATCGAGGCGAGCATCTCGTAGATGGCTTCGGCGCCGATCATCGCCGTGAACTGGTCTTCACCATATTCATCGACGGCGATCATGTATTCTTCTTCGGAAAGAAGCTGGTTTTCCTTGAGCGCGGTGAGGCCCGGCTCCGTCACGATGTAGTTCTCGAAATAGAGAACGCGCTCGACATCCTTCAGCGTCATGTCGAGCAGCGTCGAGATGCGCGAGGGAAGCGACTTCAGGAACCAGATATGGGCAACGGGAGCAGCGAGCTCGATATGGCCCATGCGCTCACGGCGAACGCGCGACAGCGTGACTTCCACGCCGCACTTTTCGCAGATGATGCCCTTGTACTTCATGCGCTTGTACTTGCCGCACAGGCACTCGTAGTCCTTGATCGGCCCGAAGATGCGCGCGCAGAAGAGACCGTCGCGTTCCGGCTTGAACGTACGGTAGTTGATGGTTTCCGGCTTCTTGATCTCGCCATAC
>NZ_JBLZPK010000021.1:10721-19143 GCF_049199905.1 Shinella sp. M27
CCTTTGCGGCGCGCACCCGATCAGATCACTCTGCCGCGTCGGGAAGCTGGCCGGCTTCCGCGTTCGGATCGATCTTGGAGTTCTCGAGTTCGACCGACAGACCGAGCGAGCGCATTTCCTTGACGAGAACGTTGAAGCTCTCCGGAATGCCCGCTTCGAACGTGTCGTCGCCACGAACGATCGCCTCGTACACCTTGGTGCGGCCCGCGACGTCGTCCGACTTCACGGTCAGCATTTCCTGCAGCGTGTAGGCGGCGCCGTAGGCTTCGAGTGCCCAGACCTCCATTTCCCCGAAGCGCTGGCCGCCGAACTGCGCCTTGCCGCCCAGCGGCTGCTGGGTAACGAGCGAGTAAGGACCAATCGAACGGGCGTGGATCTTGTCGTCCACGAGGTGGTTCAGCTTGATCATGTACATGTAGCCGACGGTGACCTTGCGGTCGAAGGCTTCACCCGTACGGCCGTCGTAAAGAACCGACTGACCGGAAGAGTTGAGGCCCGCACGCTCGAGCATGCTGGCAACGTCGGGTTCATGCGCACCGTCGAAGACCGGCGTTGCGATCGAGACACCCTTGCGGGACTGCTCAGCAAGCTTGACCAGGGCGTCGTCGTCGAAGTGGGCGACTTCGTCCTTGGCTTCACTCTCGTAGACTTCCGTCAGCTCGCGCTTCAGGTCGGTGATGTCCATGGTCTTGCGATACGCGTCGAGCAGGTCGCCGATCTTCTTGCCCATGCCGGCGCAAGCCCAGGCAAGGTGGGTTTCGAGGATCTGGCCGACGTTCATGCGCGAAGGCACGCCCAGCGGGTTCAAGCAGATGTCGACATGCGTGCCGTCTTCGAGGAACGGCATGTCCTCGATCGGCAGGATGCGCGAGACGACACCCTTGTTGCCGTGACGGCCAGCCATCTTGTCGCCTGGCTGGATCTTGCGCTTCACAGCGACGAAGACCTTGACCATCTTCATGACGCCCGGGGGCATTTCGTCGCCGCGCTGGACCTTTTCGACCTTGTCCATGAAGCGCTGTTCAAGGCGCGACTTGGATTCGTCGTACTGGCCGCGGAGCGCTTCGATTTCTCCCTGAACCTTCTCGTCCTCGACGGCGAACATCCACCACTGCGAGCGGGGATATTCGGAGATGACGGCGTTCGACAGCTCGGAGCCCTTCTTGAAGGCCTTCGGGCCGGCAACGGCGACGTGGCCGCGCAGCATGTCGATCAGACGGCCGTAGACGTTACGGTCGAGGATCGCCTGCTCGTCGTCACGGTCCTTCGCCAGACGCTCGATCTCTTCACGCTCGATCGCCATCGCACGTTCGTCCTTCTCCACGCCATGGCGGTTGAAGACGCGAACTTCGACGACGGTGCCGAAGGTGCCGGGCGGCATGCGCATGGAGGTGTCGCGAACGTCGGAGGCCTTTTCACCGAAGATGGCGCGCAGGAGCTTTTCTTCCGGCGTCATCGGGCTTTCGCCCTTCGGGGTGATCTTGCCGACCAGGATGTCGCCCGGCTGAACCTCTGCACCGATGTAAACGATACCGGCTTCGTCGAGGTTCTTCAGCGCTTCTTCCGAAACGTTCGGAATATCGCGCGTGATTTCTTCCGGGCCGAGCTTGGTGTCGCGGGCCATGACTTCGAATTCTTCGATATGGATGGACGTGAACACGTCGTCGGAGACGATGCGCTCAGACATCAGGATCGAGTCTTCGTAGTTGTAGCCGTTCCACGGCATGAACGCGACGAGCGCGTTGCGGCCGAGTGCCAGGTCGCCGAGGTCGGTCGACGGGCCGTCCGCGATGATGTCGCCCTTGTTGAGAACGTCGCCGACGGTGACCAGCGGACGCTGGTTGACGCAGGTGTTCTGGTTGGAGCGCTGGAACTTCTGCAGGCGGTAGATATCGACGCCCGACTTCGACGGATCGAGGTCTTCGGTGGCGCGGATAACGATACGGGTCGCGTCGACCTGGTCGACGACGCCGCCGCGGCGAGCCGCGATGGCTGCACCCGAGTCACGCGCAACGACCGGTTCCATGCCGGTGCCGACGAACGGTGCTTCCGCACGCAGCAACGGCACAGCCTGACGCTGCATGTTCGAACCCATGAGCGCGCGGTTGGCGTCGTCGTTCTCGAGGAACGGGATGAGCGCCGCTGCGACCGAAACGAGCTGCTTCGGCGAAACGTCCATCAGGTTGATCTGGTCGCGGGGCGCGAGCATGACTTCGCCGGCGTGACGGCAAACGACGAACTCTTCAGCGAACGAGTTGTCGCTTTCGAGCACCGAGTTTGCCTGCGCCACGTGGTACTTGGCCTCTTCCATGGCGGAGAGATAGACCACATCCGTCGTCACCTTGCCGTCGACGATCTTGCGGTACGGGCTTTCGATGAAGCCGTACTTGTTGACGCGGGCAAAGGTTGCGAGCGAGTTGATCAGACCGATGTTCGGTCCCTCAGGCGTCTCGATCGGGCAGATACGGCCGTAGTGGGTCGGATGAACGTCGCGGACTTCGAAGCCGGCGCGCTCGCGGGTCAGACCACCCGGGCCAAGAGCCGAAAGACGGCGCTTGTGGGTGATTTCCGACAGCGGGTTCACCTGGTCCATGAACTGCGACAGCTGCGAAGAACCGAAGAATTCACGAACCGCGGCGGCCGCCGGCTTCGCGTTGATCAGGTCCTGCGGCATGACCGTGTCGATTTCGATCGAGGACATACGTTCTTTGATCGCGCGCTCCATGCGCAGCAGGCCGAGACGGTACTGGTTCTCCATCAGCTCGCCGACCGAACGAACACGGCGGTTGCCGAGGTTGTCGATGTCGTCGATCTCCCCCTTGCCGTCGCGCAGCTCGACCAGCATCTTCACGACAGCAAGGATATCGTCCTTGCGCAGCGTGCGGACCGTGTCGGCGACGTCGAGGTCGAGGCGCATGTTCATCTTCACGCGGCCGACGGCGGAGAGGTCGTAACGCTCCGCATCGAAGAACAGCGTGTTGAACATGGCTTCGGCCGAATCCATGGTCGGCGGTTCACCCGGACGCATGACGCGGTAGATGTCGAACAGAGCGTCCTGACGGTTCTCGTTCTTGTCTGCCGACAGCGTGTTGCGGATGTAGGCGCCGACATTGATATGGTCGATGTCGAGAACCGGGATTTCGTCGAAACCGGCCGACAGGATGACCGGAAGGGTCTTCTCGTCGATTTCGTCGCCGGCTTCCAGGTAGATTTCACCCGTCGTGTAGTTGACGACGTCTTCGGCGAGGTAATTGCCGTAGAGGTCCTCGTCGGTCGCCTTGAGAGCCTTGAGGCCCTTTTCGGAGAGCGAGCGCAGCAGGCGCGGGGTGAGCTTTTTGCCGATTTCGACAACAACTTCACCGCTGTCGGCGTCGATCATATCCGCGACGGCCTTCTGGCCCTTCAGCGCGTCGGGATTGAACGGAACGCGCCAGCCCTTGCCGTCACGCTGGTAGAGCGACTTCGTGTAGAAGGTCGACAGGATCTCTTCGCCGTCCATGCCCAGCGCCATGAGGAGCGAGGTGACGGGGATCTTGCGGCGGCGGTCGATACGCGCATGCACGATGTCCTTGGCGTCGAACTCGATGTCGAGCCAGGAACCGCGGTACGGGATGACGCGGGCAGCAAAAAGCAGCTTGCCGGAAGAGTGGCTCTTGCCCTTGTCGTGGTCGAAGAACACGCCCGGCGAACGGTGCATCTGGGAAACGATGACGCGCTCGGTGCCGTTGACGATGAACGTACCGTTATCGGTCATGAGCGGCATATCGCCCATGTAAACGTTCTGTTCCTTGATGTCCTTGATCGACTTCGCGCCGGTATCCTCGTCGATATCGAACACGATGAGGCGCAGCGTCACCTTGAGGGGCGCCGCATAGGTCAGGTCGCGCTGACGGCATTCCTCAACGTCGAACTTCGGCTGCTCGAATTCGTAAGAAACGAATTCGAGCATGGAAGCGCCGGAGAAGTCCGTGATCGGGAAGACCGACTTGAAAACCGACTGAAGACCCTCATCCGGACGACCGCCGGCGGGCTCTTCAACCATCAGGAACTGGTCGTAGGATGCCTTCTGAACCTCGATGAGATTAGGCATTTCTGCGACTTCGGGAATTTTACCAAAAAACTTGCGTACGCGCCTACGACCGTTAAACGAAAGGGTCTGAGCCATCGTCGCTCCTTCAAAATTTGCATCCGGGCCTGCAACAGACGGGGTTCGCTGGCCAGTCGATCCCGTCGACCAATGGGTTCAATCAATCTCGTCTCGCTGTCAGGCCACGGGCCGGATTGCCCTGTCGCCTGGAGAAAGACCATCCTCTTGAAGAACCCATTACCCAAAAGCCGGTTTTCGCGGCTTTTGGGTAATCAGTTCGGAGGAATCATCAATGGGAGAGGGTCGAAACCCTCTCCCACCGCATTCCGGTATTACTTGACGTCGACCTTGGCGCCGGCTTCCTCAAGCTTCTTCTTGAGGTCGGCAGCTTCGCCCTTGGAGACGGCTTCCTTGACAGCCTTCGGAGCGCCTTCAACGAGGTCCTTGGCTTCCTTGAGGCCCAGGCCGGTGATGGCGCGGACTTCCTTGATGACGTTGATCTTGTTGGCGCCAGCGTCAACGAGGATAACGTCGAATTCGGTCTTTTCTTCTTCGACCGGACCAGCAGCAGCAGCGCCGCCAGCAGCAGCAACGGCTACGGGAGCAGCAGCCGAAACGCCCCACTTCTCTTCGAGAAGCTTCGAAAGCTCAGCGGCTTCCAGAACGGTGAGGGCGGACAGGTCTTCTACGATCTTTGCGAGATCAGCCATTTTCGTATTTCCTTTTGTTCGGTTCGAACTGGTAAGTTTGATTTACAGCGAAAAACCGCCTCAAGCGGCTTCGTCCTTCTTGGCATAGGCTGCGAACACGCGGGCAAGCTGGCTTGCCGGTGCTGCAACGACCGTGGCGACGCGCGTAGCCGGGGCTGCAAGCAGGCCCAGGAGCTTTGCACGAAGCTCGTCGAGCGAAGGCAGGGTCGCGAGCGACTTGACTGCTTCTGCGTCGAGTGTGGTCGCACCCATGGCGCCACCGAGAACAACGAGCTTGTCGTTGGTCTTGGCGAAATCCATGGCTACCTTGGGAGCAATCATCGGATCATTTGCGTAAGCAATGAGCGTCTGACCCTGGAAGAGATCCGTGATCCCTTCCGACTCCGTACCCTGAAGGGCAATTTTGGCCAGGCGGTTCTTCGCGACCTTGACGGTACCACCAGCTGCACGCATCTTCGTACGAAGATCGTTCATCTGTGCAACGGTGATGCCGGCGTAGCGGGCCACGACAACCGAACCGGAAGCCTTGAAGACTTCGTTCAGCTCCGTGACGAATTCGCGTTTTTCCGCTCTTTCCACTGTGCCTATCTCCAGTTGACAGGACCGTGACTTCTCACGGGACCTGCCGGGTTTACCTTTGCCGCCAGGGATCCGCTTTAAAAAGAGATCCCGAGCGACGCTCGAGGATCCTGTCCCCCCGCGCTCGACCAGATGGCCGCGACACAAGGTAAGGTAGGTTCGAACCGAATTCCGCGTCATCCGACGCTGAAGAAATCCAGGTCTCACCCCGTCTCATGCAGGCTAAAGTGATTAAGGAATAACCACCTGCAATCTCGGACAGGAGTTCCGGGTTTGAGCCCGGAAATTCCCGGCCAGACAAGGCCGGGAATTCTGTTGCGGACCGGCCGAAGCCGAGCCGGAATTAGGAAACGGTCGCGGGGTCGATCTTGACGCCCGGGCCCATCGTCGACGAAATGGCAACGCGCTTGACGTAGTTGCCCTTTGCGCCCGTCGGCTTCGCCTTGACGACGGCGTCAGCGAAAGCCTTGATGTTTTCTTCCAGAGCCTTGGCGTCGAAGGAAGCCTTGCCGATGCCGGCGTGGATGATACCAGCCTTCTCGACGCGGAACTCGACAGCACCGCCCTTGGATGCCTTGACGGCGCCGGTGACGTCCATCGTGACGGTACCGACCTTCGGGTTCGGCATCATGCCACGCGGGCCGAGAACCTTACCGAGGCGGCCGACGAGCGGCATCATGTCCGGGGTCGCGATGCAGCGATCGAAGTCGATCTTGCCGCCCTGAACGATTTCGAGCAGGTCTTCCGCGCCGACGATGTCTGCGCCGGCAGCCTTGGCTTCGTCAGCCTTGGCGCCACGAGCGAAGACGGCGACGCGAACGTCACGGCCCGTACCGTTCGGCAGATTGACCACGCCGCGGACCATCTGGTCTGCGTGACGCGGGTCGACGCCGAGGTTCATGGCGATTTCGACGGTTTCGTCGAACTTGGCGACAGCACGCTCCTTGACGAGAGCGATTGCGTCCGAAAGGGCGACCAGCTTGGTCGGGTCGATGCCTTCACGGATCTTCTGAATGCGCTTTGCGATCTTGGCCATGGAATTAACCTACCACTTCCAGGCCCATGGCGCGGGCGGAGCCCTCGACCATTGCCATTGCGCCTTCGATATCGGCGGCGTTGAGATCCTTCATCTTGGCTTCGGCGATCGACTTGATCTGAGCCTTGGTGAGCTTGCCGACCGTCGCGCCCTTGCCCGGGGTCTTCGAGCCGGACGTGATCTTGGCTTCCTTCTTGAGGAAGTAGGTCACCGGCGGCTGCTTCATCACAAACGTGAAGGACTTGTCCTGGTAATAGGTGATGACGACCGGGATCGGCATACCCTTTTCCATTTCCTGCGTCGCTGCGTTGAACGACTTGCAGAATTCCATGATGTTAATGCCACGCTGACCAAGCGCCGGGCCGATCGGCGGGGACGGGTTTGCCGATCCTGCCTTGACCTGAAGCTTGAGCTGGCCTGCAACTTTCTTAGCCATTTTCTCTGCCTTTCAGAATGTGACCGGTTTCCCGATCCATGATGCCGATCCAAAGACCGGCGGCTGCGGTTGCGTGGTACGGTCTTTTGACGCCCGGCTTAGGCGCCCTTCCCTTCCACGCGATTGGCGGAAACTTCCGCCACCAACCCTCGGAGAGGATTGGATTTCAGATGAGCGAGACCCGAAGGTCGCCGCCAAAATCAGATTTTCTCGACCTGGGCGTATTCCAGCTCGACAGGGGTAGCGCGACCGAAGATCGACACTTCCACCTTGAGGCGCGAACGCTCCTCGTCAACGTCCTGAACCGTACCGTTGAACGATGCGAACGGACCATCGGAAACACGAACCTGCTCGCCGATCTCGAAAGAGACCGAGGGCTTCGGACGATCGACACCGTCCTGAACCTGCGACAGGATGCGCTCGGCTTCACTGTCAGGGATCGGAACCGGCTTGTTGTCGGAACCGAGGAAACCCGTAACCTTCGGCGTGTTCTTGATGAGGTGGTACGCTTCGTCCGTCAGGTTCGCCCGCACCAGCACGTAGCCGGGGAAGAACTTGCGCTCGGAATCGACCTTGCGGCCACGACGCACCTCGACAACCTTTTCAGTCGGCACGAGGATCTTTTCGAAGAGATGATCAAGACCCTTTTGACGAGCCTTGTTCTCGATGTCCTCGGCGACTTTCTTTTCGAAATTCGAATAGGCGTGGACGATGTACCAACGGGAAGCCATGTTCATCTCCAACCGATCAAGCGGCAGCGCCGAGGACGAGGCCAACCAGCCAGCCCATCAGCTGATCCGCAGCAAAGAAGAACACCGCAGCCAGGAAGACCATGACGAAGACCATGATCGTCGAGATCATCGTCTCGCGTCGCGAGGGCCAAGTCACTTTTGCCGTTTCGGAGCGTACCTGCTGCAGAAACGCAATCGGATTCGTTTTCGATGCCATTGAATGTCCACGCCATTACGGCGCGTAAAGCTGAACTATCAGCCCCACGCACCGCGTGTCTGTTTTGCCCTACATAAAGCCCGATTCCCTTTTTCACAAGGGGCAACCGAACTTTTAACGAATTATGACGGCCGATACCGTCACGCCATTCCAACCGTCGCTGCAAGTGGTCCGCGCTGTCCGGTGAAGAATGGCAGGGGCAGAGGGGCTCGAACCCCCGACCTGCGGTTTTGGAGACCGCCGCTCTACCAACTGAGCTATACCCCTACATGCCTGCCGCGCTCGAAGCGAACCGCCCGTCACCGGCAAGGCATGGCGTCTTTACGGCGCGGGGACGGACTTGGCAAGCCCGAAAAACGCATTTCTTAAAACAAATCAGTGCTTATTCCGATAGGTGCCCTGCCCGCTCGCAAAAGCGCTCGAAACGCAAAAGCCCCGCGGTTTCCCGCGGGGCTTTCTTCAGATCAAAGACCTGAAATTACTCGACGATCGAGGCGACGATGCCGGCGCCGACGGTACGGCCGCCTTCGCGGATCGCGAAGCGCAGCTTTTCTTCCATCGCGATCGGAACGATCAGCTCAACGGCAACCGTGACGTTGTCGCCCGGCATGACCATTTCCGTGCCT
>NZ_JBLZPK010000022.1:0-5371 GCF_049199905.1 Shinella sp. M27
GCCCGCAACGTTAAATATTGCCGCTTCGCGGCCACCCCCCTCTGTCACCTTCGGCGACATCTCCCCCACAAGGGGGGAGATTAGAGGGAGTATGCCGTGCCGATTGCGTTAGCGGCCGCCGATCACGCCGATATAGTCGGAGACCCAGCGGTGATAGGGCACGCATTCGCCCTGGCTTTCGCACTTCGAAACCGGCGTGCGCCAGAAGGCGATTTTGTCGAAATTGTCGAAGCCGTTGGTCGCGCAACCGCCGTCGGTCAGCAGCGCATTGCCCTTGCAGGCGGCCGGAACCGAGGGAACCGCGCCGAACCAAGCGGCGGCATCGCCCTGCACCTTGGCGGACAGCGAGTGTTCCATCCACATATAGGCGCAGTTCGGATGCTGGCTTTCCGCGTGCAGCATGGTCGTATCCGACCAGCCGGTGACGCCCTCTTCCGGGAAGGTCGAGGCGATCGGCTGCTTTTCGGCCTGCATCAGGTTGACCTGGAACGGCCAGGAGCCCGAGGCGACGACGCCTTCGTTCTTGAAGTCGTCGATCTGGATCATCGCATCGTGCCAGTAGCGGCCGACGAGCGTGCGCTGGACGCGCAAGAGATCGAGGGCGGCCTTGTACTGGTCTTCGTTGAGTTCGTAGGGGTTCTTGATGCCGAGTTCCGGCTTGTGCGCCATCAGATACTGGGCGGCATCGGCGATGTGGATCGGGCCGTCATAGGCCTGCACGCGGCCCTTGTTGGACTTGCCGTCGGGCAGCGTCATTTCCTCGAAGACGACCTTCCAGCTCTTCGGCGCTTCGCCCTTGAAGGCTTCGGTGTTGTACATCAGCACGTTCGGTCCCCAGAGATAGGGCGTGCCGTAGTGAACGCCGTTGACCGTGTGCCACGGCGCGCTCTGCAAGCGCTCGTCGATGGTCTTCCAGCTCGGGATGAGGTCGGTATTGATCGGCTGGACGCGCTTGCCGGCAACGAGGCGGAGCGACGCATCGCCCGAGGCGGTGACGAGGTCGAAGCCGCCTTCGTTCATCAGCGCGACCATTTCGTCCGAGGTCGCGGCGGTCTTCACGGTGACCTTGCAGCTCGTCTTCTTCTCGAAATCGGTGACCCAGTCATAGGCCTTGTCCGTCTCGCCGCGCTCGATATAGCCGGCCCAGGCGACGATGGACACTTCGCCTTCGCCGGCGCCCAGCTCCTTCAGAGGCTCCTGTGCGATGGCGGCGGTGGTGAAGGCGAGCGAAAGGGTAAGCGCGGTGCAGGAATGCAGAAGTCGCTTCATGACAGTCTCCCGGTTTGGCCGCTTTTGAGCGGTATTGTTCCCGTTTGAAAAGGTGCCGCGATTTTGCCGCTTTCGCAAATTCATTAATCAGAATGTCGCTATCGGAAATTCCGAATGCTCTATGAAGCGGGCGACCTTAATCGTCTGTAAAGCAGCCATGGAGGAAGCTCTCGCTTTACACGATAGGGAGCAGGCGACGATGGGCCGGCCGGAACACATTGCCAGTCTCGATGGCTTGCGCGGCCTTGCGGCGGTGCTGGTCGTCATGGCGCATATCGGCCTCGTCTTTCCCAGCATGGCCGCGCTCCATCTTCCCATCATGGGCAGCGAGGCCGTCGGTCTGTTCTTCGCCCTGAGCGGTTTCCTGATGGCCTATCTCTATGGCGGGCAACCGGTGACGCGCGCCGCCGTGCTCGACTTTCTCGTCAGCCGCTTTGCCCGCATCTATCCTGTCTATCTCGCCGCCGTCGTCGTCGTGATGATCCTCTCCGTCGCGCCGGGTCTCGACTACATCCAGCCGATCCAGGGCATGAAGGATTTTGTCCGGCATGTCTTGCTGCTCGGCTCGAGCGGCGTCTTCTGGTCGGTGCCGCCGGAAATCCAGTTCTATCTCTTTTTCCCCGTGCTCTGGCTTTGCCTCGGCCAGCCGCGCCGGTTTCCGGCTCTGATCGCCGTCCTGATGGCGTTCGTCGCCATCGATGGCCTGCTCGGCCTGCCGGGGCCGGGTATCCTGCTTCCCTCGAAGCTGCCCTATTTCCTGTTCGGCGCCGTCGCCGGCCGCCTGCATGCGCTCTGGGGGCCGGCTTCCCGGTCGCCGCTCATCGGGGTGCTGGCGCTTGCGCTGCCGATCGTGTTCATGAGCTATCGTTACGTCCTGCCGGCAGTCGATCCCGGTTTCTGGGGCGTGCACAGCGCGTTTGCCTCAGCCGTCATCGTCGCGCTCGTCGCCTGGCAGGCGCCGCTCTCGGCGAGAATCTTCGCCTCCGCGCCGCTTCGTTTTCTCGGCGCGATCAGCTTCTCGCTCTATCTCTTCCACGTGCCGGCGATGTTTCTTGCGCGGCACACGCTGAGCGGCCTGCTTCCAGAGCCGCTGGTCATTCCGCTGACATTCGTCATCGCGGGTCTCGCCGCATGGTTCCTGCATGTGACGATCGAAGTGCCGGCGCGGCAATGGCTGGTCGGCCTGTGGCGCAAGAGCGGGCTGCGCAGCGGCCTGATCGATAGGCCCGCCGGGAAAATCGAGGCTTCGGCGTCTAGCTAAGGCGGATCGTCAGCGCCCGCGCCCGCCGCGCAGCGCTTCCGCCAGTCCCACGAAATCCCGCGCCGCCTGCGGCAGGCTGGACCCCTTGCGCCAGACCATGCCGATCTGCACCACCGGCAGCGCGCCGGAGACGTCGCGGCTTTCGATGCGGTCGCCTTCCAGCGACCAGGGGCGATAGACGAGATCGGGCAAGAGCGCGATACCCGCGCCCGTCGCGACCAGACTGCGCACGGCTTCCACGGAGCGCGTGCGGAAGGCGACATGCGGGCGGGCGCCAAGGGCCGAGAGCAGCTTGCCGGTGTTCTCCTCGATTTCATCGACCGTCAGCATGATCAGGGGCTCCCTGGCGATATCGCTGACGGAGATGATATCGGCCGAGACGAGTGGATGGCCGATCGGCAGCCAGAGCCGGTAGGGCGAGGTCTCGATGATCTCCGCCTGAAGCGCCATGCGGTCGCGCAGGTTCGAGATGACCATGACGGCGACATCCAGTTCGCCGCCGACGAGCAGGTGTTCGAGATAGGACCCGTTGTCCTCGATGGCGCTGACATCGATGCCGGGAAAGGCGCGGCGGTAGCGCGACAGCAGGTCCGACAGCACGTAGCCGGCGACGAGTGAGGTGACGCCGAGATTGAGCTGGCCCTTTTCCGGCGTGCGGCTGTCGGAGAATGAGGAGCGGGCATCCGACACATTGGCGAGGATTTTCGTGGCGTGGCGCAGGAACTGGTGGCCGTTATGCGTCGTCGTCAGGCCACGCGGATGGCGTTCGAAGAGTTCGACGCCGAGATCCGATTCGAGTTCCTTGATCGCCTCGGTGATCGAGGATTGCGAGATCGAGAGGTTCTGCGCGGCCCGCGTCACGGAGCCCTGTTCCGCGACGGCGACGAAATATTGCAATTGCCGAAAGGTGAATGCCATGGCGGCAGTTAATATGCCGGCGGCAGGTCAGGCAAGCGCCGAAAATTCCTTGGGAAAGCCGTTTGCAGGACAGGCGGCGGGGAAGGGCGCTGCTATGCTGCCGGGACAAGACGAGGAGCCGCCATGACCGAACGTCCCATGCCGACCGAGGAAGGCATTCTGGCTTTCCACAAGCGCTGCGAGGATTTCTACCCCGCCGATGCTGTCGATGCCGACATCACGCAGCAGCGTGCCTGGTACGATGCCCTGTGCGCCGCCTTCGATGCGCCGCCGCCGGCCGGTATGGTCAAGGAGGATGGGCTGGTGGCGGGGCGCATTCCGGTGCGGCGCTACCGGCCGGCCGCTGCCACGACGGGGACGCGGCTCTACTATATTCATGGTGGCGGGTTCGTCGTGGGGTCGCTCGATAGCCACGATGCGATCTGCGCCGAATTGTCCGAAGCGGCGGGCGCCGAACTTGTCTCCATCGATTACCGCCTGTCGCCGGAACATGTCTGGCCCGCCGCCTTCGAGGATTGCTGGGCCGTGCTGGCTGCGCTTTTCCTGGAAAACCGGCCGGTTGTCGTCATCGGCGACAGTGCCGGCGGCAATCTGGCGGCCGGTATCGTGCTGAAGGCACGCGACGAGGGTTTGAAGGGGATCGCCGGGCAGGCCTTGATCTATCCCAGTCTGGGGGGCGATCTGGTTTCAGGCTCCTATGTGGAGATGGCCGATGCACCGGGCCTTTCCACCGCCGACGTCACCTATTACCGCGATATTTACAAGGCACCGGACGACGCGGGCCACGCCTTCCCGCTGCGGGCGACAGAGCTTGCCGGTCTGCCGCCGGCCTATATCACCGGGGCCTATTTCGATCCGCTGCGCGACGATGCGCGGGCCTATGCGGCGCGGCTGATCCTGGCCGGCGTGCCGGTGGAGTATCGTGAGGAAAAGCAGATGATCCATGCCTGGCTCCGGGCCCGCTTCATGAGCGAGGGGGCAAAGGCCGGCTTTGCGGCACTGTGCGATGCCGTCAGCCGGATGGCGCGCGCATGAGCGGCGTCACCGACCTCGACGAACTGCTGAAGACGATGGAGCCGGCGTTGGCCGAGGGTCGTTTCGTCTATGCCTGCGTGCCGGCCGACGAACTGGCGAGTCACCTTTTCCGCCAGCCGATCGGCATCTTCCAGGAAGCGGAGGGGTTGACGCTGATCGTGCCCGAGGCCGCCGCCGAAGGGCTTTCCGCCAGCCCGCCGATGCGGATGATCACGCTGACCGTGCATTCCTCGCTGGAGGCGGTGGGGCTGACCGGGGCCTTCGCTGCGGCGTTGACGCGGGAGGGCATCAGCGCCAACGTGGTTGCCGCCTACCATCACGACCATATATTCGTGCCTGAGCGGGATGCGGAACGGGCACTGCATGCCCTTCGCGCACTGTCCCGTTCGGCGCGGGAAAAGGGAGAGGGACGATGAGATTTTTCCGGTTTGTAGGAGCAGTTCTGGCTCTGGGCCTTGCAACGGCGTCGCCCTCCCTATCCGTCGCCGAGGATGCGGCGCCGCCGATCCCGGCCTGTGCGCTGACTGGTGCCCAAAGCGTCTTCATCGGCGGCGCGCCGGCGCTCAGGCTGTCCGACGTGGTGAACTGCCCGCCGGAACTTTACGAGATCGTGCCGAGCATCATGATCGAGGGCCAGCCCATGGTGAAGTTCCGCAGCGGCGTGGGCGAGAAGGGCAATTGCACGGCGCGCGGTGAAGAGACCGTGATGGCCGAGGGCGAGACGACGAGCCGCGTCGGGGACGTGAACTGCACGCAGAAGTGAGTGAATGAGCGTGGCGAGCGGTTTTTGCTGAGAAGGTCGCCCCACCCTCAACGTCATCCTCGGGCTTGACCCGAGGATCCATGCCACGGGCAGGACGGTGCGGATGCGTGGATCCTCGGGTCAAG
>NZ_JBLZPK010000022.1:5420-8917 GCF_049199905.1 Shinella sp. M27
GCTTTGATCAGTTGCCGGCGCTTGCCATGCGCCGCGTGGTGAGAACTTTCTCCAGCCAGCCGATCTCCATTTCCGGAACCGATTTCAGCAACAGGTCCGTATAGTCGTCGAAGGGCGGCGAGAGCACCTTCGATTTCGGGCCGAAGCGCACGAGCTTGCCGCGATGCATCACGGCCACCGAATCGGCGATGGCGCGCACGATGGCGATGTCGTGCGTGATGAACATGTAGGAGACCTGCGTTTCCTCCTGAAGTTTCAGGAGAAGTTTCAGGATGCCTTCGGCCACCAGCGGGTCCAGCGCGGAGGTCGGCTCGTCGCAGAGGATGAGCTCCGGCTTGGCCGCCAAGGCGCGGGCGATGGCGACGCGCTGTTTCTGGCCGCCCGAAAGCTCGGCCGGATAGCGGTCGGCAAACCGGCCGCCCATCTCGATCTGCTCCAGCAGTTCCTTCACCCGCTCGGTCTTCTGCTGGCCGCGCAGGCCGTAATAGAAGGTGAGCGGGCGGCCGACGATGTCGCGCACCGTCTGGCGCGGGTTCATCGCGGTGTCGGCCATCTGGTAGATCATCTGGACGCGGCGAAGCTCGTCGTTCGACCGGCCCTTCAGCGCCTTCGGCAAAGCTTTGCCGTCGAAGCTGATCGTGCCGTCCTGCGGCGGCAACAGGCCGGTGATGACGCGGGCGAGCGTCGATTTGCCCGAGCCGGATTCGCCCACCACCGCCAGCGTCTGGCCCTTCGGCAGATGCAAGGAAACGTTCTGCAACACCTTGAAGCCGTTGGAATAGCCGGCGGTGATGTTGTCGACCTTGAGCAGCGTATCCGTCTGGTCGGGCGCCTCATCCCGTCTCGTGCCGCGCACATTGACCAGCGCGCGGGTATAGTCCTGCGTCGGTGCCTCGATGATCTGTTTCACCGAGCCGTATTCCACCATCTTGCCGTGACGGAGCACAAGAATATCATCCGTGATCTGCGCCACGACGGCAAGGTCGTGGGTGATGTAGAGCGCGGCTGTGTGGGTCTCCTCGATGGCGTGTTTGATGGCGGCGAGCACGTCGATCTGCGTCGTCACGTCGAGCGCGGTCGTTGGCTCATCGAAGACGATGAGCTCCGGGTTGGGGCAGAGCGCCATGGCGGTCATGGCGCGTTGCAACTGGCCGCCGGAGACCTGGTGCGGATAGCGCTGGCCGAAGGTTTCCGGGCTTGGCAGGCCGAGCACCTTGAACAGGTAGAGCGCGCGCTTTTCCGCCTCCGCACGGCTCATGATGCCGTGTTTAAGCGAGGCCTCGATCACCTGTTCGCCGAGCCGGTGGGCCGGGTTGAAGGCTGCCGCTGCCGATTGCGCGACATAGCAGACCTTTGCACCGCGCACTTTGCGGATACCCGCGGGGCCGAGCTTCAGCAGGTCTTCGCCGTTGAGCTTGACCTCGCCGCCAGTGATCCTCACCCCGCCGCGCCCATAGGCGAGCGCGGTGAGGCCGATGGTGGACTTGCCGGCGCCGGATTCGCCGATCAGGCCGAGCACCTTGCCCTTCTCGACGTCGAAGTTGACGCCCTCGACGAGGGTCACGGTGCGTGGCGGCTCACCCGGCGGATAGCTGGTCGCCTCGATCTTGAGGTTTCTTACGGAAAGCAGATCAGGCATCGCCGCGCCCTCCCTTGAGGCTCGAGGTGCGTTTCATCAGCCAGTCGACGACGAGGTTGACGCAGATGGCGAGCCCCGCAATCGCACCGCCCGGAATGAGGGCGGCCGAGATGCCGAAGATGATGCCGTCCTTGTTGTCCTTCACCATGCCGCCCCAATCGGCCGCCGGCGGCTGGATGCCGAGGCCGAGGAAGGAGAGGGTGGAGAGAAACAGGATGGAGAAGGCGAAACGCAGGCCGAATTCGGCAAGCAACGGCGAGAGCGTGTTGGGCAGGATCTCCCGGAAGATGATCCAGCCGGTGCCTTCGCCGCGCAGACGCGCCGCCTCGACGAACTCCATGACCGCCACATCGAGCGCGACGGCGCGGCCGATGCGATAGACGCGCGTACTGTCGAGGACCGCCATCACGAGGATGAGAATCCAAAGCTGCTGCGGCAACACGGCCAGCACGACGAGGGCGAAGATCAAGGTCGGGATCGCCATCATCAGGTCGTTGAAGCGAGAGAAGGCCTGGTCGATCAGCCCGCCCGTCACCGCTGCCGTGAACGACAAGAGCATGCCGAGCGAGAAGGAGAGCACGGTCGCCGCCAGCGCCACGAAGATCGTGGTGCGGGCGCCGAAGATCAGCCGCGAGAACAGGTCGCGGCCGAGATTGTCGGTGCCGAGAAGATACTCGCCGCCGATGGGTTCCCAGACGGAGCCAACGATCTGGCTTTCGCTGTAGGGAGCGATGATCGGCGCGAAAATGGCACAGAACAGGGCAAGGGCAATGCCCAGGATGCCGACCCATGCGCTGACGGGGATGGAAGAAAGTCTCATCGCGGATGCCTCAATCTGGGGTTCGCGACGATCGCAAGGATATCGGCGAACATGTTGAGGAAGATGTAGAAGGCGGCGAAGATCAGGCCGCAGGCCTGCACGACCGGCATGTCACGCACCGTCACGGCGTCGACCATGTACTGGCCCATGCCGGGATAGACGAACACCACTTCCACGACGACAACGCCCACCACGAGATAGGCGAGGTTGAGCGCGATGACGTTGATGACCGGGGCAAGCGCATTCGGCGCCGCGTGCTTGGCGATGATGCGCAGGCCCGAAAGGCCCTTCAGTTCCGCCGTCTCGACATAGGCCGAGGACATCACGTTGAGGATCGCCGCCCGCGTCATGCGCATCATGTGGGCGAGCACGACGAGGACGAGGGTTGCCGTGGGCAGCGCGATGGCCGACAGGCGCTGGCCTAGTGTCATCGAGTCATAGACGGTCGCCGGGAAGGTCGCCACACCCAGCTGCACGGCGAAGAACAGGATCAGCAGGTAGCCGACGAAGAATTCCGGCAACGAGATCGCCGCAAGCGAGATGACGTTGATGATCTTGTCGGGCAGGCGGTTTCGATATTGCACCGCCAGCATGCCGAGACCGACGGCGAGCGGCACGGAGATGATTGCGGCGAAGAAGGCGAGGAACAGCGAATTGCCGAGGCGCTTGCCGATCTGTTCGCTGACCGAGTTTTTCGAAGCCCAGGATTTGCCGAAATCCCCCTGGAGCGCGCCGCCGAGCCATTTGAAATAGCGCGTCGTTGCCGGCTGGTCGAGGCCGAGATCCTTGCGGATGTTCTCGATGGCCTGCGGGGTCGCCGACTGTCCGAGATAGGTGGTGGCGAAGTCGCCGGGCAAGGCTTCCACGCCGCCGAAGATCATCAGCGACACGGCGAAGAGCAAGGCCACGCTGAGCGCGAGACGTTGCAGAATGAGCGCAACCAGGGGGCTGCTCTTGCTGAGTTTCGCCCAGAACGAAGGCGTGCCTTCGATGATGGGAGCACCAGTGGACGCAACCGATCCGGCAACGCCGGCAGAC
>NZ_JBLZPK010000022.1:9005-35497 GCF_049199905.1 Shinella sp. M27
CCGCCGGTCATCAGGCGTCGAGCCACACGCGGGTTGCGACGAAGCCGTTCGACATGTCGTTGCCGATGTCGTGGACATAGCCCTTCACCTGCTTGGAGCAGGCGTTCACGAAGTCGTTGAACATTGGCAGGATAAGGCCGCCTTCGTCACGCACCATCATGGCCATGGCGCGGTACATGTCCTTGCGCTTGGCTTCGTCCAGTTCGGAGCGGGCCGCCAGCACCATCTTGTCGAAGTCTTCGCGCAGGAAGCGGGTGTCGTTCCAGTCGGCCTTCGAGAGATAGGCGGTGGAGTACATCTGGTCCTGCGTCGGGCGGCCGCCCCAATAGGAGGTCGAGAAGGGCTGGACGTTCCAGACGTTCGACCAGTAGCCGTCGCCGGGCTCGCGCTTCACTTCGATCTCGATGCCGGCCTTCTTGGCGCTTTCCTGGTAGAGTACGGCGGCATCGACGGCGCCGGGGAACGCAACGTCGGACGTGCGCAGCAGAACCGAGCCGCTATGGCCCGACTTCTTGTAGTGGAAGGCCGCCTTATCAGGGTCGTAGGCGCGCTGCTCGATGCCTTCGGGGAAGAGGGCATAGGTCTCGTTGATCGGGAAGTCGTTGCCGACCTTGCCGTAGCCGCCGAGCACCTTTTCCAGCATCGTCTCGCGGTCCATCGCATATTTCAGCGCAAGCCGAAGATCGTTGTTATCGAACGGCGCCGTGTTGCAATGCATGATGAACACGTAGTGGCCGCGGCCGGAGGTGGAGAGGATCTCGACGGTCGGCGCACGCTTCAGGAGATCGACGGTCTTCGGGTCGACGCGGTTGATGTAGTGCACCTGGCCGGAAGACAGCGCTGCGATACGGGCGGTCGCGTCGTTCATGGCGATCATCTCGACCGTGTCGACATAACCGCGATCCTGGCGCCAGTCGTCCTTGTTGCGTTCGAAGGTGGCGCGCACGCCGGCTTCGAAGCTGGTGACCTTGAACGGGCCGGTGCCGATCATCGCATTCGGATCGTCGAGGCCGCCGTTCGGCTGGATGACGAGGTGGTAGTCGGTGAGAAGCAGCGGCAGGTCGGCATTGCCTTCCGAAAGCACGAGCACGAGCTTGTCGCCGTCGGCCTTGATTTCCTTGATCGACTTCATGACGCCGAGCGCGCCCGACTCCGACTTTTCATCGGTGTGGCGCTGCAGGGTCTTGATCACGTCATCGATGGTCAGGTCCTTGCCATCATGGAATTTCACGCCCTTACGGATGGTGAAGGTCCAGGTCGAGGCATCGGCGGAGGGTTCCCAGGACTCGGCGAGCGCCGGGACGGCCTTGCCGGTCAGCGGCTCGGATTCGACCAGCATGTCGCCCCAGTTGCGGTTCACGACGAACATGAACTGCGAGAGCGCCTTTGCGGGGTCCTTCGAGTCGGTTGCGGCGGCACCTTCGAGGCCGAGTTTCAGATTGCCGCCACGCTTCGGCTCCTGCGCCTTGGCGGCGGTGTCGAACATCGTGCCGGCAACGGCGAGCGTGACGCCGAAGGCCGCCGCGCGGCCCATGAACTCGCGGCGGCTCATCTTGCCGAGCGAAACCTGGTCGGTGAGGTATTTGGTGTAGTCAGTCATTCCCCTGTTCCCTTTGCTTCGCCCGTTTTGGGCATTTGTCGTTATGGTTGGCAGAATTTCTGTTTTTTGCCTCTAAGGCAACCTTACGACCGGCTTTTTGTGCAGATGCCGGTCTCGTCACGTCTTCCAGAAGCCTCCTGTTACTGCCGCCCTGCGGCTCGTGATCTATAAAGCTATCTATCCATAGGCCGTGTGTAACGCCACAAAATATCTATTTCTGCCACAAGCCAGGCTTATGGAAAGCGTTGGATTGCGCCCGATGCAGGCGCGCGCTCCTATCGTCCTTTCCAGACGGGATCGCGCTTTTCGGCGAAGGCGCGCGCACCTTCGAGCTGATCCTCGCTGGAATAAAGAATGTCGACCGTGCGGAACTGCCGCTTGGTGATCTTGTTCATGGTTCCCTGGAAGGTGTCGCCCTCGGCGGCGCGCACGACTTCCTTGATGGCGGCATAGACGAGCGGCGGGCCGCTTTCGAGCAGGCGCGCCAGTTCCCAGGCGCGCTCCAAAAGCTTGTCGGCCGGCAGGATCTCGTTGACAAATCCCCAGCGATGCGCCTCCTGCACATCCAGCCAGCGGCCGGTCAGAAGCATGTCCATCGCGATGTGATAGGGAATGCGCTTCGGCAGCTTGATCGAGGCGGCATCCGCAACCGTGCCGGAGCGGATTTCCGGCAGCGCGAAGGTCGCGTGCTCGGCGGCGAGGATCAGGTCCGTCGAGAGCGCGATTTCAAAGCCGCCGCCGCAGCAGATGCCGTTGATGGCCGCAATGATCGGCTTGTTGAGATCGCGCAGTTCCTGCATGCCGCCGAAACCGCCGATGCCGTAGTCGCCGTCCACGGCGTCTCCCGCGGCGGCGGCCTTCAGGTCCCATCCCGGACAGAAGAATTTTTCCCCCGCACCGGTGATGATGGCGACGCGCAGGCTCTCGTCGTCGCGGAAGTCGGCAAAAATCTTGCCCATGATGCGGCTGGTCGCGAGATCGATGGCGTTCGCCTTGGGGCGATCGATCGTGACTTCCAGAATGCCGCCTTCGCGGCGCTGTCTTATCGGTCCGGTCATGGGTTTTTCCTCAGACGGATCAGCGCATCGGCTGCGACGACACCGTCGCCAGCAGGCAGCACCATTACGGGATTAACGTCCAGTTCTTCGATTATTGAAGCGTTTGAAACGACATAGGATGCCGCTGATGCGACGGCGGCGACAAGCGCGTCGATATCGCCCTTCGGGCCGCCGCGATAACCGTTCAGCAGCTTGGCGATCTTGAGGCCGGAAAGGGCCTCGCGGATCGCCTTCTCGTCGGTCGGCAGCGTCAAAATTGCTGAATCTTCAAGCAATTCGACGAGGATGCCACCGGCGCCGACAGTCAACACGGGGCCGGCGACCGGATCGCGCATCGCGCCGACGATGAGTTCGGCGACGGGTTTTCCCACCATCTTTTCCACGAGAAAACCGGAGGCGACGCCCGCCATGGCCTTGGCGGCCTCCAGAACGGCCGCGCGGTTCGCCAGATTGAGCTTCACCGCACCCGCTTCCGTCTTGTGGGCGACGCCGAGACCTTTGAGCACGATGGGGAAACCGAGTGCTTCGGCGGCATCGGCAGCAGCTTCCGCCGTCTCGGCGGTGAGGCCCTTCGGGACGGGCAGGCCATGGGCGGCGAGCGCCTGCTTGGCCTCATATTCGCTTAGCGTGACGGCTTCGCCTTCACTTGTGCTGGCCTTGAGCAGGGGCGCCGAGTGTGGTTTCGACCAGGCCTCGCCGATGCCGGCCGCGACATCGGTGGCGGCCAGCGCCTCCTCGATGCCGTAGAAGGGCACGACGCCGTTATGCATCAGCATCTCGGCGGTCGCTTCCGGCATGTTTTCACCCATCGAGGCGACGATGCCGGCATTGGCGCCAGAAGCCTTGGAGGCATCGATGACGGCGTGGCAGGTGGTAATCCAGTCGGCGGCGTCGCAGCGGTCGAGGCGCGGGAAATCGAGCACGACGAGGTTCAGGCCGTAGTCGCCCTTCATCATCGTCGTGAAAGCGTCGGTCTGCTTCTCGCGATTGCCCCAGACGAAGGTGTGGTAGTCGAGCGGGTTGGAGATCGTCACCATCTGGCCGAGCGTTTCGCGCAGCGGCTGGCGCTGGAAAGCCTTGAGGTCGCGATATCCGACTTTCCGCTTCACGCCGGCATCCGCCATCAGCGAGGCCTCGCCGCCCGAGCAGGACATGGAGGAAATGTCGTAGTTCGGCAGGGGGCCGGCCACATGCAACAGCTTCAGCGTTTCCAGCAGTTCCGGCAGCGTCTCGACGCGGCCGATGCCGAGGCGGGCGAGCAGGGCGGAGGAAACGGCGTCGTTGCCGGCAAGCGAAGCCGTATGCGAGACCGTTGCAAGCTGCGCCTGTTCGGATTTACCGACCTTGAGCGTGACGACTGGCTTCTTCAGTTCGCGCGAACGAAGGGCGAGCCGTTCCAAAGATTCGAGACTATCAAAACCTTCGATATGCAGGCCGACGGCGGTGACGCGCGGGTCTTCGAGAACGGCACAGGCGAGGTCGGCAAGGCCGGTCTGGGCCTGGTTGCCGGCCGTCAGGATATAGGCGAGCGGTAGGCCGCGCTGCTGCATGGAAATGTTGCAGGCGATGTTGGACGACTGGGTGAGGACGGCAACGCCCTTGTCGATCCTCAGCATGCCGTGCTGGTCGGGCCAGAGCAGGGCGCCGTCGAGCATATTGATGAAGCCGTAGCAGTTCGGCCCGAGGATCGGCATGTCGCCGGCGGCTTCTACCAGCGCCTTCTGCAGGTCGTCGCCATCGGCGAGTTCGCTGACGGCCTCGCGGAAACCCGAGGCGTAGCAGACGGCGCCGCCCGCGCGGCGGGCGGAGAGATCGCGGATGATGCCGATGGTCAATTCGCGGTTGACGCCGACGAAGGAGGCATCCGGCGCGCCGGGCAGGTCGGCAACCGAGCGGTAGCATTTGCGACCGAGGATTTCGTCCTCACGCGGATGCACCGGCCAGATCTCGCCGGAAAAGCCCATCTTGTCGCACTGGAAGATGACCCGCCGCGCTTCCTTGCCGCCGAAGACGGCGATGGATCTGGGCCGGATGAGACGGTCGAGGGAGCGTACCATTCTCTGATTACGCTCCCAGCGGCCGGAGCAGATCACGGCTGATGATATGCCGCTGGATTTCCGACGTGCCGTCCCAGATGCGCTCTACACGCGCATCGCGCCAGAAGCGGGCGAGCGGCAGGTCGTCCATCAGGCCCATGCCGCCAAAGATCTGGATCGCCTCGTCGGTGACGCGGGCGAGCATTTCCGTGGCATAGACCTTTGCCGAGGCGATCTCGCGGTTCGACGGCAGGCCCTGATCGAGCCGCCAGGCGGCGTTGAGCGTCAGCAGGTCGGCGGCGTCGATCTCGGTGATCATGTCGGCGAGCTTGAAGGAAACGCCCTGGTTTGCGCCGATCGGCTTGCCGAACTGCTTGCGCTCTGCGGCGTAGTTCAAGGCATAATCGAAGGCGCGGCGGGCGCGGCCGACGGAGGTGGCGGCGACCGTGATGCGGGTTGCGTAGAGCCAGTCATTGGCGATGTCGAAGCCCTTGTGAACCTCACCGAGGATCTGTGAAGAGGGCAGGCGGCATTCATCGAAGTTGAGAATGCAGTTCTTGTAACCGCGGTGCGAGACCGACTCGTAGCCGTTGCGGATCTCGAAGCCCGGCGTGCCGCGGTCGACGAGGAAGCAGGTGATCAGCTTCTTCTTGCCACGTGGCGTGTCTTCCTCGCCCGTCGCGATGAAGACGATGACGAAATCGGCGATATTGGCGTGGCTGATGAAATGCTTGGTGCCGTTGACGACCCAGTCGTCGCCGTCCTTGCGGGCAAAACATTTCATGCCGCGCACATCCGAGCCGGCGTCCGGCTCGGTCATGGCCAGCGCATCGAATTTTTCGCCGCGCACGGCGGGCAGAAGATACTGCTCGCGCTGTTCGTCGTTGCAGGCCATCAGGATGCCCGAGGGGCGGCCGAAGAAGACGGTGAGCGCCATGGAGCCGCGGCCCAACTCGCGCTCGACCAGCGTGAAAGACGTGTGGTCGAGGCCGGCGCCGCCGACCTCTTCCGGCATGTTGCAGCCGAAGAAGCCGATTTCCTTGCACTTGCGGGCGATTTCCTGGCCGAGTTCCGGCGGGACATGGCCGGTGCGCTCGACTTCGTTTTCGTGCGGATAGATTTCCGTTTCGACGAAGGAGCGGACCGTATCCACGATCATCTGCTGCTCGTCGGTCAATGCGAAATTCATGGCATTCCCCCTCGAATTCTTTTGCTGGCCGCCTGTCGCGGCCATGCCCTTGGCGGGCGTCTCCCCCGAAGGCCGGGAGAGACTGAATGTGTCACGCCGGGCGCCGTTCCTCTCGGCGTCCGGGTGATGGAATCAGGCCCGCTTCTGCCCGACGCTGCGGCCGGCTCCATCCGGCGTCGGCAGCTTGGCGTGGGCGTCGGCGATCAGCTTGATCTCCGCCAGCACGTCCGCGGGCGCATCGACGCTCTTGCCCGCCTTGCTGTCGACATGCAGCATCATCTGCTCGGCGGTGGCGATGACATCACCGGTCGCCGCGTCGTGGATGCGGGTGAAGTAGTGCAGGCGCTTGCTGTCGGACGCGAGAATCTGCAGGGTCGTATAGAGCGCCTGGCCGAGCTTGGCTTCGCCGAGATGGCGGATGTGGGTTTCCACCGTGTAGTAGCTGTGGCCGGCCTCGACATAGGCGAAATCGACGCCGATCAACCGCAGCAGTGCATCCGACGTGTCGCCGAACAGCTGGAGATAGCGGTGCTCGGTCATGTGGCCATTGTAATCGACCCAGGCAGCGTTGACCTTGGTATCGACGAGGCGCAGTGGCCCGGCTTCCGAAACCTCGACCTTCGCCTTGCCGGCCTTGGCCCAGAGATGTTCCTCGAACTCGGCGAGCAGCTTGCCCGAACCCCAGCCCTTGCCGTCGTCGCCGGCCTTCAGCGCGTGCATGATGCCGACGAGGTTCTGGTCGCGGATGCGCTCCAGCTCGCGGATGCCGCGTGCGCCAGACTGGGCGTCCGACTGGTCGGCGATCTTGTTGACCAACTCGTCGTTGAGATCGACGACGTCGGTGAGCTTCGTCCAGGGCCAGGAGAGGCAGGGGCCGAACTGCGCAAGGAAGTGTCGCATGCCGGCTTCGCCACCGGCAATGCGATAGGTCTCGAACATGCCCATCTGCGCCCAGCGCATGCCGAACGAATAGCGGATCACGTCGTCGAGCGTTTCGGTGTCGCAGATGTCGTCCTTGATGAGCCAGAGGCCTTCGCGCCAGACGGCTTCGAGCAGGCGATCGCCGACGAAGGCTTCGATTTCCTTCTTGATGATCACGCCCTTCATGCCGATGGGGGCGAGCTTGGCCTTTGCGGCTTCGAGCGTGGCCTTGCTCGTCTTCTCGCCGCCGACCAGTTCGGCGAGCGGCAGCAGATAGACGGGATTGTAGGGATGCGCCACGAATAGTCGTTCGGGGTGCTTCATATCGCGCTGCAGATCGGTCGGCATCAGGCCCGAGGTGGACGAGCCGATCAGCGCATCGGGCTTGGCGGCCGCGTCGATCTGGGTGATGACGCCGCGCTTCAGCTCCAGGCGTTCCGGTACGCTTTCCTGAATCCAGTCAGCGTCTTGCACGGCTTCTTCCAAGCTCTTGCAGAAGGTGATTTTACCCTTCGGCGGCAGCGGGGCCATGGTGAGCATGCCATAGGCACGCTCGGCATTCGCCATCACCTCGCCGATGATGCGTTCGGCTTCCGGATGCGGATCGAAAATCTTGACGTCGATGCCGGCGAGCGCGAAGCGCGCGACCCAGGCGCCGCCGATGACGCCGCCGCCGACGCAGGCTGCCTTGTTGATCTGGCTCATTTCGGTGCCCGCTTCTGGAGTTTCAGCTTCTCGCGCACTTCGGCCGGGCCGATGATCCGGGCGCCCATGCTTTCGACAATGTTGACGGCCTTTTCGACGAGCTGCGCATTGGTGGCGAGCTGGCCCTTGCCGACATAGAGGTTGTCTTCCAGGCCGACGCGGACGTTGCCGCCGGCAAGGATGGACGCTGCCGGATAGGCCATGGCGTTGCGGCCGATGGAGAAGGCCGAGAAGGTCCAGTTGGCGGGCACGTTGTTGACCATCGCCATGAAGGTATTGAGGTCGTCGGGCGCGCCCCACGGAATGCCCATGCAGAGCTGGATGAGAACCGGATCCTCGATGACGCCTTCCTCGACGAGCTGCTTGGCGAACCAGAGATGGCCGGTGTCGAAGGCCTCGATTTCCGGGCGCACGCCGAGATCGGTCATCATCCGGCCCATGGCGCGCAGCATCGACGGCGTGTTGGTCATCACGTAGTCGCCGAGCGAGAAGTTCATCGTGCCGCAATCGAGCGTGCAGATTTCCGGCAGGCATTCGGCGACATGCGAAACACGCTCGGTCGCGCCCACCATGTCGGTGCCGACGGGGTTTAGCGGCAGCGGCTGTTCGGTGTTGCCGAAGATCATGTCGCCGCCCATGCCGGCGGTAAGGTTCAGCACCACGTCCACCTCGGCGTCGCGGATGCGTTCGGTCACTTCGCGGTAGAGATCGTTGCGGCGGCTCGGTGCGCCGGTTTCCGGATCGCGGACGTGGCAGTGCACGACGGCAGCACCGGCCTTGGCGGCGTCGATCGCCGATTCGGCGATCTGCTTGGGCGAGCGCGGCACGTGGGGCGATTTGCCGGCGGTGTCGCCGGAACCGGTGACGGCGCAGGTGATGAAGACATCACGGTTCATGGCTAAGGGCATGTGGTCTCTCCCAGAATTCTTGTTGGGTCCATTACGAGCCAAGAGAAGGCGCAGTGCTTTCACTTTTCGGATCCATCCTTGACAATTCGAGAGATGAAAAAGCAGGATACCGCCATGCTCGATCCATCCGCCGATACACTCGACATCGATATTCTCGTGCTGCCCGAGACGAACCTCATCCTCGTCGCCTCGGTGATCGAACCCTTGCGCGCGGCCAACCGCATCTCCGGCCAGGACCTCTATCGCTGGCGCATCTTTTCGCCGGATGGCGCGCCGGTGGAGACGCGCAGCCGCATTCCCGTGCCCGTCGACGGCGTGTTCCGGCCGGAGAAGGAGGTCCATCCGCTCTTCGTGCTCTCGAGCTATCAATGGCAGATGAGTGCAACGCCTCTGTTGCGGCGCCAGCTTTCGCAGACGGCGCGCTACCGCTTCATGATGGCGGGCATCGAATCGGGCAGCTGGCTGCTTGCCGAGGCGAGCCTGCTCAACGGCCATTCCGTGACTGTTCACTGGGAGGACATGGAGGAATTCGCCTCGCGCTATCCGCAAATCGCGGTCATGCGCGAGCGCTATGTCATCGACGGCAAACGTATCACCACCGGCGGCTCGTTGCCGACGCTCGACCTGATGCTGGAGATTATCCGCCGAAGGCAGGGTTATTCGCTGGCGCTCGAGGTCTCGCGGCTGTTCATCTACGAGCATGAACGCACCGGCGGTCTTTTACAGGTGCCGGCACTCGGCAATATGCGCGTCGCCGACCAGCGCGTCAGCCAGTCCGTACGGCTGATGGAGGAGACGGTGGATGCGCCGCTCGCCCTGACGCGGCTCGCCAAGCGCGTCGGCATCAGCGCCCGCCATCTCCAGGATCTCTTCCAGGAATCGATGGGCGTTGCCCCCCACCAGCACTATCTGGCGCTGCGCCTCAACGCCGCCCGGCGCAAGGTCATCGAGACCAAAGCCGAGTTCGCCGACATCGCCGCGCTCACCGGCTTCAATTCCTCCTCCGCCTTCTCGCGCAGCTACCGCGCGCACTATCACGAGAGCCCGACGGAGACCCGGCGGCGGCTGAGGGCCGGAACCAAAAGCTAAGGTTTGGCCAGGAGGGTGACCATCGTCTCCGCCGCCTGCCGGGAGAGCGCATCGCGCGGCCAGACGAGGCTGAGAGATTGCTGATAGGCGGCGTCGAGCGGCAGCAGGGCCGGCGGCGGGTTGATATTGGCGACGGAATGTTCCGGCAGCACGGAGAGGTGGCCGTGGTCCAGCACGAGATTGATGATGACGGGGATTGAATCGACCTCGACCAGCGTCAGGCGTGAACGTTCGGCTGGAGAAAGGGTCGCTTCCAGAAAGCGGTCCGTCATCTGGCGCAGTCCGCTCCTTGGGCTTGGAACGGCGATGGGATAGCGGCGCAGCAGGGCGGCGAGGTCCTGCCGCTCGGCGTCGTCCAGCGCGCGGGGGGCGGCGAGGGCCAGTTGAGAGCGGCCGATCATCTGTCCGTCGAATTCAGCGGGAAAGCGGTCCGTGTCGAGCAGGATCAGGTCGAAGCGGCGATTTTTGAGCCCGGAGACGAGTTCGTCTGCGGTGGTGGAGGACAGAAAGAGCGGCTGGCGGGGCCGTGCGCTTCGCCATTCCACGGCAAGCCGCGCCAGCATGGCGGCGATCTCGCTTTCGTGGCCGAAGGGAATGATCGTGCCGAGCCGCCAGGTGGCGGCGCTGCGGCGGAAGCGCTCGGCGGAGGCGGCGAAGAGCTGTTCCCAGGCCGCACCGATGCGTTCGGCAAGCACGAGCGCCTCCAGGCCTTCAGGCGTGCAGCTTATGCCGGATGCCGAACGGTCGAGCAGCTTGCAGCCGATGGCCGCTTCCAGATGGCTGAGCTGGCGGGTGAGTTGCGGTTGGCCGAGGCCGAGGCTTTTGGCGGCGGCGTTGATGCTGCCGGCGCGGGCCGTGGCGGCGAAACGGGCGAGGGCGGTGAGCGGGATGGTGCCGTCTCCGTCTCCCAATGCTGTGAGTGCCGCGGCGGCGCGGGCGATGTCGGCGAAGCGCGGCAGGCGGGCTTCCGCCTCCAGCGTCGGCACCAGCGCCTGGCCATCGCGGCGCACCAGCGGCACGGACAACACGGTCTCGACCCGCCGAAGGGCGGCACTTGCGCTGGAGGCCGGACGGCGGCATGCGGCGGCTGCCCTGCGGATGCCGCGTTCTTCGAGAATGCTGTGCACAAGGCAGAGAGTGGATAGATCCACGGGCGGGTCCTTCGGCTTCTTCCTGGCTGTTCGACCTATAGCATGAACCGTGCGGGTTTTGGGATATACGCTCCGTTCAGGTTCCGCATAACATCCACACGCAATTCCTGATGCAAACCGCACCTGACTGCCTCGGTATTGCCTCTGAAAAACAGGCTCTTTGAAACATGCTCGCTTCCGCCGATACCCTCTATCTCACCGGCCAACCGCTCGATTTCGCCACGCTGGAGGCGATCGGCACGGGTGCGCGGCGTCCGGTGGCCTGCGAGATCGGCATGGGTCGCGTCGGCACCTCGCGTCTTGTGATCACCGACCGTCTTGCCACGGGCTTGCCGATCTACGGTGCCAATACCGGCGTCGGGTCGATGAAGGACAAGCTCTGGACGGCGGACGACCTCGTCGAGTTCAACAACAATCTCGTCAAGGCGCACCATTTCGGCACCGGCGAGCCCTTCACGCTGCCCATCGTGCGCAAGGCGATGGCGATCCGCGTCAACACCGCGCTCGGCGGCTATTCCGGCTGCAGCCCGGAGCTGATCGATGCCTTCCTCGCACTGCTCGAAAAGGATGTCGTGCCCGTCGTGCGCCGCCATGGTTCGATGGGCTGCGCCGATATCGGCCTGATGGGGCAGATCGCGGCGGTGCTGACGGGCGAGGGCGAGGCCTGGTACGGCGGCGAGCGCCTGCCCGCGCCGGAAGCACTGAAGCGCGCCAGCCTGAAACCCTATCGCATGCAGCCGCGCGATGCGCTGGCGGCGCTCAGCGTCAATGCCATCTCGCATGCCGCGGCCGCCAATGTCGTGCGCGAGGCGGCAAAGGCGATCCGCAATCTGATGGTGACGGGCGTGCTCTCGTCGCTGGCGCTCGGCGCTTCGGCCGATCCGTGGCGGGTGGCCGCGCGACTTTCGGCCCATGGCGAGGCGCTGGCCGGCACTTGGTTCGAGGCGCAGGCGACCTCCGGTCACTGGCCGAAGCCGTCGGCCATCCACGATCCGCTGAGCCTGCGCATGACCGCCCAGGTTTTCGGCGCGTGCCTGGATACGTTGATGACCGCCGCCGAGCGTCTCGTCGAGGCGACGGCACAGTCGGACGACAACCCCGTCGTGATGGACAATCACGTCATGGCCTCGGGCGGCTCGTTGCCGCTCTCGACCACGCTCTATGTCGAGGCGGCGCAGACGGGCTTTGCCCATCTTGCCCGCAATGTGCTGAACCGCTGCGTGCTGCTGTCCAACGGCGTGCGCCGCAACCTGCCGGTCAATCTCGTGGCGCCCGGCGAGGCGGCAACGGGCTTCGGCCCGCTGTTGAAGCTCGCCGTCGAACTCTATATGCGCATCCAGTCGCTGGCCGTGCCGATCTCTGCGCAGTCCATCGTGGTGGCCGGCGGGCTGGAGGAGGAGGCGACCTTCCTGCCGCTCATCGTCGAGCGCATGGAAAGCCAGGTGCGGGACCTGCGCCAGCTCGCGGCGTTGGAAGCCATGCTCTCCGCTCAGGCGATCGATCTTTCCGGCGACAATGTCGAAGGCGTTGCCGCCGTCGCCTACCAGCGTACGCGGGCGATCAGCCCCTTCTACCGCAAGGACCGGCCGCTCTCCGCAGAAATCGAGGCGCTCGACCGCGACCTTGCCAGCCCCGAGGCGCTCGCCGCCTTCGTCGATGCCGCGCCCATGGCCGATGTCGATAGTTTCTTTGCCCTGAAACCCTGAGGAACACACGATGGCCGATTTCGATCTCGTTTTGAAAGGCACCGTGGTTCTGGCGGACCGCATCGTCGACGGCGGCCATGTCGCGGTGCGTGACGGCAAGGTGGTGCATGTCGGCCAGGGCGCGATGCCGGCGGCGAAGGAGCGGCATGACCTCTCCGGCGCGCTGATCCTGCCCGGTGCCATCGATGCGCAGGTCCACTCGCTCTCGCAAAAGAACCAGGAGGATTTCATCTGGTCGACACGGTCGGCGGCTGCAGGCGGTGTCACCACCATCGTCGACATGCCCTATGACGAGGGCAATCTCGTCTGCTCGGCCGAGGCGGTGAAGATCAAGGTGGATCATGCATCGCCGCAGGCGCGTGTCGATTTCGCGCTCTATGGCACCGTCGATCCCGAGGAAGGGCCGGCGCGCATTGCTGAAATGGTCGAGGCTGGCGTTGCCGCCTTCAAGTTCTCGACCTTCGGTACGGACCCGAAGCGCTTTCCGCGCATTCCGGCGGCCTTGCTGGAGGATTGCTTCCGCGCCATTGCGCCGACGGGGCTGGCGGCCGGCGTGCACAATGAGGACGACGAGGCGGTGCGCGCGGCGATCGCCAAGGTGAAGGCGGCCGGTATCACCGATTACCGCGCGCACGGCCTGTCGCGACCGCCGCTGACGGAGCTGCTCGCTTCCAACCAGATCTATGAAACCGGTGCCGAAACGGGCTGCCCGGCCCATGTCGTGCATTGCTCGCTCGGCCGTGGCTATGAGATCGCCGCCGCCTACCGTGCGCAAGGACACCGCGCGACCATCGAGTGCTGCATCCACTATCTTGTTCTCGACGAGGAGAACGACGTCGCCCGGCTTGGCGGCAAGGCGAAGATCAATCCGCCGATCCGCCCGCGCGCCGAGGTGGAAAAGCTCTGGCGCCATGTCGCCGCGGGCAATGTCACATTGGTTTCGACGGACCATGTCAGCTGGTCGGAGGACCGCAAGACCAATCCGGACATGCTGGCTAATGCCTCCGGCGTGCCGGGACTGGAGGTCATGGTGCCGCTCTTCGTCAAGGGTGCGCTGGAGCGCGGCATTCCGTTGACGCGCGCCGCCGAACTGATGACGCTGAACCCGGCCCGGCATTTTCGGCTCGACCATGTGAAGGGCGCGCTGGAAGCCGGCAAGGATGCCGACATCACCGTGCTGACACCCGAGCCCTATATCTATGACGCGGCGGCAAGCGGCAACAATGTCGTCGGCTGGTCGCCCTATCACGGCATCCGGCTGCCGTGGCGTGTCTCCGCGACCTATCTGCGTGGCAAACTTGCCTTCGACGGCGCGAAAGTGCTCTCCGAGCCCGGCACTGGCGCCTTCGTGCGCCCGCTGCCGACACTCGTTTCCGCGGGGGCCTGATCATGGCCCACGCAAGCAATTTGCCGGTCGATCCCGCGCGCATCGCGGATGTGATCGACGGGCTGGCCAAGCTCACTGAGCCCGGCCGGCCCTACACGCGGCGTGCCTTTACCGCTCTGTTCCCGGCGGGGCGGGATTTTCTCGACGAAAGATTTCGGGCCGCAGGGCTCGAAACGCGCATCGATGCCGCAGGCAATCTCGTTGCCCGGCGGCCGGGCAAAAAGCCCGGTCTCGGCACGATCATGCTCGGCTCGCATTCCGATACGGTGCCGGACGGCGGGCGCTATGACGGCATTGCCGGCGTGGCGGTGGCGCTGGAAGTGGCGCAGGCCCTGGCCGACAAGGGCATAGACCTGGATCACGATCTGGAGGTCGTCGATTTCCTCGCCGAGGAAGTGTCGATCTTCGGCGTCTCCTGCATCGGCAGCCGCGGCATGGTCGGGGTGCTGCCTGAAGATTGGCTGTCGCGCGAGCGGGACGGGCTGACGCTGGAGCAGGGTATTCGCGATGTCGGTGGCGATCCCATGCGCATTACCGCCGAAGCGCGCAAGGATATCGCGGCCTTCCTTGAACTGCATATCGAGCAGGGGCCGGTACTGGAGACGGAAAAGCTGGATATCGGTGTAGTGACGGCGATTGCCGGCATCACGCGCATCGAGATCGTCGTCGAGGGCCGGGCGGATCATGCCGGCACGACGCCGATGGGATCGCGCGCCGATGCGCTGGCCGCCGCTGCGCGGCTGGTCTCGGGCATCGAGGCGCTGGCTAAATCGCTCTCGGAAGGGCCGGGGCATTTCACGGCGACCGTCGGTGAGTTCTCCATCGAGCCGAATGCCGCCAATGTCGTGCCGTCGCGTGCCCGCCTGCTGATTGATGCGCGGGCGGAAGAGCGCAATGCGATGGACCTCTTCGTCGCCTCGGTCGATCAGCTTGCCGATGGGATCGCGCGGGAGACCGGCACCACCATCGCCGCGCCGCGCCGCATCTCCGACAACATGCCGACGCCGGGCGATCCGCTGCTGCTCAACGTGCTGGATGCGGCCTGCGAGACTGCCGGCGCCAGCCACCGGCGCATGGCGTCGGGCGCGGGCCACGACACCGCCTTCATGGCGAAGGTGACGCGGTCTGCGATGATCTTCGTGCCGTGCCTTGGCGGGCGCAGCCATGCGCCGGAGGAATTTGCCGAGACCGACGATATCGCGCTCGGGGCGGCGGTGCTTTTTAATGCAGTGATTCAGCTGGATGAGACATTGAGTCAGGAGAGCGTCTAATGGGCCGGATTTTAAAGGAAAAAGACGTCGAAGCGGCAGTCAAGGGCGGCTCGGTCTATGCCGCCGGTGGCGGCGGCTGGGCGGACCATGGGCGCATGCTCGGCTATGCCGCGGTGTCGATCGGCAAGCCGGAACTGGTCTCCATCGATGAACTCTCCGATGACGAGTGGGTGGCGACGGCGGCGGCCATCGGCGCCCCAGCCTCGACCACGCCCTGGGAAATGCGCGGCGTCGATTATGTGAAGGCTGTCGAGCTTTTGCAGGAGGCGCTCGGCGAGAAGGTCGCGGCGCTGATGGTTGGCCAGAACGGCAAGTCCTCGACGCTGAATGGCTGGTTGCCCTCGGCCATCCTCGGCACAAAGGTGGTGGATGCCGTGGGCGACATGCGCGCGCATCCGACCGGCGACATGGGCTCGATCGGCATGGCCGGTTCACCCGAGCAGATGATCCAGACCGCCGTCGGCGGCAATCGCGACGAGAACCGCTACATCGAGCTCGTCGTGCGCGGCGCGACGGCAAAGGTCTCGCCGATCCTGCGCACGGCCTCCGACATGTCCGGCGGCTTCATCGCCTCCTGCCGCAACCCGCTGCGCGCCTCCTATGTGCGCAAGAATGCGGCGCTCGGCGGCATCTCGCTGGCGCTGACGCTTGGCGAGGCGATCATCGCGGCGGAAGGCAAGGGCGGCTCGGCGATCATCGACGCCATCGTCAAGACGACCGGCGGTTCGATCCTTTCCGAAGGCGTGATCACCGACAAGTCGGTGGTGTATACCAAGGAGGCCTTCGATATCGGCACGGTGACGGTCGGCAAGGGTGACACCGCCTCGGTGCTGCATGTCATGAACGAATATATGGCGGTGGAATCGGCGGACGGAAAACGTCTCGCGACATTCCCCGATGTCATCACCACGCTGTCGCCCGAGGGCGAGCCGCTGAGCGTCGGCCAGCTCGAAGTCGGCATGACGGTCTATGTGCTGCATGTGCCGAAGTCGATCATCCCGCTTGCCTCCAGCGTGCTCGATCCGACGGTCTATCCCTCTGTCGAAAAGGCGATGGGCATCGATCTGGTGAGCTACGCTCTCGCTTGAGGCAAAGCTGAAAGAGATACTTGAGGAGACGTCCATGCCCAAAGCCAATCCGCGCCATCCGAACTATCCGATCCCCAGCGGCGATGTACTGCGCGCCAAGGGCTGGCGGCAGGAGGGGCTGTTGCGGCTGCTCGAAAACGTGCTGTCGGTCGGCGAGGACCCGGACAATCTCATCGTCTATGCCGCGCTCGGCAAGGCGGCACGCAACTGGGCGGCGCACAAGGCCATCGTCAAGGCGCTGACCGAGATGGACGAGGACCAGACGCTCATTATCCAGTCCGGCAAGCCGGTCGGGCTCTTGAAGACCCATGCGAAGGCGCCGCTCGTCATCATGGCGAATTGCAACATCGTCGGGCAATGGGCCAAGGCCGAGGTCTTCTATGAACTCCAGCGCAAGGGGCTGATCTGCTGGGGCGGGCTGACGGCCGGCGCCTGGCAATATATCGGCAGCCAGGGCGTCATTCAGGGCACCTATGAAATCTTCATGCGCATTGCGGAAAAACGGTTCGGCGGCAGCCTGGCCGGTCGTTTCATCCTGACCGCCGGGCTTGGCGGCATGGGCGGCGCGCAGCCGCTCGCCGGGCGCATGGCGGGGGCGGCCATTCTCTGCGTCGATATCGATCCGGCACGTGCCGCCGCCCGCAAGGCTGTCGGCTACCTTGAACATGTGGCACCCGATCTCGATACGGCGCTCGCCATGATCGACGAAGCGGTGAAGGACAAGCGTGCGACCTCGATCGGTCTCGTGGGCAATGCGGCGGAGATTTATCCGGAGATCGCGCGGCGCGGCATCGTGCCGGATATCGTCACGGACCAGACCTCGGCGCACGATCTCGTCTATGGCTATGTGCCGAAGGGCATGAGCCTCGATCAGGTGAAGGGCCTGCGCGATGACGGGCAGGGGCAGCTGATGGCGGCAAGCCGCGCTTCGATCGTCGAGCATGTCTCGGCCATGCTGGAGTTCCAGAAAATGGGCTCGGAGGTCTTCGACAACGGCAACCTTATCCGCACCCAGGCGCGGGAGGGCGGTGTGGCCGCTGCCTTCGACATTCCGATCTTCACCGAAGCCTATCTGCGTCCGCTCTTCGCGCGTGCCATCGGGCCGTTCCGCTGGATGGCCCTGTCGGGCGAGGAAAGCGATATCGCCCGCATCGACGATCTCGTGCTTGAGATGTTCCCAGACAATTTCATCGTTACCAATTGGATCCGCCTTGCCCGCGAGAACGTGCCCTTCGAGGGCCTGCCGGCACGCATCGCATGGCTCGGCCATGGCGAGCGCACGGAGCTTGCACTGGCGGTCAACAAGCTGGTGGCATCGGGCGAACTGAAGGGGCCGATCGCCTTTTCGCGCGACCATCTCGATGCCGGCGCCATGGCGCATCCGAACATCATGACCGAGCGCATGAAGGATGGTTCCGATGCCATCGCCGACTGGCCGCTGCTCGATGCGATGCTCCTCTCATCCTCCATGGCCGATCTCGTCGTCATTCACTCCGGCGGCGGCGGTTATGCCGGTTACATGACGAGCTGCGGCGTGACGCTGGTGGCCGACGGCACGGCCGGCGGGGCAGAGCGACTGCAGCATGCGCTGACCAACGATACATCGTTGGGCGTAATCCGCTATGCGGACGCCGGCTACGAGGAATCGCTCGACGAGGTCGAAAAGAAGGACATCGGCTATGTCAGGATCGGCAATGCCTGAGGGGCTGCCGGACACGCTTTCGTGACCGAAACCAGCAGAAGTAGTGAAGGCAAGTGCCGCTAAGTGCCGGAAATATCACGGCCGGCGTAAACCTTGCATTTAACATTTCGCGGTAATCTTCCGTTAGTAATTCCGTCTGCGTGCTGTGGGCGGGGGCTTCGGTTTGTTTTGCGTGCGAGTGCCTATGCGTCTTTCGGTCCTGACAGCGATCCTGCTCGGCTGCGCCTCCATGGCGGGCTGTGCGTCGAGCTCCAATCCAGAGACTGCCCTGTCGATAAAACCGTCCTCGGAAGTCACAAGCTCCGTGAAGGCGGGGCCTGTGCCGGAAGTCGCGGTCGGCGAAGGCAAGGTAAAGGCGGAGGGCGGTGCGGACATGCTCGCCTGGGCCGGTGCCATGCCGGAAAACCACGTCTTCGAAACCATGGAAAAGCAATCGGCCGTTCCCGAGACGCGGCCGGAGAATGCTGTCTTCGCTGTCGAGCCTTCCGTCGGGCGCTCGGCCAAGCGCTCGCGCGTCTATAGCCAGCAGTTCCGAGATGCCAAGCCGATCAACTTCGGCAAGCGCGCGCCGAAAAACTACCAGGTGCATGGCGTCGATGTTTCGCGCTGGCAGGGCGATATCGACTGGATGAAGCTGCGCACGCAGGGCGCCAACTTCGCCTTCATCAAGGCGACCGATGGCGGCGACCATCTCGACCCGATGTTCCAGAAGAACTGGCGTCTGGCCAAGGAGGCCGGCATCCGGCGCGGCGCCTACCACTTCTTCTACTGGTGCCGCGTGGCAAGCTCGCAGGCCGAATGGTTCATCCGCAACGTGCCGCGCGATCCCGATGCGCTGCCGCCGGTCATCGATGCCGAATACAACGGCGATTCCGCCTGCAAGGCGCGTCTCTCGCGGGCCAAATATGTCGAGAAGATCAAGGTTTTCGCCGAGATGCTGGAGCGCCACTACGGCAAGCGTCCGATCATCTACACGGCGCCTGATTTCTATGAGGACAATCTCTCGGGCGAACTGACGCAATATCCGTTCTGGCTGCGCTCGGTCGCAGCCCATCCCTCGAAACGCTACCCGAATCGCCGCTGGACCTTCTGGCAATATTCCGGCTCGGGACTGTCGCACGGCGTTTCCGGCAAGATCGACCTCAATGTCTTCGCCGGCAGCGAGAACGACTGGCACAATTGGCTCGCCGGCCAGTATGGCACACGCACGGCCAGCGCTAACTGATCGCCAATCGGCTTAACGGGACGGTCTATTTCTGTCTTTGCGGATAGATCGTCTCGCCGCGTTTCAGCATCTCCACGAAAGCCTCGATCCGCCGCTTGCGCGCAGCCTCCGTCTTGACGTTGTGCACGCGAAAGGCCAGCGCGAAGCGGTTCTGCTCGGTCAGTTTGCCCAGCATTTCCTTGGCCGCAGGTTCTGCATCGATGGCGGCCTGGAAATCGACGGGGATTTTCAGGTCCTTGCCGCTGCCATAGGCCTTGTCCCAGCGCCCGTCGGCCTTTGCGGCCTCGACGTGTTTCAGGCCATGTTCCGTCATCCGCCCGCTTGCGATCAGCCGGCCGACAGTGTCGACGTTTTTCTTGCTCCACACGCTTTTCTTGCCGCGCGGGCAGTAGCGCTGGAAGAAGCTCTTGTCGTCATGGCTCTTGCGGATGGCGTCGATCCAGCCCCAGCACAGCACGGCCTCGATCGCCTGCTCGGAGGTTATCGACGGCAGGCCGGAGGCCTTCTTGTGGAGCTTGATCCAGACCTCCGGCGCGCTTGCATGGTTCTCGGCGAGCCAGCGATAGAAGCTGTCGAGATCGACAAATTCGCGGACATGCGCCGGATTGATTTCCACATGGGCCATCGTGTTTTCCTCGTTCTGCCGGGCCGGGCGTGGCCGCTTTGCATCGCCTCGGTGAAACGAAGGGCCAATGCCGAAGATGTGAAGCCCGTTCTTCTTGCCAGCCACCCAGGGCTTTGGATAGCCATCGGCCTTAACCCGTCTATCCCATTGGAGTCCTATCGAGAATGTCTAGGATGAGCCCATTGTCGCGCAGAGCCTTCTTCCTCGGCGCCGCCGCGACGCTTGCGGGCTGCGCGACCACGCAGCCGTCGACCAAGATCGTTCCGGTTCCGCAGAAGGTCCGCTATCCCATCACGCCGGCGACGGACGAGGAGCTGGCGGCGCGTTATGCCGCGATGGAAGACGGCGGCCACCAGATTCCGGCCATTCCCTATACGCAGATCGACCCGAAATATTATCGCCAGCGCGTGCAGGACCCGACGGGCGAGGCACCCGGCACCGTGGTCGTCGATACGCCCAACCGCTTCCTGTATGTCGTGGAGCCGGGCGGCACGGCGATGCGCTACGGTGTGGGCATCGGCCGCGATGGCTTTGCCTGGGAAGGCGAGGGCGTCATCCAGTGGCGCCAGCCCTGGCCGCGCTGGAAGGTGCCGGCCGACATGATCGCCCGCACGCCGAGCCTTGCGAAATATTCCGTCGAGAACGGCGGCATGGAGCCGGGCATCAAGAACCCGCTCGGCGCGCGTGCGCTCTATATCTTCCAGAACGGCAAGGACACGCTCTACCGCCTGCACGGCTCGCCGGACTGGAAGTCGATCGGCAAGGCGACCTCGTCGGGCTGCGTGCGCCTGATCAACCAGGATGTGCTCGATCTCTACAAGCGCGTGCCCTATCACGCCCGCATCGTCGTGCATCAGGGTTCGCTCGGCACGCCAGCCGGCGTTTAAGTCACCGTCTCGCCACCATCGACGACGAGAATCTGGCCGGTCATGTAGCTTGACCGGTCGGAGACGAGGAAGAGGATCGGCTCGGCGATCTCCTCCACATCGGCCCAGCGCCCCATCGGCACCTTTTCCTTGATATAGCTTTCGATCGCCTCGCGTCCGCCCATCTGGGCGATGAAGGGCGCGTTGAAGGGTGTGTCGACCCAGCCGGGGCAGAGCGCGTTGACACGGATGCCGTGGCCCGCATAGTCGCCGGCCATCTGCTTGGTCATGGCGATGACGGCGTGTTTGGTCGTCGTATAGGCGATCATCTCGCGGTCGTAGAGCACGCCGGACGAGGAGGCGGTGTTGAGGATCACGCCCTTCTTCTGCGCCTTCATGACGGGCATCACGTAACGCGCTGCCATCAGATGGGCGCGCACATTGAGGTTCCAGGAGAAATCCAGCCCGTCGATCGGCACGGTTTCGAGATCGCCGGCCACCTGCGCGCCGGCATGGTTGTGCAGAATATCGATGCGGCCGTGGCGCGACAGCACCGAGGCGACCGCCATCTTCAGCTCCACATCGTCGGTGACGTCGACGATGACGGTTTCCGCCTTGCCGCCCTCGGCGCGGATGAAATCGACCGTTTCCTGCGCGCGCGTTTCGTCGAGATCGGCGACGCAGACGGTGGCGCCCTCGCGCGCCATGATGCGCGCGCCGGCCCGGCCGATGCCGGAGCCCGCTCCGGTGACGATGGCGACACGGTTCTTCAGGATCATCGGTCTCACTCCCCGGCAGGCGATTTCTGGGTTTTGTCCCGCATCAGAAGGCGGGAGATCAGGATGAGCAGCAGCGAGGCGACCAGCACCATGGTGGCGATGGCGTTAACCTCCGGCGTCACGCCGCGGCGGATCGAGGCGAAGACGTAGATCGGCAGCGTGGTCTTCGAGCCCGCGACGAAGAAGGCCACGATGAAATCGTCGAAGGAGAAGGTGAAGGCGAGCAGGAAGCCCGACAGTACCGAGGGCAGGATCTGCGGCAGCACGATATCGCGGAAGGTGGTGAGCGGCGTGGCGTAGAGATCGGCGGAGGCTTCGACGATGTCGCGGCCAAGCGTGGCGATGCGCGCCTTCACGATCATGGTGACGAGCGCCATGGTGAAGAGGCCGTGCGCGGCGATGATCGAGCCATAGCCGAGGCCGAGCTGCGGCGGCGCCTCACCCGGCCAGAGAGCGGCGATGGCGGGGTTGATGGCGCCGAAGACGGCGACGAGGGCGACGAGCGTCGCGATGCCGATGACGACGCCCGGCACGACGATGGCGGCGGCCAGCAGGCCGTCGAAGATCGCGCGGGTGCGGGCGCCGAGGCGTTCCAGCCCGAGCGCGGCCATGGTGCCGAAGACGGCGGCGAGCGTGGCGCTGACGAGTGCGATGATCAGGCTGTTCTGCAACGCCGTAACGAGGAACGGATTGGCGAGCGCCTTGCCGTACCATTGCGCGGAGAAGCCGGTGAACTCGCTCGCATTGCGCCCCGCATTGAAGGAGAACAGCACGACCAGGGCGATCGGCGCATAGAGGAAGAGATAGACGGAGGTGATCAGCGCGCGCATCAGATGAGATCCACCTGTCTGGTGCCCGATATGCGCCAGGCGATGCGCATGGCGACCATCAGCACCACCACGACGATGGCGACGAGGGTGACGGCAATCGCCGAGCCGAAGGGCCAGTTGCGCGATTGTAGGAAGAGATCGACCAGCGCATTGCCGATGAAGAAGACCTTTCCGCCGCCGAGCAGCTGCGGGATGAGATATTCGCCGAGCAGCAGGATGGTCACTAGCGCGACGCCCGTCATGACGCCTGGCAGCGAGAGCGGCAGGGTGACGGAGAAGAAGGTCGAGACCGGCTTTGCGCCGAGATCGGCGGAGGCTTCCAGCAGGCGGCGGTCGAGTTTTTCGAGGCTGACATAAATAGGCATGATCATCAGCGGCAGGTAGCCATAGACGATGCCGAGCAGCACCGCACCCGGCGTGTTGAGCAGGCGCACATCCGCAATGCCGATCATGTCGAGCAAGTTCGGGATGCCGCGCGAGCCGAGAATGTACATCCAGGCATAGGTGCGCACCAACAAGCTCGTCCAGAACGGCACGACGACCAGCGAGACCAGCAGCAGCCGGTGGCGCGGGCTCGCCTTGACGGCGAGGTAATAGGCCGTGGGATAGGCGACGACGAGGCAGAGGAAGGCGCCGACGGGCGCGAGCATCAGGGTGTTCCAGTAGGCGGCGGAACGGGCCGGCAGGTTCAAATATTGCGCGAAAGTGAACGCCGCCTGATAGCCGCCCGCCGGTCCGCGCTCGCCGACGGAAAAGACCACCATGGCGATGAAGGGCAGCACGAGGAAGACGAACAGCCAGAGGGACGCCGGCGCCAAAAGCGCCGTCGTCACAAGCCGTCTCTTTGCCGTCATCGTCAAAGCCATGGGAAATCCGTGTTGTGTCTGGAGAATACCGGCCCCCGTCCGGTCCGCGCGACCGCTCCTTGCGGAGCGGCGGGCGGGGGCCGTTACGCTTTAAGCCGACTTGAAGCGTGCCATCAGCTCAGCGCGTGCCGGATCCGTCAGGGTCACGGCGGCGCCGAATTCCAGCGGGGTGAGTGCCGCTTCGTCCGGATAGACGATCTTGTTGCCTGTGATCTCGGCCGGCAGCAGCGCGAGAACGCGGCTGTCGGTGGTCGGCGCGCCGTTGGCGATGTGCTCCTTCACGGCGTTTGCCGGATCCATCAGGAAGTTGAGCAGCGCATAGCCGGCCGGCTTGTTGGTGGCGCTCTTCGGGATCGCGTAGAAATCCGACCAGATCTCGCCGCCATCCGTGCCGAGCGCGAACTGGATTTCCGGGATGTCGCGGTTGAGCTGTGCGCCGTCATTGGTCCAGCACATGGTCATCCAGGCATCGGTGGCGCGCATGGACGGCTGGTAGTCGCTGTTGATGGCGTACAGATGCGGCTTGACCTTGATCAGCAGCTCCTCGGCTTTGGCGAGCTCCTCCGGCTTGATGGAATTGAACGAGAAGCCGAGCGAGACCAGCGCGTTGCCGATGGTGGTGAGCTGGTAGTCGTGCACCATGGCGCGGCCGGTGGCCTCGCCCTGCGCGACCTCGAAGAACTCCTTCCAGCTGGTAACCTTCGACTTCACCTTGTCGGAATTGAAGGCGATGCCCGTCGTGCCCCAGTTCTTCGGCAGGGCAAACACCTTGCCGTCGACGGTGCCCTCATTGGTGAAGCGGGTGTTCTGCGTCTTGGCGTCGAAATTCGGCACCTTGGAAAGGTCGATCGGCTCGATCAGGTCGAGGCCGGCATAGGTGGAGATCGTGTAGTTCGTCGGCACGAACAGGTCCCAGCCGGTGCCGCCGGCCTGGAGTTTTGCCAGCATTTCCTCGTTCGAGCCGAAGACGTTGACCTCGACGGCAACGCCTGTCGCCGCCGTGAAGGCCTCGAAGGTCGCCGGATCGTGGTAGTTCGGCCAGGTCGCGAGCGACATGGTGGAGCCCAGGTCTTCGGCATAGGCCGGCGAGGCGACGAGGCCGGGCTGGCGGGCGAGCACGGCCGCGGCAAGGCCGAGGCCGGTAATGCCGAGGAAGTGGCGGCGGCTGACGGAGCCACGTTTCAGCCGCATGAACTCGTCCGTTAAATCACGGGCACTGATCGGGGCATTCTCTCTGAACCATTTCGACATCACACTGTTCCCTTGTTGTTGTGACGGGCCTGTTTCCCTCAGGCCGGAAAGATATGCGCTGTACCGGGATCGAAGCTTATTGCGACCCGCTCGCCCGGCGCGACGAGGTCGTTTTGTGTCTGGCGTTCGGCGGTGACGAGCATGTCGCCCAGGCCGTCGATGGCGATGGAATATTCGGCGGCGGAGCCGAGGAAAATGCGGTGCGTGACGGTGCCCTCGAGTGTCGCCGCATTGCTCGTTCCGCGCGACAGACGGATCGCCTCCGGGCGCAGCGCGACGGTGACGGCGCCGGGGGCGAGATCGCTGCGTGACACGGGCAGCGCCGCGCCGTTGCCGAGCCTGATAGTACCGCCGGCCTCAAGTATGCCATCGAAGCGGTTGGTCTTACCGACGAAATCGGCGACGAAGAGATCGGCCGGGCGGTCGTAGACCTCCTGCGGCGTGGCGAGCTGGCGGATGCGGCCGGCGCTCATCACGCAGACGAGGTCGCTCATCGACAGCGCCTCTTCCTGGTCGTGGGTGACGAGCACGAAGGTAATGCCGAGATCGCGCTGCAGGGTCTGCAACTCGATCTGCATGGCGGTGCGTAGCTTCTTGTCGAGGGCGGCGAGCGGTTCGTCGAGCAGCAGCACGGAGGGCTTGTTGACCAGCGCGCGGGCAAGCGCCACGCGCTGCTGCTGGCCGCCGGACATTTCATGGATGCGCCGCTTGGCGAAACCCGACAGGCGCACCATTTCGAGCGCCTCGCCGACCCGGCGGGATATCTCCGCCGCCGGCAGTTTCGGCCGCAGCTGCTTCAGGCCATAGGCTACATTCTTCTCCACGTCGAAATGTGGGAAGAGCGCATATTGCTGGAAGACCATGTTGACCGGGCGGCGATAGGCGGGCACGCCATTGGCGACCTTGCCCGCGATCAGCACCTCGCCCTCGCTCGGCTGTTCGAAGCCGCCGATCATGCGCAAGCATGTCGTCTTGCCGCAGCCGGAAGGGCCGAGCAGGGCCACGAAGGCGCCTTTCGGCACAGAAAGGTTGATGTCGGAGACCGCGGTCACCGCGCCATAGCGCTTGGTCACCGAACGGAACTCGATGTCGTTCGTTGGGGCGAATATCACGTCTGTTCCCTGCGGTTGTTGGTCTCTGGGCGCTCTGTGTCGCCTTGGCCACCGTCGTCCCAAAGCTAGTCATCCGTTGGCGGGTTGGTATATACCCCGAGAGAGGTATTTTATCCGTAAATTGGCTGTGGGAGGAGTATACCCCGGCAGCGATGGTAAACGCCTCCTGCGGGCAAATCGGGGGGCGAAAACGCCATGCGGGTCGATTTCACGGCATTTTTCCGGGCGCTTGCCGATTGGACCAGCGGTTCAGAGCAATCCGACCGGCAAACGGGCGAAACCCTGCTTGCCATGATGCACGCGCTCGTGCGCTTCGACGACATCGTTATTTTCGCCTATCGCGACAAGGCACGGCCGATCGACCTGTTCAGCACCTTCGAGGCCGACGATCACAATATCTTCGTGACGCTCTACCAGGCCGGCCCCTACCTGCTCGACCCGTTCTTCCACACGACGCGTGCCGGTCGTTCCGGCGTTTTCCGCATGCGCGAGCTCGCGCCCGACCGCTTCTTCTCCAGCGAATATTACCGCACCTACTACTCGCAGACCCGTCTTGCGGAAGAGCTCGGCTTTTTCGTGCCGGTAGCGGATGGCGTGACGGTGGTGGTGTCCCTGATGCGCCGGGAGAAGACCGGTGTCTTCCCGGCGCAGGAATTCGTGCTGCTCAACGATGCCGAACCCTTCGTCGCTGCCTTTGTGCGACAGGCCTGGAGCGATCTCGCCCGGCGTTTCGCCGAGACGGGGCAGGGGCGCGGCCGGCGCAGCGAGCCGGTCAGCGAGGCTGACAAGGTGTGGCGCAAGCTCAACCTCACCGACCGCGAGGCCTCGATCATCGAACTGGTCCTGCAGGGCCATTCCTCTGAATCGATCGGCCTCAAGCTCGACATTTCCACCGGCACGGTGAAGGTCCATCGGCGCAACGTCTATCGCAAGCTCGGCATCTCCTCGCAAATCCAGCTGCTGTCGATCTACCTGAAGAATATTCAGGGGTAGGTGGAGGCGGCCGCGGTCGCAAGGCGTGTGGGGATGTGGCGTTCGCAGTTGGACGCTCCAACGCCCGCCTCCTCTCCATCGTCATCCTCGGGCTTGACCCGAGGATCCACCCATCTGCACCGCCTCACCTGTGG
>NZ_JBLZPK010000022.1:35579-38992 GCF_049199905.1 Shinella sp. M27
GCTCTCCGAGTCTTTTCAAAGGCTTGTCCGTCAATCCTTGCGGATCGATTCCGATTGTTCAGACTTCGATTCAGGCAACGGTAGCCAGCGCCACCTTTGCGCGGGCGTCCAGAATCTGGCGTGCGGCGTGGGCGGCTTCCTTGCCCTTGATGACGAAATGATCGCGGAAGAAGGCGATATGCGCCTCCGATTCCTGGAAATTGTGCGGGGTCAGCACGGCCGAGAGCACCGGCACATTGGTGTCGAGGCCGACGCGCACGATGGCATCGACGACGGTGCCGGCGACGAAATCGTGGCGGTAGATGCCGCCATCGACGACGAGCGCGACGCCGAGGATGGCGGAATACAGGCCGGTCCTGGCGAGAAGCTGCGCATGCAGCGGGATTTCAAGCGCGCCGGGTACGTCGATCACATCGACGTCTTCCGCGCGGCCGCCGAGGGCTGCCCATTCGGCGACGAAGGACGTGACCGCCTGGTCGACGATGCCGGCGTGCCAGCGGGCACGGATGACGGCGATCCGGGAGGAGGGGGTGGCATTCGCATTCATGTATAGGCCTTTCAAGGGTTGAGCCATTTTTCAACGGTCCCCTTGGGCGAACACGCAGGAGCTCCGCCTGCAATGGCGGTCTTCCTGCTTGCTCTCTTCCATCCGGACTTTAACCGTCGGCTCCGGCATCGCACCGGATCTGCTGACCCTTCCATTCGCGGAAGGCGCTCGCGGGCTCCGGAATTGCTTCCGATACCGCCGGTGGGGAGTTTCACCCCGCCCTGAGAACGATGGAAGATTAACGAGCAAACGCCCGCGGATCAAATCCGCGGGCGACGCAAAAGGCGCAATTCACGACAGATTTTTCCAAGGCTTTGGAAAGGCCTGGAAAAAATGTTTAGTCACGGATGATCAACAGGTCGGTTGCGGTGAAGCGCAGGGTTGCGGTCTCGCCGACAGCCGGCGGCACGAGGCCGGGGCTGTTGAACATGTCGAAGGAGATGACCGCGGTGCCGACTTTCATGCGGGTGCGGATGACCGAGCCGAGGAAGTTGGACGAGATGACCTCGCCGGTCAGCGCGGTATCGCCTTTGGCGTCGGCGGCAATCGAGCCGGCTTCCGGGCGCAGCGCCAGCGAGATCGTATCGCCGGCCTTCACATTGCCGAGCGGTTCGCGCAGCGTGACACCCTGGTCGCCGATCGAGATGCGGTTGGAGGCGGGATCGACGACCTTTGCCTCGATGAGGTTCAGCGTGCCGACGAAATTGGCCACGAAGCGGGTTGCCGGGCGGTTGTAGATTTCGGCCGGCGCGCCGATCTGGTCGGCCTTGCCGGCGTTCATCACGACGATGCGGTCGGAAATCGACAGGGCCTCTTCCTGGTCATGCGTCACGAAGACCGTGGTGATGCCGAGCTGCTGCTGGATCATGCGGATTTCTTCGCGCAGCGACACGCGGATCTTGGCATCGAGCGCCGAGAGCGGCTCGTCGAGCAGCAGGACCTGCGGCTTGGGGGCGAGTGCGCGGGCGAGCGCCACGCGCTGCTGCTGGCCGCCGGACATCTGGTAGGGGTAGCGGTCGGCGAGGTGGTCGAGCTTGATCAGGCCGAGCATTTCCTTGACGCGCTGGTCGATCTCGGCCTTCGCGCGGCCGGCGACCTTGAGGCCGAAGGCGACGTTTTCGGCGACATTCATGTTCGGGAACAGCGCATAGGCCTGGAAGACCATGCCGATATTGCGCTGGTTGGGACGCAGGTTCGCCTGGCTCTTGCCGTTGATGGTGATCGTGCCGCCGGAGGGCGTCTCGAAGCCGGCGATCATGCGCAGGACCGTGGTCTTGCCGCAGCCCGAAGGACCGAGGAAGGAAACGAATTCGCCCTTCTCGATGGCCATGTTGAAGTCTTTCACGACCTGCACGGGGCCGAAGGACTTCTGGATGCTGGTGAGGTTGAGGAAGCTCATGAAAGGTCCTTAGGCGGGGCTTTGCGCGCCCTTCTGGAAACGGGAAACAAGCTGGATCAGGCCGAGGCAACCCCAGGTCAAGGCGAAGGACATGACCGCGAGTGCTGCCGGCTCATAGGCGCGGTTGGCGCCGAGCAGCTGCATGTAGGGGCCGAAGGCCGGGCGGTTGAGGAGTGCGGCCATGGTGAACTCGCCGATGACGATGGCAAAGGTCAGGAAGGCGCCGGAGAGAACCGCGACGAGCACGTTCGGCAGGATGATCTTGGCAAGGATCGTCGTCCAGCCGGCGCCGAGGCTTTGGGCGGCTTCCGTCAGCGTCGCGATGTCGATCGAGCGCAGGCCGGTATCGACGGAGCGGTACATGTAGGGCAGCGCCAACGTCGCATAGCCGAACATCAGCAGGATGTTCGTGCCGGTCGTCGTGCCGGTGAGCGGCAGCCAGCTCGAGGTGTTGTAGAGCCTGATATAGCCGAAGACGATGACGATGGCTGGGATGACCAGCGGCAGCAGCGTGACGAATTCGATATAGGGACGCAGGCCCGGCAGCTTGAGGCGCACCCAATAGGCGGTGGGCACCACGAGCAGCACGCCGAAGACGATGGTCGCGAGCGCCATCAGGATCGAATAAGTGAAGGTCTCCTGGAAGCGCGGATCGCCGAGCACGACGGCATAGGCATCCAGCGAATAGACGCCGCGGCGCATCTTCAGCGAGAAGTTGGTCATGCCGAGCAGCGGCAGGATGAAATAGAGCAGCCCGAAAATGAGGGCGCCCCAGGCCCAGAACTTCTTCATTTCAGCCACCTTTCGCTGCGGGCGCGCAGCCAGATGTAGATCGTGTTGGCGATCCCGGTCACGACGATCATGCCGAAGGCGAGCGCATAACCGAGATGCGGATTGCCGAGCACGTCGCCGCGGATCTGCGCGAAGAGCAGGATCGGCACGATGTTGAGCGAGGAGCCGGTGAGCGCGATGGCCGTGGCGACGGCGCCGAAGGCATTGGCGAAGAGAAGCGCCAGCGTGCCGAGGAAGGACGGCAGCAGGATCGGGAAGGCGACCATGCGCCAATATTGGGTGTTGGTCGCACCAAGGATTTGGGCGGCCTCACGCCATTCCCGCTTCAGTCCGTCGAGCGCTGGCGTGATGATGAGGATCATCAGCGGGATCTGGAAGAACAGGTAGGTGACCGTCAGGCCCCAGAAGGACAGAATGTTGAAGCCGAGCGCGCGCAGATCGATGCCGATCTGGGTCTTCAGAAACACCGTGAGAAGGCCGACCGGGCCGAGCGTCGCGAGAAACGCGAAGGCGAGCGGCACGCCGGCGAAGTTGGACGCGACGCCGGAAAAGGTCAGAAGCGGACCGCGGATCCATTTCGGCAGGCCGCCGAGAACGGCGGCGGCGGCGACGGAAAAGCCGATCAGGCAGCCGAGCAGGGCCGACGCGATGGAGATCTTGATCGAGATCCAGTAG
>NZ_JBLZPK010000022.1:39162-43766 GCF_049199905.1 Shinella sp. M27
ACGAAGAATGTCGCTTACTGCACGTTCGCGCCGACGACCTTGTCCCATGCGCCGGTGACGGCAGCCTTGTTGGCGTCGACTTCCTCGAGCGTCGGGAAGTAGGCCTTTTCATAGGATGCTGCCGGCGGCAGGGCGTCGATCAGGTCCTGCGGAACCTTGCCGGCCTTGACCATGGCGTTGAAGCGGGTCGGGTGGCAATAGCCCTTCAGCCAGCCGAGCTGACCTTCGTCGGAATAGAGGTGCTCCATCCACAGCTTGGCAGCGTTCGGGTGCGGCGCGTAAGCCGAGATGCCCTGAACATAGACGCCGGCGAGAACGCCGGAAGCAGGAACGACGACTTCGGTCGGCGGGTTGCCGTTCAGCGTCTTGGCCCAGCCGAGCGCGTTGTAGTCCCAGGCGACGACGATCGGGGTCGAACCCTGGGCGAGCGTGCCGGACTTGCCGATGACGGGGACGAAGTTACCGGCCTTGTTCATTTCCGCGAAGTAGGCGAGACCTGCCTCACCGGCTTCCTTGCCCGACTTCGCACCCTTGCCGAGACCGGCGGCGAGAACGGCGAGAATGGCCTGGTTGGAGGCGCGCGGGTCACCGGCGAGAGCGACCTGACCGGCATATTCCGGCTTCAGGAGGTCGGCCCAGTCCTTCGGCGTGTTGGCGACGAGGTCCTTGTTCACCAGAAGCGACATCACGCCGTAATAGTCGCCGTACCAGTAGCCTTCGGCATCCTTGACGGTATCCGGGATTTCGTCCCAGGTGGAGACCTTGTAAGGCTGCAGCAGGCCTTCGGCCTTGGCCTGCGGGCCGAAGGCGAGACCGACGTCGATCACGTCGGGCGACTGCGGACCGGCATTGTCCTTGTTGGCCTTGATGGCTTCGACTTCGTCAGCCGAGCCGGCATCGGGGTTCAGCTCGTTGACCTGGATTTCCGGATACTTCGCCTTGAAGGAAGCAATGACGTCGCCGTAACCGCACCAGTCGTGCGGCAGTGCGATGGTCGTCAGCATGCCTTCCTTCTTCGCCGCTGCTATGAGCTCGGCGCTCGGCTCGGCGAAGGCGAGCGAGGGGATGGCAATCGCAATTGCCGTGGAGAGCGAAAGCAGACGTTTCGTATGTGACATCACAGGTGTTCTCCTTTGGTGTGTCAGTCAACTTCGGCGAAGCTGATACTGCTGGTGTATGAAGCTTATGTGACAGTTTTGTTTCGGTTTTTTCGTATTGCTGTTAGGGCTTGCCGGGAACCTCCGGCCGCGGTTTGCGAAAAAGCCGGCTGGCCTCGAAGAGGCCCTCCAGCGTCTTCATTCGGTCGCTGGTTTCCTCCCAGCCCGAGCTCTGGACGGCCTCGATCAGCGCCTCGACGATGAACAGCGTCACGACGGACGAGTCCCACGCCGAGGGCGCCTCGATATGCACGCGAAAGATTTTGGCGGCGGCCTTGGCGACGGGGGAGGCCCACTGATCGGTGAACAGGATGATCTCGATACCGCGTTCGCGGGCAACCCGGCCGAGCGTCTCCATCTCCTGCTCGTAGCGCCTGATATCGAAGATCACCAGAACGTCGCCGGCCTTCATGTTCAGCACGTAATGCGGCCAGGAACTGGGATTGGAGGCGATCTGGGTGACGTTCGGGCGGATGACCTGAAGATGGGTGAACAGGTAGTCGGCCAGCGCCTTCGTGATGCGGCCGCCGATGATGTAGATGCTGCGCTGACGGTCGGCGAGGAGGGCGGCCGCGCCGTCGAATTCGGCGGTTTCCACCTGCGACAGCGTCTGGCGCAGGTTGGTCATGATTGCGTCGGCGAAGCGGTTGAGGATATGCGTGCCGGGTGCATTCGCCGCCCAGCGATCGTGTTTGGTGATCGGGTTCGACAGCGTCGCTTCAAGCTCGTGATGCAGGCGGGCCTGGAAATCCGGAAAGCCTCGAAAGCCGAGCTTCTGCACCATGCGCGCAACCGTCGGCGTCGACACGCCGGCGTTTTCCGCCACCGTCGTGATGGAGCCGAGGCCGGAGACGGGATAGTTGTCGAGCAGCGATGCGGCGAGCTGCTTTTCGGCGCGGGTCAACGCGTCGAAATGCGCACCGATCACATCCGACACCGTCATGGATGCTTGGTTGAGCGTCAAGTTATTCCCCTGCGCCCCGGTCTTTGCCGGGGTTTCAAACGATAAAACGCGCTGTCACAATTCGAGTCAAATGTTTTTTTGAAGAGATTTTTTCAAAACCCCGTTGACACCGGCAAATCCGTGAAGAATTCTTTTCATTAATGATAAGAGCAGCTCCAGCAAAAGTGCGAAGCGGTTTTGCGCTCGGAGTTGCGTAAAATGAAAAGCCGGTCGAGGGGATCAGGCTATGGGAATTCTGACTGGAGAGGAGGGCGATCCTGTCGCCCTTGAAAACGTGTCTGCCCGCGGCCGGGTCATCCTGGTTTGCGAGCATGCGTCACGCCTTCTGCCCAAATCGCTCGGCACGCTCGGCCTCTCGCAGGAGGCTCTGGCGAGCCATATCGCCTGGGATCCGGGTGCGCTCGCCGTTGCCCGCCGCATGGCGAAAAGCCTTGATGCGACGCTGGTTTTCCAGCGCTTTTCCCGCCTCGTCTACGATTGCAACCGTCCGCCGGAATCGCCCGCCGCCATGCCGGAAAAGAGCGAGGTCTTCGATGTGCCCGGCAATGCCGGGCTCGACCAGGCGGCGCGCGATGCGCGCACCGAAGCGCTCTACCTGCCGTTCCGCGCTACGCTCGCCGAGCTGGTGCGCAGCCGCCTCACCGAGGGCAGGGCACCCGTCATCGTGACCATGCACAGCTTCACGCCCGTCTATTTCGGCAAGCCGCGCGAGGTCGAGATCGGCATCCTGCACGATGTCGACACGCGCATCGCCGACGGCATGCTGACCGCTGCCAAATCGGCGGGTCTCTATACCGTTCGCCGCAACGAGCCCTATGGGCCGGAAGACGGCGTGACGCACACGCTTCGGGAACATGGCCTGGCAAACGGCCTGCCCAATGTGATGATCGAGGTCAGAAACGACCTCATCCGAGACGAAGTCGGCCAGGGGGTCGTGGCCGACTATCTGGCGGGATTGCTCACCGAGAGCCTTCCTGCCGCATAATCAAGAAAAAGACCCGGGGAGCGGCATGGCCGCGGCGCATATCCCACGCATTTCGTGGGCCTCAGACACAGGCGGCCTCTCGGCAATTCCGCCAGAGACCAGTCGAACAGGGGAAAAACATGTCAGATTATTCCGATAACGATAAACATGAGGATATGCAGGTCCTGCATTCCATGGGATACGCGCAGGAACTCGAGCGGCGCATGAGCCAGTTCTCGAACTTTGCCGTATCCTTCTCGATCATTTGCATTCTCTCCGGCGGCATCAACTCGCTGGCGCAGGCCACGTCGGGCGCGGGGGGCGCCGCGATCGGCATCGGCTGGCCGCTCGGCTGCTTCGTTTCCCTCGTCTTCGCCGTTGCCATGGCGCAGATCAGCTCGGCCTATCCGACGGCCGGCGGCCTCTATCACTGGGGTTCCATCCTCGGCAACCGCTTCACCGGCTGGCTGACCGCCTGGTTCAACCTGCTCGGCCTCGTCACCGTTCTCGGCGCCATCAATGTCGGCACCTACTATTTCTTCATGGGTTCGTTCGGCACGCCGTATTTCGGCATGGAAGACACGACGCTCACCCGGATCATCTTCCTGGCGGTCATCACCGGCGCGCAGGCCCTGGTGAACCATATGGGCATCGGCCTCACCGCCAAGCTTACGGATTTTTCCGGCTACCTGATCTTCGCGACCTCGATCGCGCTCGCCATCGTCTGCCTTGCGGCCGCCGACAGCTACGATATCGGCCGCCTCTTCACCTTCTCGAACTTCTCCGGTGCGGCCGGCGGCAATGTCTGGCCGGAAAACTCAGGCACCTGGGTGTTCCTGCTCGGCCTGCTCCTGCCGATCTACACGATCACCGGTTATGACGCCTCGGCGCATACCTCGGAAGAAACCGTCAAGGCGGCAACCTCGGTTCCGCGCGGCATGGTCTCGTCCGTTCTGTGGTCGGCGCTGTTCGGCTACATCATGTTGTGCTCCTTCGTGCTGCTGATCCCGGCTTCCGTCACCAATGCCGACGGCACGACGATGGATGGCATGGCCGCTGCCGCCGCGCAGGGCTGGAACGTCTTCTTCTGGGCGATGGACACGCAGGTCAACGCGACCGTCAAGGACATCCTCTACTTCCTCATCCTGGTGTCGCAGTGGCTCTGCGGCCTTGCGACGGTGACCTCCGTCTCGCGCATGATCTTCGCCTTCTCGCGTGACGGCGGCCTGCCGTTCTCGCGCGGCCTGTCGAAGGTCAGCCCGAGCTACCGCACGCCGGTCGCCGCCATCTGGACGGGTTCGATCCTCTCGGTCCTGTTCGTCTGGGGCTCGTCGCTCGTCTCCATCGGCGAGACGCCCGTTTACACCGTCGTCGTCTCGTGCACGGTCATCTTCCTGTTCTTCTCCTTCGCGATCCCGATCGCGCTTGGCCTCTTCGCCTGGGGCACCTCTAAGTGGGACAAGATGGGGCCGTGGAACCTCGGTGAAGGCGTCTTCAAGCTGTTCGCCGTCCTGTCGAT
>NZ_JBLZPK010000022.1:44016-68395 GCF_049199905.1 Shinella sp. M27
CCCCGTTTCCATTTCCGACCGATGCGCGGCACAAGCCGGGCACATTGCTGGGACCAACGACCATGAGCATGACCTACACATTCGATGATCTGAAGAAGGATGTTGCCGAGGGCCGCATCGACACCGTTCTCGCCTGCCTCGTCGACATGCAGGGCCGCCTCATGGGCAAGCGTTTCCAGGCGGAATATTTCGTCGAAAGCGCCTATGAAGAAACGCATAGCTGCAACTATCTGCTCGCCACAGACATGGAGATGGAAACCGTCTCTGGCTACAAGTCGACGAGTTGGGCCGCCGGTTACGGCGACTACACGATGAAGCCTGATCTCGCCACGCTGCGCAAGCTGCCCTGGCTCGAAGGCACGGCACTCGTGCTCTGCGACGTGCTCGACCACCACACCCATGAGGAAGTGCCGCATTCGCCGCGCGCCATCCTCAAGAAGCAGGTCAAGCGCCTGGAGGCCATGGGCCTCAAGGCCTTCATGGCCAGCGAACTGGAATTCTTCCTCTTCGACCAGTCCTTCGACGATGCCCGCGAGAGCGGCTATCGGGATCTGCGCCTCGCCTCGGGCTACAATGAGGACTACCACATCTTCCAGACCACCAAGGAAGAGGACGTGATGCGCGCGCTGCGCAACGGCCTGCAGGGCGCCTGCATTCCCGTCGAAAACTCCAAGGGCGAGGCCTCGCCCGGCCAGGAGGAAATCAATGTGCGCTATGCCGAAGCCCTCACGATGGCCGACCGGCACTCGATCATCAAGAACGCCACCAAGGAAATCGCCTGGCAGCGCGGCAAGTCCGTCACCTTCCTCGCCAAGTGGAACTATTCCGCCGCCGGCTCCTCCTCGCATATCCACCAGTCGCTCTGGACGCTGGACGGCAAGGAAGCGAAGTTCTTCGACAAGGGCGCCAAATACGGCATGTCCGACCTGATGCGGAATTATGTCGCCGGCCTGCTCGCCCATGCCAGCGAGATCACCTATTTCCTCGCGCCCTATATCAACTCCTACAAGCGCTTCGTCGCCGGCACCTTCGCGCCGACCAAGGCCGTCTGGAGCAAGGACAACCGCACCGCCGGCTACCGTCTGTGCGGTGAGAGCAGCAAGGGCATCCGCATCGAATGCCGCGTCGGCGGCTCGGACCTCAACCCCTATCTCGCCATGGCTGCGCTGCTCGCCGCCGGCATCGCGGGCATCGAGGAGAAGCTGGAGCTTGAGGCGCCCTTCGTCGGCGATGCCTATGGCGGCAAGGACATCCGCGAGATCCCGAAGACGCTGCGCGGTGCTTCCGCCGCACTGAAAGACTCCAAGATGCTGCGCGGAGCTTTCGGCGACGACGTCGTCGATCACTACGTTCGCGCCGCCGAATGGGAGCAGGAAGAGTACGATCGTCGCATCACCGATTGGGAGGTGGCGCGCGGCTTCGAGAGAGCGTAAGGCTCAAGCCAGTCAAGGTCGAACCGGCCCCGGCGCATAACCCTCCAGGGATATTTGCCGCGTGGCTGGATCGGCTATTGTCCGGCGCGAAAATTCATATCGGAAACAGGAAGTCGATCATGACTGTGATCAAATGCATATCCCCCGTGGATGGCTCGGTTTATGCCGAGCGTGAGGCAATGCCGCTGGCCGTCGCTCAGGAGGCTGTGGCCCGCGCCAGGAAGGCGCAGAAGGCCTGGGCGAAGCGTCCGCTGGAAGACCGTATCCAGCTCGTGCTGAAGGGTGTTGCCCGCGTCAACGAGATGGCCGACGAGATCGTGCCTGAGATCGCCTGGCAGATGGGCCGTCCGGTCCGCTACGGCGGTGAGTTCAAGGGCTTCAACGAGCGTTCCAACTACGTCGCCGAGATCGCGGGCTCGTCGCTGGCGCCGATCGTCATCGAGGACAGCGCCAAGTTCGAGCGCCGCATCGAGCGCGAAGCCCATGGCGTCGTCTTCGTCATCGCGCCGTGGAACTACCCCTATATGACGGCGATCAACACGATTGCTCCGGCGCTGATGGCTGGCAATGTCGTTATCATCAAGCACGCCGCCCAGACGCTGCTGGTCGGCGAGCGCCTGGTGCGCGCCTTCAACGAGGCCGGCGTGCCGGAAGATGTCTTCCAGAACGTCTTCCTCGACCATGACACGACCTCGGCGCTGATCGCGGCCAACTCGTTCGACTTTATCAATTTCACCGGCTCTGTCGAAGGCGGCCGCGCCATCGAGCGCGCCGCCGCCGGCACCTTCACGCCTGTCGGCCTCGAACTGGGCGGCAAGGATCCGGGTTACGTCATGGAAGACGCCGACCTCGATGCGGCCGTCGACACGCTGATGGACGGGGCGACCTACAATTCGGGCCAGTGCTGCTGCGGCATCGAGCGCATCTACGTCAACGAGAACCTCTACGACGCGTTCGTCGAGAAGTCGGTCGCCTGGGTCTCCAACTACAAGCTCGGCAACCCGCTCGACCCCGAAACGACGCTCGGCCCGATGGCGCACAAGCGCTTTGCCTCGACCGTTCGCGCGCAGATCGCCGATGCCGTCTCGCGCGGTGCCAAGGCGCTGGTCGATCCCAAGCTGTTCCCGGCCGATGACGGCGGTGCTTACGTTGCCCCGCAGATCCTCGTCGATGTCGATCACTCCATGGAATTCATGACGGAAGAGACGTTTGGCCCGGCTGTCGGCATCATGAAGGTGAAGAACGACGCCGAAGCGCTCGCTTTGATGAACGACTGCAAATACGGCCTCACCGTCTCGCTATGGACGAAGGACAGCGACCGCGCCGCCACTATCGCCCGCGATCTGGAGACCGGCACCGTGTTCCAGAACCGTGCCGACTATCTCGACCCGGCACTCTGCTGGACCGGCGTCAAGGAAACGGGCCGCGGCGGCTCGCTCTCCGTCATCGGCTTCCATAATCTCACCCGTCCGAAATCCTACCATTTCAGGAAAGCATAATGTCCATCACCGCCAACTGGAGCTACCCGACGGCCATCAAGTTCGGGGCAGGGCGCATCGCGGAACTTGCCGATCACTGCAAGGCCGTCGGCATGAAGAAGCCGCTGCTGGTCACCGACCGCGGCCTCTCCACCATGCCGATCGCCAAGAACGCGCTCGACATTCTCGAAGCCGCCGGCCTCGGCCGGGCGATGTTCGCCGAAGTCGATCCGAACCCGACCGACAAGAACCTCGAAGCCGGCGTGAAGGCCTTCAAGGACGGTGGCCATGACGGCGTCGTCGCCTTCGGCGGCGGCTCGGGCCTCGACCTCGGCAAGGCCATCGCCTTCATGTCCGGCCAGACGCGCCCCGTCTGGGACTTCGAGGACATCGGCGACTGGTGGACCCGCGCCAACCCGGCCGGCATCGCGCCCATCGTCGCCGTGCCGACCACGGCCGGCACCGGTTCGGAAGTCGGCCGTGCTTCGGTCGTCACCAATTCCGAGACGCACACCAAGAAGGTCATCTTCCACCCGAAGATCCTGCCTTCGGTGACGATCTGCGATCCGGAACTGACGGTCGGCATGCCGAAGGTCATCACCTCGGGCACCGGCATGGACGCCTTCGCCCATTGCCTCGAAGCCTATTGCTCGCCGTTCTATCATCCGATGAGCCAGGGCATCGCGCTCGAAGGCATGCGCCTTGTCAAGGAATTCCTGCCGCGCGCTTACAAGGACGGCACGGATATCGAAGCCCGCGCCCACATGATGTCGGCGGCCGCCATGGGCGCCGTCGCCTTCCAGAAGGGCCTTGGCGCGATCCACTCGCTGTCGCACCCGGTCGGCGCGATCTACAACACGCATCACGGCATGACCAATGCCGTCGTGATGCCGCCGGTGCTGACCTTCAACCGCCCGGCTATCGAAGCGAAGATCAACAGTGCTGCCGCCTATCTCGGCATTGCCGGCGGCTTCGATGGTTTCTTCGACTATGTGCTGCGCCTGCGCGAAGAACTCGGCGTGCCGGACAAGCTCTCGGCGCTCGGCGTCGGCACGGACCGCATCGACGAAATGTCGGAAATGGCCATCGTCGACCCGACGGCCGGCGGCAACCCGGTGGAGCTGACGCTCGATGCGGCCAAGCGCCTCTTCGTCGAGTGCATCTGAGTTCGGTGAGCTGATTTTCGGGGCGGCGGTCAATCGATCGCCGCCCCGATTTTTTATGACAATGGTTACCAATTGCGTCGCATGATGCCTGTCATCAGAATGTCATGCGACTGTCATGATTTGCCCGCTCCCGGTGCAGCCAGACGGTCTGAGGCGGCGGTAGTGCGATGGCGGTCATATCGGTAGCGAACGCCAAGGGCGGCTCGGGCAAGACCACGGCAGCGGTCCTGCTGGCGACGGAATTCGTCGAGCGCGGCGAACGCACCGCGCTTCTCGACTGCGACGACCTGAAGCTCGCCGCCGGCTGGGCGCGCACGGCGCGGCTCGGCGAGGGGCTGACGCTGGTCGATGCCGTCGCGGTTTCCAATCTCGCCGGTTATCTCAAGGCGCTGCGCGCCACGCACGCGCATATCGTCATCGATCTCTCGGGCGCGCGCGATGCGCTCGTCGCCTTCGCCGCCGGGCTTTCCGATCTCGTTCTGGTGCCGGTGCAGGGCTGCGCCATGGACAGCCGTGGGGCCGCGCATGTGCTGGAACTCATCGATCTCGTCAGCGCCAATTCGCACAAGCCGATCAACCGCGCCGTCGTGCTGTCGCGCGTCAATCCGCTCGTGACCACCCGCGCGCTGCGCAGCGTGAAGGCCCTGCTCGACGGGGCGAAGATCCCGGTCATCGGCACGCCGGTCATCGAGCGGGCCGCATTCCGCGACATGTTCGAGACGGGCGGCACGCTCTATTCGATCGCCGCCGACCGGACCAGCAATCTCGACAAGGCGATCCTCAACATGCAGACCCTTGCCGACGAGGTGCTGCATTTCGCGTCGGGCGACGCGAGTCGAAAATTTTTGGTGCGGGCGAGCACGGGTGCCGCCATGCGGGTGGTTCAGTCCGCAATGGCCGCTCCGGCGCCCTGAATTTTTACCGTTAACAATTGACAGAAACCCGGAGAACGCTGGTTCTTCGGGTTTTTTCTTTGCGGATGTCCATTTTACCGTGCCATCTCATTAATCTTCGCGATACGCAAATTTCCATTTCATTAACCATCTTTTGAAAGATTTGATTAAGCGGGCGCCATCTCCACCGGGTCGTCTGACGAGAGCGATGACCAAGCTCGCAGCATTTTTACGAGGAAGACATGCCAGTCATCACATTTGCCAATGCCAAGGGCGGCGCGGGCAAGACCACCGCGGCGCTCATTCTGGCCACCGAGCTTGCAAGCCAGGGGCACCGCGTCACCATTCTCGATGCGGATCCGCAGCGCTGGATCAGCCACTGGCACGAGATTTCCGGCCGCCAGCGCAACATCGCCGTCATCTCGGAAGTCTCCATGGCCTCCCTCCAGTGCCATATCCGCGAGAACCGCGACACGACGGACTATTTCATCATCGATCTCGCGGGTGCGCGCGATGCACTGGTCGCCACGGCCATCGGCCTGTCCGACCATGTAATGATCCCGGTGCAGGGCTGTGCGATGGATGCGCGCGGCGGGGCACAGATCCTCGAGCTTCTGAAGCAGCTCGACGAGAAGGCCGGCATCCGCATCAACCATTCGGTCGTGCTGACCCGCATGAACGCCATGGTGACGACGCGCGCGATGACGGCAATCAAGTCGCTCCTGTCCTCCCGTGGTGTGACGGTTCTCGATACGCCAATCGCCGAGCGCACCGCTTTCCGCGATATCTTCGACTGTGGCGGCACGCTCTATTCGATGGACCCGGCCAAGGTGAGCAACCTCGACAAGGCGCGCGAAAACGCCCGTCTCTTTGCCGAGGAGGTGCTGCGCCTCATGCCGTCGCGCAAGCGTGTGGCTACCGAGCGCGGTTTCTTCCGCACGCTCCAGCGCGCGGCGTAAGCGGCTGGAATTGATGACTGTCAGAAACGGCTGCGACCAATGGCGCGGCCGTTTTCTTGAATAAAAGCAAAGCTGGTAATGAACAATTTACCATGCTCCACCTAGGGATATGGCATCGGAAAGCTTGTTCCCATGGACCCATGACGGGTCGCGGGCGTGACGATGCCTTTGGTATTGCCGGCCTGCTGGACGATCGCCGCTTTCTCCTCTTGCCGCCAGGACTTTCAGCATGAAGCCAGCCTCCGGGACCGCCAGCCAGAACCACGATATCGCCCGCCGCCTGGACTATCTCGGCCTCGACGAGGCCGCGCTGAAGCGCCTGCGCAGCCTGAAGCCGTTCATCGAGAAGGAGCTCGGCCCGGCGCTCGACAAGTTCTACGGTGTCGTGCGCAAGAGCCCGGAGGTCAATCACCTCTTCTCCAACGATGCGCATATCGACCGCGCCAAGACCGCGCAGCTTGGCCATTGGGTCAATATCGCCGCCGGCGATTTCACGCATGATTATGCCGCGAAGGTGCAGACGATCGGTCATGTGCATGCCCGCATCGGGCTGGAGCCGCGCTGGTATATCGGCGGCTACGCACTGATCGTCGAACATCTCTTGGCGGAAGCGGTCAAGTCGTTCTGGCCGAAGGGAGGCCTATTCTCACGCAAGGAGATCGAGCCTGAGGAATTTGCGGCGCGTTTCTCCAGCCTGCTCAAGGCTATGTTCCTCGATATGGACCTGTCGATCTCCGTCTATATGGACACATCCGACGTTACCAAGCAGCAGGCGGTGCAGGCACAGGTGCTGGCGGAGGAGCGCAAGCTCGTCAGCGACAGTTTCGGCGCGGCGCTGAAGCGCATTTCGGACGGCGACCTGACGGCGCGCATCACCGGTGCGCTGCCGGAGGCCTATGAGACCCTGCGCGAGGATTTCAACCACGCGATCTCCACGCTGTCGCAGGCGATTGGCAATATCGGCGTCGGCGCCGGTTCGATCCATCTCAGCGCGCAGGAAATCGCGGCTGCCTCCGACGACCTTGCCAAGCGCACCGAGCGGCAGGCGGCCAATCTTGAGGAAACGGCGGCGGCTGTCGAGGAGGTGACGACCACCGTCCGCCAGACGGCGCAGAGCGCCAACGAAGCGAATGCGCTGGTGCAGGCTGCACGGGGCAATGCCGAGCGCAGCGGCGAGGTGGTGGAGCAGGCGATCACAGCCATGGGCGAAATCCAGGCCTCGTCCTCGGCCATCGCCAACATCATCGAGGTGATCGACGAAATCGCCTTCCAGACCAACCTTCTGGCGCTGAATGCCGGCATTGAGGCCGCGCGCGCAGGCGAGGCGGGCCGTGGCTTTGCCGTCGTCGCTTCGGAAGTGCGCGCACTCGCCCAGCGCTGCGCCGATGCGGCGAAGGACATCCAGAACCTCATCGCCAAGTCGCATGGCCAGGTCGAGGACGGCGTGCGCTCGGTCAACGAGGTTGCCGATTCGCTCAGGCTCATCGTGACGCAGGTCGTGGAAGTCAGCAGCGTCTTCGATGCCATCCGCTCCAGCACCGCCGAGCAGGCGACAGGTCTGCAGGCCGTCAACCAGGCCGTCAACGCCATGGACCAGATCACCCAGCAGAACGCCGCCATGGTGGAAGAAGCCAACGCCGCGAGCCAGGCCTTGACGCAGGAGGCCGCCTCCATCGCCGCCCAGCTCAGTGCCTTCCGTACGGGCGGCACCGCCCAGCCGGCAAAGGGTTCCGGATACAGTCGCGCGGCATAAGCCGTCTTCGCGAAATCAAGCAAAAGGCCGGGCTTCTGCCCGGCCTTTTGGTTTGAGGTTCACAATTCGGAAGTAGGAAACGAAAAAGCCGGCCCAATGGACCGGCTCTTCATCTCTGGCTTATGCCGTGTGTCAGTCGACGAATTCGACCGTCACGCCGGCGCTCGTCATCTTGGCAAGCTCGGTTGCGTCCCAGTTGGTCAGGCGGATGCAGCCGTGGCTCTGGGTCTTGCCGATCTTCGACGGTTCCGGCGTGCCGTGGATGCCGTAGGTCGGCTTGGAGAGTGCGATCCAGACGGTGCCCACGGGGCCGTTCGGGCCGGGTTGCAGGGTCAGCACCTTGTTGTTGGTGCCCTGCTGGAAGTTGATCTTCGGGTTATAGGTATAGCCGGGGTTCAGCGCGATGCGCTCGACCGTGACGAGGCCGGACGGCGAGGGCGTGTCGGCCGAGCCGATGCTGGCCGGATAGGCGGCGATCAGCGTGCCGGTTTCATCATACGCGAGCACCTGCTTGCGGCCCTTGTCGGCGAGGATTTTTGCGACCTTGCCGGTCTTGGGCACACCGGTATCGATGACCTTGACGATCGTACCGGGGATCGTGAAGTCGACGCCCGGATTGATCTCCTTGAGATAGGCCTCGTCCATATGGAATTTCTCGGCCAGCATTTCGGTGGTCGAGGTGTAGGAGAGGTGCGGCAGGGCGGCCTTTTGGGCGTAATCTTCCGGAATGGCGGCGACATAGGGGCCGGCGGCATCCGCGGCGGTGATTTCATAGGTGGTGAAGGCCATGCCGCCGGAGAGGCGCAGGCGCTCCAGAATGTCGTCGGCATTGTTCGGATCGAGCGTGTCGCCCGTCGCGTTCTGCCAGGCCTCGATCGCCTTGGTGACGTTTGAGCCCTTCTTGCCGTCGATCACGCCGGGCGAGAAGCCTTCGCGGTCGAGGAACACCTGGAGGGCCGTGATCTCGGCGGACGACATCTTGCCGAGCGCCGTCGCGGGCTGGAATTTTGGGCCGGGCACGAATTCGGCATTCGGATCGGTCGTCTCCGGCAGGGCGGCACTGTCGTCGTTGCCGTTGGAGAAGTCGGGCATCTGCTGCTGTGTATTGAAGTCGGCATCGGGCAGCGTCTGGCGCTCGATATCGCCCGGCAGCGCCTCGCGCATTTCCGGCACGGAGCTGGTGGTCAGGTCGTCGCCGAAATCGGACGAGGGGGCCGGCGGGAAATAATCCGGATTGGTTTCCGGATAGCCGCTGACCTCGCGATAGCGGTGGCGGCGATAATTGTTGTTGCGCGCGAAATAGCGGTCGGCCGGCATGGCGGTGGCGACGACATTGCCCCAGTTGTCGACCAGAACCGTGTTGCCGCGGTTATCCCGAGCCCAGCGCACGCTGCCGTCGTTGGGGACATAATCGAGAATATCGCCCTCCGGCGAGACGAGAACCGTATCGCGGGTGGATTGCTGTGCATGCGCGGGCGCCAAGGCGATTCCCGTCAAGGATGCCGCTATAAGGAGCGAAACGCTTGTTTTAAAAATAGAATTCACGACTCTTGACCTGCCAGCTTGCACATATCGCGCGGACGGAACACTTCAATTCAGACCTTAATATGGAAAAACTGAATCGATGGTGAACGTAACGTCAACGCCGTGTGCAAAAACTTGTGATCGGGTTTCCCGCGTCGGCGAAAAATTATGTGCCGACAGGCGGCTAACGGTGGTGTCGGCGAAACGTTCCCACTAGCATGCCCCGGCCTATCGCCCTTTGCCGGAGTTTTGGATGACCTTCGCCCTGACCGCCGAAACGCCAGACCAGTCCTTCCGTCTCGAGCTGACGCCGCACTCGGCGCTGGATGTCGGAAGCGCGATTTTTCACGGCGTCGACCTTTCGCCCGGATCGGCCGTTCCCTCGGATGGCGATCCACGCATCGACAGGGCGCTTCCCGGCTTCCTCTTCACCTGCGGGCCGGATCACATCCGCCACCCGGTGCCGATCGAAGGTGCCATCGACGGTCGGCGCTACCCGTTGCACGGCTCGCTCTCCTCGCATCCGGCAAAAGATATCCTGATCGAGGAGGACGAGTGTGAGGTCATCTGCGAGGGGCGTGTCGCCGTTTCGCTGGCCCATGGCGGCACGGCGGAACTGGTGCGCCGCTGGCGTGCCGACCGGTGCACCGGCCATATCACGCTTGACGACACTGTCTTCAATAGCGGCGAGAAGGCCTGGCCGCCTTTTGCCATGTACCATATCAATTTCGGCACCGGCCTTTTTGATGAGAACACGCGGCTGACCGGCGCGATGCTGCCCGGCGGCAGCCTGCCGTGGCGCTTCGACGAGGGCGATATGAAGATATTCTGCGTGCCGGCGGCCGAAACGGCTGAACACGGCTGGGCGGAGATCGCTGTGGGGCCGATCGCAGCGATTGGCGGACGCAGCATGGTCATACGCTTCCGCACCGATACCTTGCCCTATCTCCAGGTCTGGCGGAACCAGTCGCCGGGCTGCGCCGTGCTCGGCATCGAGCCGGTGTCGCACCGGCTTGTTTCCCGTGAAGAGCTGATTGCCTCGGGTGAAGCAGAGGACTTTTCAAAAGGCGAGAGCGTCGATTATGGCCTTTCCCTAGAAATCCGCTAGATTTTGCATGATTGACGCCTTTATGGTGCGGGCTTAAACGGGAGCGCACCAATCGCGAAAGGATTTGTCCATGGATATCCGTGAGATCAACGACGAATATTCCGTCTCCGGCCAGATCACCGTCGAGGACCTCGACGCGATCGCCGCCATGGGCTTCAAGTCCATCGTCTGCCATCGCCCCGATCACGAGGAAGCCGGCCAGCCGGAATTTTCAGCCGTTGCCGCCCGCGCACAGGAACTCGGTATCCAGACGGCCCATGTGCCCGTCGGCCCGATGGGCGTGACGGCGGAAGCCGTCAACGGCATGATGGACGCGCTCGACGACCTGCCGCGCCCGATGCTCGGCTATTGCCGTTCCGGCATGCGCTCGACCAAGACCTACGAGCAGGCCCAGCACCTTCGCGGTTAAAACTAAAAGGGGCGGTTTTCACCGCCCCTCAAAGATCACTTCCCGCTGCGGATATCCGAAAGCGTGCGCGTTGGCGTGATCGCTTCGGGGTCGAGTTTCACCTCGATGATCGCCGGCTTGCCGCTGGCGCGGGCGCGCAGGAAGGCAGCGGCAAAATCGTCCGTCTTTTCCACCGTTTCGCCGTGGCCGCCATAGGCGACGGCAAGCGCTGCGAAATCGGGGTTGGTCAGGTCCGTGGCGCTGACGCGGCCGGGATATTCCCGCTCCTGATGCATGCGGATCGTGCCGTAGATGCCGTTGTTCACGACGACGGTAATGATCGGCAGATTGTAGCGTACGGCGGTCGCAAATTCCTGGCCGTGCATCATGAAGCAGCCATCGCCGGCAAAGCAGATGACCTCGCGCTCCGGGAAGAGCTGCTTGGCGGCCACGGCGGCCGGCAGGCCGTATCCCATCGACCCCGAGGTCGGCGCCGCCTGTGTGGCGAAACGGCGGAAGCGGTGGAAGCGGTGCACCCATGTCGCATAGTTGCCGGCGCCGTTTGCGAAGATCGTGTCGTCGGCGACATTCTCCTCGAGCCAGGCCATGATCGGACCCATCTGCACGTCGCCGGGGCCGGCCATGGGCGGTGTGGACCACTTCAGGAAGGACTCGTGCATGGCGGCGGTGCGGGCAGCCCAGCGCGGCGTGCTCTTCGGCGAGATGCCGTCAAGCGCTGCGACGAAATCCTCCGGGGCTGCGCAGATAGCGAGATCCGGACGGTAGACGCGGCCGAGTTCGGACGGGTCGGGATAGACATGCACCAGCTTCTGCGCAGGGTAGGGGACTTGCAGCATGCTATAAGTGGAGGACGGCATTTCGGAATAGCGGCCGCCGAGCAGCACGACGAGGTCCGCCTCGCGGATTTCCTTGCCTAGCGCCGGGTTGATGCCGATGCCGCTGTCGCCGGCATAGTTGGGGTGCTGGTGATCGAACAGCATCTGTCGGCGGAACGAACAGGAGACCGGCAGCGACCAGCGCTCGGCAAAGTCCGTGAAGGCCGTGACGCTCTCTTTCGACCAGCGCGTGCCCCCGAGGATGACGAGCGGGCGTTCGGCGGCTTCGAGCAGGTTCGTCAGTTCGGCGATCTGCTTGCGGCCGGGATGGGCCTCGACCGGCATATAGGCCTGCGGCTCGACCGTCTCGACCTCGTCCGTCAGCATGTCCTCCGGCAAAGCCAGCACGACCGGGCCGGGACGGCCCGAAGTGGCGACGGCGAAGGCGCGGGTCACGAATTCCGGAATGCGGCGGGCATCATCGATCTCGGCCACCCATTTTGCGACCTCGGTGAAGGCGCGGCGGTATTCCACTTCCTGGAAAGCCTCGCGCTCGCGCGCATCGCGCTGCACCTGGCCGATGAACAGGATCATCGGAATGGAATCCTGCCTCGCGATATGCAGGCCGGCCGAGGCATTGGTGGCGCCCGGACCGCGCGTGACCATGCAGATGCCGGGCTCGCCCGTCAGGCGCCCCCAGCAATCGGCCATCATCGCAGCACCACCTTCCTGGCGGCAGACGAGCACGTCCACATCCGTGTCATGCAGCGCATCGAGCACTGCGAGATAGCTTTCGCCCGGCACGCAGGCGACGCGCTTGACGCCATTGGCAACGAGGGCGTCGACGATCAACTGGCCACCGGTCTTCATGCGCTTTTCTTTCCTGCTTCAAGCGTTGCGAGTTCTGCCATCACGGCATCGGTATGTTCGCCGAGCCGCGGGCTGGGGCGATCGTAGACGAGCGGCGTGCCGGAGAAAACGATCGGTGTGCGTACGCCGGGAATAAGATTGCCGTCGGCATCGGGCAGGTCGACGCGCAGGCCGCGCGCTATAACCTGCGGGTCGTCGAAGGTCTCGGCAATCGAGTTGATCGGCCCGGCCGGCACGCCCTCGCGTTCGCAGGCATCGAGCAGTTCGGCCTTGCTGAGCGCGGCCGTCGCTTCCGTAACGAGGCGGCGTACCTCGACCCGGTTGGCAACACGGGCGCGGTTGGTGGCGAAGCGCTCGTCTTCCGGTACGCCTGTGAGCTTCAGGATGCCGCAGAGCTTACGGAACTGCCCATCATTGCCGACGGCGAGGATGATGTGGCCGTCAGAGGCCGGCACCACCTCGTAGGGCGAGATGTTCGGATGCGCATTGCCGAGCCGCGCCGGCGCGTTGCCGGAGGCGAGGAAATTCATGTTCTGGTTTGCCATGACGGCGGACTGCACATCGAGCAGCGCCATATCGACATGCTGGCCCTGGCCGGTCTTCATGACGTGGATGAGCGCGGCCTGGATCGCGGTGACGGCATAGATGCCGGTGAAGATATCGGCAATGGCGACGCCCGCCTTCATCGGTTCGCCATCCGGCGCACCCGTCACCGACATGAAGCCGGACATGCCCTGCACGATGTAATCGTAGCCGGCGCGAGCGGCATAGGGACCATCCTGGCCAAAGCCGGTGACCGAGCAATAGATGAGCTTCGGGTGCTTCTTCGCTAGGCTCTGGTAGTCCAGCCCGTATTTGCTGAGGCCGCCGACCTTGAAATTCTCGATGACGATATCGGCGGTCGCGATGAGACGGTGAACCGTCTCGCGGCCTTCCTCGGTCTTCAGGTCGACGCTGATCGAGCGTTTGCCGCGGTTGGTGGAGTGGTAATAGGCGGCCGAAAGGTTCTCGCCGTCCTTGCCCATCACGAAGGGCGGACCCCAGGCACGCGTATCATCACCGCCGTCGGGGTTTTCGATCTTGATGACATCGGCGCCGAGATCGGCCAGCATCTGTCCGGCCCAGGGGCCTGCCAGAACCCGCGCCAGCTCGATGACCCTGATGCCCGACAGCGGCAGGTTCGACTTCTCCATCGTGTACTCCTCCTGGGTGGCCAGCGCAGACGGCCGGCCGTCGGGCTTTCCGCCCGTTTTCCCTTGGATAACAAAAAGCCGGCAGGCACGAAAGCCGGAGGCCAGGGAGAGATCATGACGCCTCAGACTGACTTGATGCCTGCTTAGGCGGCGCCAGCTGGCCTTTGTCAGATGGGAGCCGAGACAGGTGCCGCCGCCCCTATCTTGTTGAGCTGCCGCTCACGCCAGATAACGTAGAGGCCCGACGCGATGATGATGCCGATCCCGAGCCATTTCAGCGCGTCCGGCAGGTCGCCGAACACAAACCAGCCGAGGATCGTCGCCGAGACGATCTCAAGATATTGCAGCGGCGCGAGCGTGGAGGCTGGGGCCGAGCGATATGCATAGACGCCGAGCACGCCGGCAATGGTGGCCGCGACGGCCGCGCCCGCGATATAGAGCGTGTGCTGCATGTCCGGCATGACCGGCGTCAGGAAGGCAATGCCGGCGCGGCTGCCGAAGAAAAGCAGCAGGCCGGCAAACAGCGCGCCCCAGAGGCCGGCATAGAACTGCATGGACCACGGGTCCTCCTTTTGCGCGACAAGGCGCGTCAGGAGGAAGAAAAGCGCAAGCGAAAACGCCGCGACGACCGGCAGCAGCGCGATCCATCCCACCTCCTGCAGGCTGGGCTGGATGACCAGCAGCGAACCGAAGAAACCGACGCCGCAGGCCGTGTAGCGCCGCCAGCCGATGGTCTCCTTGAGGAAGAGCGCACCCAGAATGGTGAGGATGATCGGCTCGACGAAGAAGATCGCGATGGCATCGGCCACCTCCATCACGGCCAGCGGCGTGACGAAGCTGATCATGGTGATCGCCATCAGCAGGCCGCGGGCGGCATGCAGACCCATCTTGCGCCACGTTACGGCAAGCAGCGTGCCGCGATAAAGACAGATCGGCCCGAGCACCGTCATCTGGAACAGCAAGCGCACGAAGGTGATCTCGGTTGCCGGAACGGCCGTCACCGCAAGCTTGGCGAAAATATCGATGATCGGCGAGATGAGCACCGAGAGCACCATGAGGAGGAGCCCGAAGCCGATCTCCTGGCGCGGCGGCGTGGTGGCAGATGAGGTCATATGTGTTCCGCAACCCGTCGCTTTTCGGCGATGACCCGCCGGCACCAGCCGGCAAAGGCTTCGATGGCGGGGTCGCGCAGGACAGGGCTTTCATTCAGCGTTTCGTGGCGCATTCCGCGATAGACCGTTGTCGTGACGTCCTCAAGCCGTGATTTTTTCAGTCGCTCGGCAAAGGCCACCGTCGCCTTGCCGAAATCTGTTGCGGGATCCTCGTCGCCGCCGACAAGATTGACCGGCAGGTTTTTCGGGAGCTTCGAAATTCCCTCTGCAGAGGCGTCGGCGAAGGTGACGGCGAAGATGTCGATCCACATGGAGACATTGATATCGAAGCCGCAGAGCGGATCGGCGATATAGGCATCGACTTCAGCGGCATTATGCGACAGCCAGTCGAAGGCGGTACGGTGTCCGGCAATCGCCTTGCCCCAGGCGGCGAAGGTGAGGCGCGGCAGGATGCCGCTCGGCACGTCGGATCCCTTCAGCATGCGTTCGGCGGCGAGAACCACCTGCGCGATGCGCCCGGCAAAACCGGGCTCGAGATTGGAATTCCAGACGGCCAGCGCATCGATATCTGCCGGGTGGGTCTCGGCGAAGGCCAGCGCCATGAGCCCGCCCATCGAATGGCCGAACAGCACGACCGGCAGGCCGGCATGGCGGGAAACCGCATGGTCGCGCACCGCCCGCATGTCCGCGATCACCCGCGAAATGCCGTTGCGCGGCGCAAACTGGCCCTGCGGCGCGTCCAGTGCGGTGGTGAAACCGTGGCCGCGGTGATCATGGGCATAGACATGCAGCCCTTCGCCCGCCATGCGCGCGGCAAAGGCGGCGTAGCGCGCACTGTGTTCGGCAAGGCCATGGCTCAGAAGCAGGATGCCGCGCGCCTCGCCACGCGCCGCCTCGTGGCGCAGCGCAAGCGTCGCGCCGGTTGCGCTCTTGAGCGTTTCAGCCTCTGAAAACACAGTCCGTCCTCCATTTCCTAGAGGTCAACGCGATTTGCCATGCAAAGACAATGGGATGCCGCGTGTATTTTTGCTTCGGCTCCCGCATTTCGCGATCTATCCGATTCATGGTTGCATTTCCTTGATTTTTGGTTGTATATGATCTTGTTTTGTTCTCATTCGGGAGCCGGTCATGAAGACGAATGCTGCCTTGCCGTTCAAAGCCGTCTTTTCTTTTTTTGTCCTGTGTCTTGCCTGCCTTGGTCTCCCGCATCCGGTCGCCGCACAGTCCGCGCCGGAAAAGGTCGTGGTGCGGGAAGTCCTTTCCGTCAGCTGGCAGCGCGGTTATTGCGCGGCGCGGTCGAAAAGCCGGGGCTGCGCCGATTTTGCGGCGACGTCGCCGGCGGCCAAGCAGTTTTCGCTGCTGGGCCGCTTCCAGGTGCGGAAAAGCTATTGCGGCATCGATGCCGCGCTCCAGCAGAAGGCGCGCAAGGGCAAATGGACGGACCTGCCGGAAATCGTGCTGGCGTCGGCCACGAAGGACCGACTGCTTGCCGCCATGCCTGCCGCGAAGCTCGGCCTTGACCGGCAGCAATGGCTGAGAAGCGGCAGCTGCGTCGCCGCCTCGGCCGAGGTTTATTATAGCCGCTCGCTGGACCTGCTCGACCAGTTGAACACCTCTCCGGTGCCCGCCCTTTTCAGCGGCAAAGCCGGAGCGACGGTGACGCTTGCGGAGGTCCGCGCCGCCTTCGATAAGGCTTTCGGTCCCGGTACCGGGGAGCGCGTTCGGCTCAGTTGCCGCAAGGGTGCGGATGGCAAGCCCATCGTTATCGGCCTCACCATCGGGCTTGCGGCGGGTGAGGGCACGCTGGAAACCTTGATCGAGGGCTCATTACCCACCAAGTCGCGCTGCACCGAGGGCGCGACGGGTATGGCGCAGGCGGGTTAGGGGCGTGAGGCCGTGGCGGACGGCGGGCCTCTGCCGGTCGGCTGTGTCGAGGATATTGTTCCCGTGGAGGGTCGCGCACGGTCCGTCACCGGGATGATGGATTGCCATTCGCCTGTGCGCCGCGGCTTTCGCAGATTGCCGCGGGCGGAGAATTACCCTACATAGCGGGCAAATTTGTCCGATCCGGAGCACGTTCGCATGGCACGCCAGTTCATCTATCATATGTCGGGGCTCAACAAGGCCTACGGCGCCAAGAAAATCCTCGAGAACGTCAACCTGTCGTTCTATCCCGATGCCAAGATCGGTATCCTCGGCCCGAACGGTGCGGGTAAGTCGACGGTGCTGCGCATCATCGCCGGCCAGGACAAGGAATATACCGGTGAAGCCTGGCTCGCCGAAGGTGCGACGGTCGGCTATCTGGAACAGGAGCCGAAGCTCGATCCGGCCAAGACCGCCTTCGAGAACGTCATGGAAGGCGTGGCCGACAAGCAGGCCGTGCTCGACCGCTACAACGAACTGATGATGAACTATTCCGACGAGACGGCGGACGAGGGCGCCAAGCTCCAGGACATCATCGACAGCCAGAACCTCTGGGATCTGGAACAGCAGGTCGAGATGGCGATGGAAGCCCTGCGCTGCCCGCCGAAGGACGCCGACGTCACGCTGCTGTCGGGTGGTGAGCGCCGCCGTATCGCGCTCTGCCGCCTGCTGCTGTCGCAGCCGGACCTGCTGCTGCTCGACGAACCGACCAACCATCTCGACGCCGAGACCATCGCCTGGCTGGAAAAGCACCTGCGCGATTATCCGGGTGCCGTGATGATGATCACACACGACCGCTACTTCCTCGACAACGTGACGGGCTGGATTCTCGAGCTCGACCGTGGCCGCGGCATTCCCTATGAAGGCAACTACTCCGCCTATCTGCGGGCCAAGGCCAAGCGCATGCAGCAGGAAAATCGCGAAGAAGCCGGCCGCCAGAAGGCGCTGTCGCGCGAACAGGAATGGATCGCCTCCAGCCCGAAGGCCCGGCAGGCCAAGTCCAAGGCCCGTATCAAGGCCTACGAACAGCTGGTCGATGCGGCCGAGAACATCCGGCCCGGCGATGCGCAGATCATCATCCCGGTTTCCGAGCGTCTCGGCAACGTGGTCATCGAACTGGAAGGTATCAAGAAGGGCTTTGACGGCCGCACGCTGATCAACGACCTGTCGATCAAGCTGCCGCCGGGCGGCATCGTCGGCATCATCGGCCCGAACGGCGCCGGCAAATCGACGCTGTTCAAGATGATCACCGGTCAGGATAAGCCGGACGCCGGTTCGATCCGCATCGGCGATACCGTGCATCTCGGTTATGTCGACCAGAGCCGCGATGCGCTCGACGGCAACAAGACGGTCTGGGAGGAAATCTCCGGCGGTGCCGAAATCATCAAGCTCGGCAAGTTCGACATGAACTCGCGCGCCTATTGCGGCGCCTTCAACTTCAAGGGCGGCGACCAGCAGCAGAAGGTCGGCAACCTGTCGGGTGGCCAGCGCAACCGCGTGCACCTCGCCAAGATGCTGAAGGCCGGCGGCAACGTTCTGCTGCTCGACGAACCGACCAACGACCTCGATACGGAAACGCTGGGTGCGCTGGAAAGCGCGCTGGAAAGCTTCGCCGGCTGCGCGATCATCATCAGCCACGATCGCATGTTCCTCGACCGTCTCGCGACGCATATCCTGGCCTTCGAAGGCGACGGCCATGTCGAATGGTTCGAAGGCAACTTCGAGGACTACGAAGAGGACAAGGTCCGCCGTCTCGGCCCCGATGCCCTCAACCCCGGTAGCCAGTCCTACAAGCGCCTGACGCGCTGATCGCTCAGCGGCGTGAAGTTCAGCCGCCACCAAAACGGGCGCGTTTGTTCGCTCTTCCTGAAAAACCCCGGCTTGCCGGGGTTTTTCTTTGGGCCTGTTGATGGAAAGATCGGCGACACGGATTTTGCCTTGCGCAACGCGGCTTAATCACATAAACATATCTTTATGTCTTGATTGGAAAGATCATGGGTGACAAACTTGGACTGGATGACATCGTGGAGATCCTGAAGGCGGCGGGCGAGCCGACGCGCCTTCGGTTGCTTGCGCTCCTGTCGCATGGCGACCTGACGGTGACGGATCTCACCGACATCCTCGGCCAGTCCCAGCCGCGCATCTCGCGCCATCTGAAGCTGCTGGCCGAAGCGGCACTCGTCGATCGTTACCAGGAAGGCGCCTGGGCCTTCTTCCGCCTCAGCCAGGGCGGCCCCGCCGTTACGCTGGTGCGCCAACTCCTCGAAGCCTCCGAACCGGCCGATGCAGTGTTCGCCCGCGACGATGAGCGGTTGCGCGCCCTGAAGAAGGTCCGCTCCGACAAGGCGCAGGCCTATTTCAGCCGCAACGCGGCCGAGTGGGACGCGGTACGCCGCCTGCATGTCAGCGAAGCCGAAGTGGAGGCGAAGCTCGCCGCGATGATCGGCACCGAGCCGGTCGATGGTTTTCTCGATCTCGGCACCGGCACGGGGCGCATCCTGCAGCTCTTCGAAGGTCTCTACCGCCGCGGCGTCGGCGTCGACGCCAGCCGCGACATGCTGGCTGTCGCCCGCGCCAATCTCGATCGTGCCGGCATCACCAAGGCATCGATCCGCCATGGCGACATTTTCAACCTGCCGCTGGAGCGTGACGAATTCGACGTCGTGACGATCCATCAGGTGCTGCATTTCCTCGACGAGCCGGACGCGGCGGTCGGCGAGGCCGCGCGCATGCTGGCCCCCGGCGGCCGCCTTGCCATCATCGATCTCGCGCCGCATGCGCTGGAGCACCTGCGTGACGAGCATGCTCATATCCGCCTCGGCTTCTCGCACCAGACGATGTCCGAATGGCTGGAGAAGGCGGGCCTCGTCGTCGAGGAGGTCGTCGATCTCCAGCCCGCGCATTCGTCCGCCGATGCGCTCACCGTGACCATCTGGCTTGCCCGCGATACCCGCGAACAGGCGGCCGACCCCATTGCCATCCGCAGGAGGAGTTGACATGACCCAGGCGACCGCCATCCCGGCCCGCAAGGACATCCGCCTGTCTTTCGAGTTCTTCCCGCCGAAATCCGCGGAAGCCGAAGGGCAGCTCTGGGAGACGGCCGCTGCCCTTTCGGCCTACGATCCGGGTTTCCTATCGGTCACCTATGGCGCCGGCGGCTCCACCAAGGAGCCGACGCTGGCAACGGTTCGCCGGCTTCTCAAGATGGGCTTGCCGGCCGCTTCGCATCTCACCTGCGTTGGCGCCACGAAGGAAGAGGTCCATGCGGTGGTCGCCGACTTCCAGGCTGTCGGCGTCAGGCATTTCGTGGCGCTGCGCGGCGATCCGCCGGGTGGCGTCGGAACGCCCTACCAGCCGCATCCCGGCGGTTATGCCAATGCGGCCGAGCTGACGGCGGGCCTGCGCGGCCTTGCCGATTTCGAGATTTCCGTTTCCGCCTATCCGGAAAAACATCCGCAGAGCCCTGACGTCGCCGCCGATGTCGATATGCTCAAGCGCAAGGTGGATGCGGGCGCGACGCGGGCGCTGACCCAGTTCTTCTTCGAGAACGACGATTTCGAGCGTTACCTCGAGCGCGTGCGCAAGGCCGGCATCAGCATTCCGATCGTGCCGGGCATCCTGCCGGTGCACAATCTCGGGCAGGTCCAAAAATTCGCCGGCCTCTGTGGCGCGAGCGTGCCCGTGTGGCTCGCCGATCGTCTCGGCCCCTACGACGACCGGCCGCAGGAGCGCGCCGCCGTTGCCGTCGAGCTTGCGATCCGCCAGGTGGAGGATCTGATCGCCCGCGGCATTTCGGAGTTCCATTTCTATACGATGAACCGCGCGGCCATGGTCTCGGCCGTCTGCGATGGCGTCGGCTTCGTCAGGAACGACCGGCAGCCGGTAACCGGCGCTGCGGCTTGAGCCTTTATCGATTGTGCAAACAAAAACGCATGGCGCCGTCTCCGGGGCCATGCGTTTTTTGATAGGTTCGGCAGGGTTTGTTGCTTTTGTCCCTGACCTCTCTGACTGCGCTTGGGTCGCCTAGATAAAAATCATGGTGGCGACGAAGAGGAACGCTGCACTGATCATCAGAACATTCAAGGAATGTGTGAGTCCCATGGCTGACCTCCTTGCGTTGACGGATCGATATTACGACCGAAAAAAGCGTGTTGGAAAGGCGTTTTGTTGCTGCGTTGCAACATCCGGGCTTAGCCGGGTGTTTATTCACAGAGCTAACCTACTGAATTTTCTCCTCTATTGTGCATGCCACAAAAAATTCACAATCCTTATCGGATGACGGGTGTCGACAGAGTTCATTTACCATAATGGTGCAGGTCGCCGTCCGTATCCTGGCAGTTTAATGAAATGATCGGGATGATCGTTTGTTCCCGTGCTGAGTGAGTCGCTAGCGCCCGCGCAAACGGGCGACGGCGCGTCCATCCAGCACCACCAGGCCGAAAAGAACTAGCGCCATGCCGAGAATGCCAAGCGGCGTCGGCGTTTCGCCGAGGAAGAGCATGCCGGCGATGATGGCGCTGGGCGGCACGAGCAGCGTGACGAGCGAGGTGTTGGTGGCGCCTGCCGCCGCCATAATCCGGAAGAACAGGATGTAGCCATAGGCCGTGGAGATGAGCGCCAGCGCGAGCACGGCGAGGATCGCCGACAGCGGCGGCAGGGGGAGTTGCCAGGGCGTATCGAGCGCGAAGGAGACGGGCAGCATGAGCAGTGTGGACGCCGTCATCTGGCCGGCGGCGATGACCGGCGGGGCGGTGCCGCGGAAGCGTTTGCCATAGGTCGCGGCAAAGCCGTAGGAGACCGCGGCGAGCACGGGCAGCAGCACGGCCCAGAGCGGTGGTCCGCTGTCACCGGTGAAGGGGGCGAGCGCGCGCGGGCCGATCAGCACGGCGGTGCCGACGAGGCCGATCAGGCAGCCGGCGACTTTTTCCGACGAGAGCTTTTCATCCGACGTGAATTGATTGGCGATGAGTACGGTGAAGATCGGCGTGGTCGCGTTGAGGATCGAGGCGAGGCCGGCGCCGATCTGCGTCTGGCCGAGGAAGATCAGCATATGCGGCACGGCATTGTTGATGAGGCCGAGCAGCAGGAATTCGCGCCAGCGGGTGCGCAGCGTTTCATAGATGCCGAAACGGCCGGCGACATAGATATGAAGCGCAAGGGCGGCGATGCCGACGCGCAGCAGCACGAGCGTCGCCGGCGGCACATGGCTGACGGCGACGCGGGCGAAGAAGAACGAGCCGCCCCAGATCATGCCGAGCAGCGCCAGCAGACCCCAGGTCTGCGCGTTCATGCGGGTCGGTGCCGTTACGGTCTTGTCCATCGTTCCCCTCCAGACCATGCGCCAACGAAAAGAGCGGCCGCCGGTTGGACCGTGCCGCCGCTCTCAGTCTCGTCGCTTCATAGCACTGGCGCGGGGAACCGCCACCCGATTTCCGTCAGAGGGCGGAGAGCAGCGCCTGCGTCGCCCAGCCATCGGCGGGAAGGCCGAGCTTCTGCTGTTCCTTCTGGATGGCCGTGCGCGTGCCGGAGCCCAGAATGCCGTCGATCTTGCCGACATCGTGGCCCAGCGCGTTCAGCTTGGTCTGCAACTGCTTCATGGCCTCTTCCGACAGGCCTTCCTCCGGGTTGCCGCGCTCATAGGGCGGAGCGCCGGCGAGGCGGGTCGCGAAATAGGCGGCGGAGGTCGTGTAGATGAACGACTGGTTCCATTCGAGATAGATGTTGAAGTTCGGATAGGTCATGAAGGCCGGGCCCTTGCGGCCCTGCGGCAGAACCACCGAGGCTTCGAGATTGCCGAAGGACGTGTCGCCGTCCCGCGGCTTGACGCCGAGGGCAAACCAGTCGGCCGCCTTCATGCCCGGCTGCAGGCCGGTCTTTTCGAAGGGCAGGTTCTCGGGGATGGAGATTTCCTGGATCCACGGCTGGCCCTTGGTGAAGCCGAGGCTCTGGATGAACTTGGCCGCCGTCAGGATGGCATCCGGCGAACTCTGCTTGACGTTGATATGGCCATCGCCATCGCCGTCTACGCCATAGGCGATGATGTCGCGCGGCAGCATCTGTACCTGGCCGATCTCACCGGCCCAGGCACCCGTCGTGCCGTTCGGATCAAGATCGCCATGACCGACCATCTCGATGGCGGCCAGCAGTTGCGGGCGGAAAATTTCCGGGCGGCGGCAGTCATGGGCGAGTGTCACCAGCGCGTTGCGGGTGATGAAATCGCCCTGCACGGCGCCGAAGTCGGTTTCCATGGCCCAGAAGGCGGCGATGACCGGGCCGGGCACGCCGAATTCCTGTTCGGCGCGGCCGAAGACGTCCGAGAGGTCCTTCAGCTTCTTGCGGCCGATATCGAGGCGCGCCTGGCTGACCGTGCGCTTGGAGAATTCAAGGAAGGTCTGGCGGAAGACGCCCTGGGCGCGGTCCCGCGACAGGACCTTCTGGTCGAGGGCGGCACCGGCCAGCGCGCGGTCGGCCACCTCGGCGGAAACGCCGAGCGTCTGGACCTCGGCCTTCACGCCCTGAAGAAAGGTGCTGAGGTCGCCGCCACAGGCCGTTGAAGGCGCTGTTGCCGTCTGCGCATGCGCAGTCCCGGCAAAAAGAAGGGCCGTGAGGCCCGCTGCGAGTGTCGTTTTCAGGTTCAGCCGCATCTCAATGCTCCCTAGGGTCCGTCGCCCTGCCGTCTTGGATTCTTGCCTGCCGTCTCCGCAAAGTTGCAGAAGCGACGGGCTCTGATGTCCGGCTGTCTCAAATGAATGTGACGGAAGCAAGAAGAAAAAGGCAACCGCAGCGCGCAGCCACCCTTTTCACGACATTGTGCCTCCGCTCGGTACCGGTCTTAGTGGGTGACCGAGGCCACCCACTTGTTCCAGTTCTTGGCCGAACCGGCAAAGACGTTGATATCGGTGTTTGTCGTTACACCCGGCACGACGCCCGTCGAGGTATATTGCCAGAAGGCCCATTTGCGCGCGGAGTAGATGTTCTCCGGGTGGTTGGCCACCGAGCGCAGCCAGAAGTGATAGCCTTCGAAATGGCCGACGAGATTGTCGCGGTGGAAGTCGACCGTCGTGTAGATGATCGGCCGCTTGCCATAGTGCTTTTCGAGACGATCCATGAAGCGTTGCAGCGCGGTGCGCACCTCGTCGGCCGGCGGGCGGATCTTGCAGGTGGGCGACGCTGGGTTCCATTCGGCGTCCAGCACAGGCGGAAGCTGCACGGCCTCCTTTGGCACATTGGCGATGAACCAGTCGGCCTGAGCATCCGCCGTCGAGCAGAAATAATAGAAGTGATAGGGCGCGTGCGCCACGCCGGCGGCGTGCGCGCCGCGCCAGTATTCGCCGAAGCGGTCGTCGAGGCGGTCGGTGCCCTCGGTCGCCTTGAGGAAGGCGAAGGAGACGCCGCCCTTCTTCACGGTCTCCCAGTCGATATCGCCGTTCCATTTGGAGACGTCGATGCCGTGCACCTGATGGCGATAGGGCGTGCGGGTGCCGAAATCCTGCGGGTCCTTGTCCTCGAAACGGGGAGCAACCGAAGCCGTCGACGCGAAATCGTAATCGGTGGTGGAACAGGACGTGGCGAGGAGGGCGAGGGGCAGCAAAGCCAGAATGAGCCGACGCATAGAGGTCCCGTTGTTCGCGCGATTGCCGATCCTGCCTCGAACGAAGCGGGCCGTAAAGGGGAGCGCGCGAGACAGGTCCTCGACCTATCGCGGATTTCCATAAAATTATGGTTAGCGGGTGATTAAACGGG
>NZ_JBLZPK010000022.1:68629-91202 GCF_049199905.1 Shinella sp. M27
GCCTGCCACGGTGTCGGTGAAGGCCTGCTCGACACCCGCGCCGACGGTCCAGCCATGCGCGGTATCCTTCTCCTTCACGCCCGTCGTGACGTTTTCGAGCGCCGCATTGGTGAAGGCCCAGCCGCCCGTGCCATAGATGAGCGTGCGGTCGAAGGCATAGCCGAGACGCGCGCGCACGGAGCCGCCCCAGTTTGTCTCCGCCTCGTAGGTGGTGCCACCCGAGGAGAAACGATCATTGTTGAAGTCGTGTTTGACGTCGGCTTCAACGCCATAGACCCAGCCGTCGTTGAAGAAGTTATAGCCAGCGAAGGCGCCGATCGCGAAACCGCCGGTCCGCTGGTCGATGGCCGGCGCCGGGCCGTCGGAATTGACGCCGGTCCAGGCATAGCCGGTGTTCACACCGACATAGAAGCCGCCCCAATCGTAAACGCCTGGCACCGTTTCGACGATCGGCGTCTCTACGGGCGGTTCGGCGATGGTCATGTCGGCCGCGAAAGCCGGTAGCGTGCCGGCAATGACGAGGATGCCGGCGGCACCCGAAATGATCGATTTCATGTGGTGGTCCTTTTCACTCGATACTCGCGCGAAGCCCCGCACGCGAATGACAACACGGCCCCAACGCACAAGGACGTCGAGGGTTCCGGAGAAAATGAGACCCGCTGAATCTGGCAGGCGGATGCCAACCTTCGCTTAACACTCTGTCATTCTTTGTCGGCTAGAAACATCGCAGGGCCGATGACGGCCTCAACGCACCCTGTTGTCATGATAACAACGGTTTAGGGTTACATGATGTTGAAAACCTTGTTGCCGAGGATCGAGCTGCGCTATGCGCTGACCGGGTCCGTCTTCGGAGCTTTCCTGCCCACCCTCTGCCTTGCCGCTGACCAGTTTTTGCGTGACGAAACGCAGGCAAGCCTCTTCGGCTTTTCCGCCCCGACCGCGACGGCACTCGCCCTCATGCCGGTGTTCTTCGGTGTCGGCTTCTACCAGATCGGCCGGTCGAAGGCGCAGCTCATCGACGAGCTTGCCCAGCGGCGCCAGACGGAGGAACGGCTCTCGCACGATGCCTATCACGACCGGCTGACCGGGCTTGCCAACCGCTTCTGCCTGGAGCGCGACATCCAGGCGGCGGTGGAGGAAGGGGACGAGGATGCGCGGCCAGCGCTTCTGCTCATCGATCTCGACCGGTTCAAGTTCGTCAACGATAGTCTCGGCCATGATGCGGGCGATGCCTTGCTGGCGGCGATTGCCGGGCGGCTGCGGCGCGCGCTTGCCAACACGGCGCGCGTCTATCGGCTTGGCGGCGACGAATTCGTGGTGACGATCGCCGGCAATCCATCCGGGGGCAAGATCGAGAATGTCTGCCGCACGATCTGTGCGCTTTTCGAGGAGCCGTTCGACCTGAAGCGCAACCGCGTCACCAGCGGCTGCAGCATCGGCGTGACCTTCATGGAGGCCGGTGACGTCTCCATGTCCGAGCTGCTGAAGCGTGCGGATGTCGCGCTCTACGAGGCGAAGGAGGCACATGGCAGCGGCTTCCGCTTCTTCGATGCCGATCTGGCGGCCGACGTGCTGGCGCGGGCGGAAATCGAATACGATCTCGCGAAGGCGATCGAGGCGCAGGAATTTTTCCTCGAATACCAACCCATCGTCGGCGTCGAGAGCCTCGCCGTGCGCTCCTTCGAGGCACTTCTGCGCTGGAGGCATCCCGAAAAGGGACTGATCATGCCGTCGGTCTTCATTCCGGTTGCGGAAAAGACCGGGCTTATCCTGCCGCTCGGCAACTGGGTGGTTAGGGAGGCCTGCCGCGAGGCGGCGAACTGGCCGGCACCGGCAGGTGTCGCCGTCAATGTCGTGGGCGACCAGTTCAAGGATCGCGCCTTTGTCGATTACGTAAAGCAGTGCCTTGCCGAGAGTGGCCTCGCGCCCGGGCGCCTAACGATCGAGGTGACCGAGTCGGTGTTTTCCGTCGACGAGACCGTCATTCGCGAAAGCCTGTGCGAGCTTCGTGCAATCGGTGTTCGCGTCGCGCTCGACGATTTCGGCGTCGGCTTCTCCTCGATCAACAATCTCAGGGCTTTTCCCATCGACCAGCTGAAGATTGACCGGTCTTTCGCGCGGGCGATGATGGAGAGCAAGCGCGATGCGGAGCTTGTCGATATCATCCTGAAGCTCGGACAGACCTTTCAGGTCGCGACGACGGTGGAGGGGATCGAGTCCGAGAGCCAGCTCGATTTCATCCGCCAGCGTGGTGCGTCCGAGGCGCAGGGTTTCCTGATTTCCGCGCCTGTCGGGGCAGGGGATGTGCGGCGTCTTCTGCAAAAACCGGAAAGCCGGCTTTCGGCTTGAGGCGCAAAAAGCCTTTTCATGACAGCCAAATCCTGATTGTCTCAGGGTTCGACGGAGGGGCCTCGATGAGACGATTCTACAGGCTGGCCGCTTGGGTGCTTTCGCTTCTCGCCCTCACTATCGTGGTGGCGGCGAGCTGGCTTATCGTATCGCCGCCCGCGCTGCTGAGCGTCGGCTCCGGCTATGCCGCCAAGATCGTCTGCTCCAGCGTCTTCGTCTCCGGCCGCGACCCGGACCGGGTGCTCGCCGAGGACGTGCAGGCGCCCGGCCATCCGCTGCTGAAGCTGATGCGGCAGGATGTCGATTTCACCGAAAAGACCGTGACGACCCATCTCCTGGGGATTTTTGCACCCGGTTATGCCGCCTGGCATGAGGGCTTCGGCTGCTCCAGCGTGCCGGACGGCGATTTCCGGGCGGCACAGCAGGCGGTTTCCGATATCCTGGTGCCGACGATCCCGGCGGGCGATCCGGCAACCACCTGGCCGGATGGCGAGGGCGTGACGCCGGATGCGGCGATTGCCGCCTTGCTGGCGGACACTGCCCTGACCGGCCCCGGCATGCGCGCGACCGTCGTCGTACAGGATGGCCGCATCGTCGCGGAGGCCTATGGCGACGGGTTCAACGCCACGACGCCGCTACTCGGCTGGTCGATGACCAAGTCGGTCAACGCTGCCCTGATGGGCCGGCTGATGCTGGCGGGAGCACTCTCGCCGCAGCTCAACAATCTCTTTCCGGAATGGCGTGGCGATGCGCGCGCCACCATCACGCTCGGCCAGCTGCTCGCCATGGAAAGCGGGCTTGCCTTCAACGAGAACTACGGTGACGTCGCCGATGTGACGCGCATGCTCTATCTCGAGCCCGACATGACACGCTTCGTGCTGTCGCTGCCGCTGGAAGCCAATCCCGGTGAACGGTTCAATTATTCGAGCGGCACGGCCCTCCTGCTGTCGCGCCTCTGGATGAGCACGCTTCCGGGGCGCAGCCAGGCCTTGTCGTTCCCGTCGAAAGCGCTGTTCGGTCCGCTCGGCATGGCAAGTGCCGTGCTGGAGCCGGATGAGACCGGCATTTTCGTCGGCTCGTCCTATATGTATGCGACTGGGCGCGACTGGGCGCGGTTCTCGTTGTTGCTTTTGAACGATGGCGTGTGGAAGGGCAGCCGGCTTCTGCCTGAAGGTTTCGTCGCGGCCATGGGCACGCCGAACAAGACGTCTGACGGCACCTACAGCCAGATGCAGACCTGGCTCAAGGGGCCAGGCGCCAAGAGCGATGCCGAGCAGGGTCTGCCGGCCGATACGTTCTGGCTGCGCGGGCATGACGGCCAGTCGGCCACCATCATTCCCTCCCGGAAGCTCGCGGTTATCAGGCTGGGGCTGACGCCCTCGAAGCTCGGTTACGAACCCCAGCCCTTGATCAAGCGCATCCTCGATATCGTCGATGCGAAGGCCGGAACGGCTCAGGCGCCGACCTGAGCGATCCAGTCGTTGAGATTGTAGGTGTTCGAGATGCGGGCGACTTTGCCGTCGCGGATCTCGAAGAAAGCGCCGGCAGGCAGCACATAGGTCTGGCCGTTCGCCTCCGGCAGGCCCTCGTCGGTTGCGAGATACTGGCCGTTGACCACGAATTCGGCAGCACCCCGCCGGCCGTCCTCGCTGGACATGATGACGATATCGGTCAGCGTCTCGCGATAGCTGCGGTTCATATGGGCCATGAAGGTGCGGAAGGCTTCCTTGCCGACCTGGCGGCCACCCTGATTGATGTCGTGGATGACATCGTCATGCAAGAGATCGAAAAAGGCCTCCATATCCTGCCTGTTGAAAGCATCGTAATAGGCGCGGATCGTCTCTTTTGCTGGCATGTCATCCCTCATATCGTTGTCACCGGGGTAAACCCCTGTGCCTTATAACATTGTTCAAACCGTTGGGAACGTTCACGGATCATGCAGATCAAGATTGTCCAGGGAAAGGCCGTGACGCCTTACATCGCCGATCTCGCGGGCCTGCGCACCACCGTCTTCCGCGCCTTCCCCTATCTCTACGAGGGCAGCGAGGACTACGAGGTGTCCTATCTCGCGACCTATGCGCAATCGCCCGAAAGCCTCTTCGTGCTGGCGCTGGATGGCGAGACGATCGTCGGAGCCTCGACGGGCGTGCCGATGACGGATGCGTCCGATGTGTTCAAGGCGCCGTTCGTGGCCGCGGGCATCGATCCGGAAACGGTTTTCTATTTCGGCGAATCCGTGCTGCTGTCGACCTATCGGGGTACGGGGCTCGGCGTGCGTTTCTTCGAGGAGCGCGAAGCTTATGCACGCCAGTTGGGGCGTTTCGACTGGTGTGCGTTTTGCGCGGTCGAGCGCCCGAGAAATCACCCGCTTCGCCCGGCCGACTATGTGCCGCTGAATGATTTCTGGAACAGGCGCGGCTACGCGCACCGCGCAGACTTGCGCATGATGCTGGCATGGCAGGATATCGGTGAGGCCGACGAAACGGAAAAACCGATGTCGTTCTGGCTGAAGCCGGCGCGGTAAAAGCGTTTAAGCGAGGACCGGCTTAACGCAGGCCGGTCTCGTCAAGCAGGCCCTTGCGCTTGGCGTGGTAGTAATAGCCGGCGGCGTAGAGGCGCACGGCGCCGTCGTTCTTGTCGTCAGCCACCATCCAGGCGCCACGCAAATACTTGCCGGCATATTTGATGTTCGTCTCGGCATCGAACAAGCCTTCGGCCGGGCCTTCATAACCCATGCTCCTGGCGGTCGAATACTTGATCTGCATCAGGCCGTAATGGCCGCGATTGAAGGCACGCGGATTGTAGGTGCTTTCACGCTTCACGACACGATGCAGAAGCGATTCCGGAATGCCGTAGAGGCTTGCATATTTCGTGATCAGCGCGTCGATCGGCGTGCCGGATTTCTTGAAGGGCTGCTCGGCCTGCGGAACGACCAGACGCGTTTCCGTCGTCAGAACCGCGTTGCTGATCATGGACGGCTTGGCCATCGGCACGATCTTGTGGGAGGCGACAAGCTGCTCCAAGCCCTCGGGCTCGCCGCTGTCGAAACCCGGTTCCATGACCGAGACGCCAATCACGGTGTCATAGGTCTGTGTGGCCGCCCTATCGGCGCTCGCCACCTCGACCGTATTGCCGGCAAGGGCAGCGGTCGCTGCTGCAGCGCCCGTCATGCCCTTGGATTCGGCAAGAGCCGAGACGGGAACCGCGCCAGCGGCCTCGCCTGCTGCGACGACGATCGGCGTCGGCAGGGCTTGCGCGGTGTTTTCCGTGCCCGGCTTTGCGGCGGGCAGGGCGGCATACGCGACTTCGGTCGTCGCGCCATCGGCGGCGGCGAGGTCCGTGGTTGTCGTGGACGTGGGCTTCACCGTTCGGGCCGTCGTCGCATCGTCGGCAACGCTGGCGCAGCCGGCAAGCGTTACGAGAAGGCCTGCGCAGGCAAGCGCGGCAAGGCGTGCCGAACGGGAAACGGGGGTATCAGCCATGGTCGTCGCTCTCGGTTTGCTGGGGGATAGGGCGCCGGAACGCCCTCGCTTTTGCAAATCAATCGGCCGTGGCCGTCTCCCGCTCATAGCCGATCAGGCCGAAAGCGGCAACCCGCAGACTTACGGATGCGTCACGCCGCCGCCCGCTTGAGACCGGCGGTGAGCAATCCGGCGCCGATCAACAGCGTGCCGCCTGTGCGGTTGACGACCTTCTGTACCGATGGTTTGCGGATGGTTTTGCGCGCGGCCGACGCGAGAAGCGCATAGGAAAAAGCGTTCAGCGTGGCGAGCACGAGGAAGGTTATTTCGAAGATCACCATCTGCGGAAGGACCGGCTGCGAGAGGTCGAGGAACTGCGGCAGGAAGGCGACGAAGAACACGATGCTCTTGGGGTTCAGCGCCGTCACCACATAGGCATGCGCGAAGATGCGGAAGGGTTTTTCCTCCGCCGGTATCTCTCCTTCGGCTCCAGCAGAGACGGGCGCGCGCCAAAGCTTGATGCCGAGCCAGATCAGATAGGCCGCACCCACCCATTTTAACACGGTGAAGATCGCCGCCGAGGTGGCGAGCAGCGCGCCAAGGCCGAGCATGGAGGCGGTCATGGCGGTGAAGTCGCCGAGCGCCACACCGGCGACCGTCGCGCCGGCCGTCTTGCGGCCGTGGCCGAGCGCGTAGGAGATGACGAGCAGGATCGTCGGGCCGGGAATGGCAAGCATCACAGCGGATGCGGCGGCGAACGCAAGCCAATGTTCGAAGGACATGAAAAACTCCCCGGATCGATCTCTATCCGGGGAGCAAGCCATCACTAATTTTCCACGTCAAGCGGGTTTTAGGCCGCCGGCTTCCACGTCTGGCCGATCGTGTCCATCACCTCGCCGAACCACTTTGCCGAGGTGTCGAAATGCTTGCCACCCTTGATGCGCGGGAACTCGATGGTGCGCAGCTTGCCGCCCTGGCCCTCATCATGGCCGGTGACGCCCGAAACCTTGTTGAGCGCGCTCTCGACGGCAAGGTCGGTCATGCTCTGGATGAGGCGCAGGTCGTCGCGGTTGGCGGGGGCGGAGCGGGCGTAGTAGCCGGATTTCTGCACCATGGAGCGTTCCGCGCCCAGCAGCGCGCCGAACTGCTTAGTGAACCAGTTGCCGACATTGATCGTGTCGATCTTCACATGGCCGAAGGCATCGCGCTTGACCGTCTCACCGGCAGCTTCGCGCTCGGCGACGATGGCGTCGAGGCAGGCGCCTTCCGAAACGAAGAGTGTGACGTAGCCGGCGCGGTCCATGATGCCCTTGAGGCGCGCGGCCTCGGCTTCCAGGTTGAAGTCCAGTTCCGGCAGGTACAGGCCGTCGATATTCTTCAGCTGCTTGTTCATCATGAAGCCGTCGACATATTCGTTGCCGTTGGTCTTCTGGATGTAGGCGCGCGCGGTGGCGGCGGTGAGCCAGCCGCAATGGCGGCCCATCACTTCATGCACGACCAGCGTCTTGGGGGCGGCACTCTGCTCGTTGCTGACATGATCGAAGAAGCCTGCGCCGACTTCGGCGGCCGTCCAGGCACCGAGCGACTGGCGGATCGGCACGACGTCGTTGTCGACCGTCTTCGGCAGGCCGACGACGGTGAGGTCGTAGCCGTTGGCGCCGAGATAGGCGGCAAGGTCCGCGGCCGTCGTGTTGGTGTCGTCGCCGCCGATCGTGTGCAGGATGGTGATGCCGTCCTTTGCGAGCCGTTCGGCCGCCACGCGCAGCGGGTTTTCGCCGTCCTTGACGAGGCCGCGCTTCACGCAGTCGGCGGCGTTCGTCAGCTTCACGCGGCTGTTGCCGATCGGCGAGCCGCCGTAACGGTGCAGCAGAGGCGCCTTCTCGCGCATATCCTTGGTGATCTCGATACGGTCGGCGAGCAGCAGACCCTGGTAGCCGGAGCGATAGGCAACGAGCTCGATATCGGGCGCGACATCGCTATAGCGTTCGATGAGGCCCCCGACAGCGGAAGACAGACAGGGCGCGAGCCCGCCGGCGGTCAGCATTGCGACTTTCTGCTTAGGCATAGTTCCTCCTCAGGGATTCCTCAAAACGCGCGCTCTCTCTAGCGGAAATCATACGGCATTTAAATGACGGTGCGACAAGGTTTTCCACCTCTTTGTTCCCTTGAACCTCGCGAGCGTGAGTGTAACTATGGGTTTCATTCTGGGGTCATTTTTAAGCTTGGCGTGTGGGGGAGAAATGTCAGGTCAAAAATCCATGGGAATATTCGCGTCGAAATGTGCCGTGGTTTTTCTGGTGGCGTCGGGAATGTTCATGGAGGTGGGCTTCGCCGCCATGCCGAGCGTGCCACGAGACCTGACGGTTTCCGATCCGCTGGACGATCTTCTCGTGCTGGCGAGCGTGAACAACGGCGCGACCGACAGCATCGTCAAGAATATTCAGCTGGTAAAGTCGGAATGCCGCAACTACGCGCCGGCCTATCGTATCGACTGCCTGTCGCAAGGGCTTAAGCAGGTCGCGTCGCGAATTCCAGGTGGGGAGTATGACCAGGCGCGCGCTATTTTGTCCCGCGCCGCGTCCAAGCTGGGCAGCCTGGTCGCGCGTAATGTGGATGCCGAGGCCGAGGTCATCGAGTCCAAGCCGAATGCGAACCCGCATTTCAAAGCGAAGCGCCGGTATCGGGCGGTCAAGAAGGCCGCGCTCGGTGCGGTCATGAAGGAAGCCCAGGCGATCGTCGAGGAGGCCGTCACGCGGTTGATGCGCTCCTATGAGAATGGCGACCGGCGGTCCGTGCATTATCAGAAGATCGCGAAGGCGACGGATTCCATGAAGGTGCTTTTGCGCTCCTGATCCATCGGTCAGGGCACGGTGGGGCGAAAGCAGATAAAGCGGCCGGCCCATCTATTGAGGGACATCAAAATTTCGTCATGCGGGCGGAATCCGGCCTTGCATGCCTTGCTTTCCCTGCAATTGTCTGATCAAAATCACCTTATGTTCCAGAATTCGCCAAGTTGCTTCATCAGTGCCGTATGGGATCGCCTCGTCGGCATGGTGTCCGATGCCGCCAGCAATGTGCTTTCGGGCGTGGTCGAGGCCGTGCGCACGCTTTTCGAGGGCGACCCCGAAACGCGCCGGCAGGTTGCCTTTTCCGTCGCGATGATCGCGCTTTCCGCCAAGATGGCGAAGGCCGACGGTATCGTGACGACGGCCGAGGTCGATGCCTTCAAGGACATCTTCAAATACCCTGATAACCAGGCGGCCAATGTCGCCAGGCTCTATAACCTCGCGCGGCAGGATGTTGCCGGCTACGAGGCCTATGCGGAGAAGATGAAGGCGCTTTGCGTTTCCTGCGAGAAGAACTGCCCGATCCTCGAGGATATCGTCGACGGCCTGTTCCACATCGCTAAGGCCGACGGTCTCATCCATGAGAACGAAATGGCGTTCCTGTCCCGCGTCGCCGAGATTTTCGGCATGGTGGACGAGCGTTTCGAGCAGATCACCGCGCGCCATGTCCATGTCAGCGGCCGTGATCCCTACAAGGTGCTGGGCGTGAAGCCGAGCGACGACTTTGCGGATATCCGCAAGCGGTATCGCGTGCTTGCCTCCGAACATCATCCTGATAGGCTGGTGGCGCGTGGCGTGCCGGCCGAGTTCCATCAGATTGCGAACGACCGCATGGCCGCGCTCAACGCCGCCTATGAGGCGATCGAGAAGGAACGCTGCGCCGCATGAGCGCATTCATCTGCGACTATTCCGGCGCGACCTCCGCGCCGTCGCCGAATTTTGGCGAGCGCGCCGGTGGGCGCCTGCCGGATATCATTCTCTTGCACTATACCGGCATGCCGACGGCGGACGCCGCGCTGAAATGGCTTTGTGCGCCGGAAAGCCAGGTCTCCTGTCACTACTTCGTGCATGAGGACGGGCGCGTCGAGCAACTGGTGCGCGAGGCCGATCGCGCCTGGCATGCCGGCAAGAGCAGCTGGAAGGGCGAGGTCGATATCAATTCGGCTTCCATCGGCGTCGAAATCGCCAATTCCGGCCATCCCGACCTGCCGGATTTCCCCGAAATCCAGATCCAGGCGGTCGTCGAACTGTGTCTCGATTGTGGCCGAAGGTGGGGAATTGCCCCCGAACGGGTGCTGGCGCACAGCGATGTGGCCCCCATTCGCAAGGTCGATCCGGGTGAAAAGTTTCCTTGGGACCGCCTGCACAAGGCGGGTGTCGGGCACTGGGTGGAGCCGTCTCCCGTAGCGGGCGGACGCTTCTTCCAGCGGGGGGATGCCGGCCAGCCGGTCGAGGCCTTGCAGACCATGCTGTCGCTCTACGGCTATGGCACTGAAATCGATGGGGTTTTCTCGGAAAAAACCGAAGGCGACGTCGCCGCTTTCCAGCGTCATTTCCGGCCGGAAAAGGTCGATGGCATCGCCGATTTTTCGACCATTGACACGCTGCACCGGCTGCTTTCCGCACTGCCGCGGATCACGACGTAACAGCCTATTCGTTTATTCGAATATTACGGTTTGTAACAGAAGTTTACCGCTTCGCCACATCCTCACCCGATTGGGCATGTCTTTTCCGGCTGCGTTCGTTGCAGCGCAACATGCGGTCAGGGCCTGATCGCAATCAACAGGGATCACGACGTTAGCGCAGGGTGCGCGGCTTGAGGGCCGGCCCCCAAAGGCTCTGCCTTTGCGCCTTTTGGAGACTGAAACTAGATGAGAAGACTTGTTGCTGCCCTCAGCGCGGCCTGCTTTTGTGTGTCCGTTTTTTCCACCGGCATGGCGCATGCAGCCTCCGATAGAATGCAAACGCTGAGCCCCCGCCTTGCGGTCCAGCCCGTGGCAAAGACCCCGGTGAAAGCCAAGACGGTGCAGACGAGCAAGGCCAAGGCTTCCGGCAAGCACAAGTCCCGCAAGACCGTGAGCAAGCGCAACAAGCGCAAGACCGTCGTCGACAATGACGGCGTCGTCGTCGGCAAGCTGACGACCTTCAGCAGCACCGCCGGCTTCCCGAAGGCGGAAAACCCGCTGACGGAGGCCGTCCAGTCGGCAAGCTATTCCAGCCTCATCCAGACCTATGCGAAGACCTATGGCGTGCCGGTCGATCTCGCCCATGCCGTCGTACGCGTCGAGAGCAATTTCAACCCGAAGGCGCGCGGCAGCGCAGGTGAAATCGGCCTCATGCAGATCAAGCCGGCGACGGCCCGCATGATGGGCTACCAAGGCACCGCCAAGGGCCTCTACGACCCCGAGACCAACATCAAGTTCGGCATGAAATACCTTGCCATGGCGCATGATCTCGGCGGCGGCACGACCTGCGGCACCATCCTCAAATACAATGCCGGCCACGGTGCCAAGCGCATGAACCCGGTCTCCAAGCGCTATTGCGGCAAGGTGCAGAGCATCATCGACTAAATGATTTTTTGCGGACTGGATTCGAAATCGCGCCATGCTATCCATGCCTTGAAAGCTTGAGGTGAAGCATGGTTCGGCATTTCGATTTCGTCGTAGTGGGCAGGGGCATGATGGGGGCGGCTGCGGCACGCCACCTGACCCGGACGGGCGCTTCCGTGGCGCTAGTCGGTCGCGGAGAGCCAGTGGACTGGAAGGCCCACGACGGCGTTTTCTCCAGCCACTATGACAGCGGCCGCATCACCCGCACCATCGATGGCGACCCGGACTGGGCGCTGCTCGCAAAACGCTCCATCGCCCGCTACCGCGAGCTTGAAGCCGAAAGCGGCATTGCCTTCTACGGCGAGACGGGGTGCCTGATCACCGGCCGGGCGGGTGGCGACTACATCACCGCCGTGGAGACGGTCGCCAGACACCACAAGCTCGATGCGCCATTGCTCGATCGCGCAGCGCTTCGAGCGCAATTCCCCTGGTTCGACCTGCCGGAGACGTCGGCGGGCCTGTTCGAGGCGAAGGGGGCGGGGTATGTCGATCCGCGCAAGCTCGTCGCGGCCCAGGTCGCCTGCTTCGAGAAGGCGGGCGGCGTCTCCATTCTCGACGATGCCGTCTCGGTGACGGAAGCCGGTGGCCGGGCATCCGTGGCGCTAAAGACCAGCGAAGCGGTGACGGGCGATCGCATACTGGTGGCGACCGGTGGGTTTTCGCGGGCGCCCGGGCTGCTGCCCAAAGTACCGTCGCTCATCGTCAAGGCGCGCACCGTCGTGCTGGCGCAGCTTTCGCCGGAACAGGCCGAGGCCTATCGCGCCATGCCCTCCTGGATCGATGAGAGCGCGGATCCTTCCGAACACTTCTACTTCCTGCCGCCGATCGTCTACCCGGATGGACACGCCTATCTCAAGATAGGCGGCGACCCGACCGATATCGCGATCGACGACGAGACGGCGATCGTCGACTGGTTCCGCGGGGAGGGTATGCCAGGGCCTATCACCCATCTCCGGCGGCTGCTCGCCCGCTCGATCCCCGATCTCAAGCCTGTGCGCCTCATCTCCGCGCCCTGCATCACCACCTTCACCACGCATGGTTATCCCTATGCCGGCTTCGTGGACAGCGACCGCATCGCCCTTCTGACCGGCGGCAACGGCATGGCGGCGAAGAGTTCGGATGAAATCGGCCGCATCGGTGCCGATCTGGTGATTCGCGGCCATATGGACGAGCCGGACTATACGACCGATTTCGCCGTTCATTTTCGCTGAGCCTCTGGTCTTTCCCGTCGCCATGGGCTAGTCAGCGCCTGCCAGTTGGCTGGGCAGCCGCGCTCTGCAAGTGCCGAAAGGCCGCAGGGGGAGGAAAGTCCGGGCTCCACGGAAACACGGTGCCGGATAACGTCCGGCGGGGGCGACCCCAGGGAAAGTGCCACAGAAAGCAAACCGCCTTCCTCGGAAGGTAAGGGTGAAAGGGTGGGGTAAGAGCCCACCGCGGCCATGGCGACATGGACGGCACGGTAAACCCCACCGGGAGCAAAACCGAATAGGGATGACGCGAGGCGCGCAAGCGCTTCAGCCCGTTTCCGGGCCGGTCATCCGGGTGGGTTGCAAGAGGCCGGGCGCAAGTCCGGTCCCAGATGAATGGCTGCCACGTTCCGGTGCAAACCGGAGCCATACAGAACCCGGCTTACAGGCCAACTGGCAAAAAACTTCTCCTCGGCATGATTTTTTCATGACCCGCTAACGCGCTGGAATCGCAGTGTTTCGCGCATGCCTTGCTGTGCGTTGAAACGCACGCAGGCGGTGCCTGCGCGTCTGCAAATACAAGGCGTTGCGAGGCCATTCCTAACCTTTTGTTAAACTTAACGGCTTATAAACGTTTGACGGTCTGAACACGGGAGATGAGGTCTCTTCCCATTGACGCCCATATGGTCCCATGGTATCCCAAAATCACACTGCACGAGGACGCATGAGCGTCCGATCATCGCAAAGCTTTGAGGCTAACCGGCTGGGGACGGTGCGACGCGTAAGCGTTGCATCAGTGCTGGTTCCTGCGCGCAGTGTGGTGTTGGATTTGCCGGGGTGGATGCACAGCGTCCCGGCTTGGGGAACGGCTGTATCGCGTCATGAACCGGTTCCTGTCGAATGCGACGAACAGGATCGATGCCAAGGGGAGGGTTTCCGTCCCTTCGGCGTTTCGCTCCGTGCTCGCGCAGCGCGACATCCGGGAGCTGTATTGCTTCCAGGACTTCATGTTTCCGGCGATCAGCGTCGGTGGGCTGGATTTGCTCGATCGTTTCGAGCGCCAGATCGCCAGCGAGGATGTTTTTTCGCCAAAAGCCAATCGGATGTCGCTCCTCATTCACGGGGGCGGGGTCTTCATGAAGCTCGATTCGGAAGGGCGCCTGGCGGTCACGGATTTCATCCGCGATTTCACCGGCATCACCACGGACGTGACCTTTGTCGGTCGGGCGGATCATTTTCAGCTCTGGGCACCGCAGACATTCGAAGCCACACAGGCGGCGGCCCGGGAAGAGTTCAGGACGCGAGGTCTGGGCTCGGGGTAAGACGGAGAATCGGAATGGCGGCGGATCTTGGCGGAGGTTTTACTGATGCCGATGGCGGACCGGTCCGTCACATTCCGGTTCTTCTCTCCGAAGTCATCGCGGCGCTTCAGCCCAAGCCTGGTGAGGTCATTCTCGACGGCACCTTCGGGGCGGGCGGCTATACGTCGGCCATCCTCGCCGCCGGTGCCGATGTCATCGGTCTCGACCGCGATCCCAACGCCATTTCCGGCGGGCAGGAGCTGGTCAAGGCGTCCGGTGGGCGGCTGACCCTCATCCATTCGCGCTTTTCCGAACTGGCCGAACACGCGCCGGCAGGTGGTCTCGACGGCGTCGTGCTCGATATCGGCGTCTCCTCCATGCAGATCGACGAGGCCGAGCGCGGTTTCTCCTTCCAGAAGAACGGCCCGCTCGACATGCGCATGTCCGCATCGGGCGTTTCGGCCGCCGACGTGGTGAACCGCGCCAAGGTCTCCGACCTTATCCGCATCTTCGGTTTCCTCGGCGAAGAGAAGCAGGCGGGGCGCATCGCCCGTGCCATCGAGAAGGCGCGTGAAAAAGAGCCGTTCGCGACGACACGCCAGCTTGCCAACCTCATCGAGCTGACGACGCCGCGCAAGGCCAAGGACAAGATCCATCCCGCGACGCGCGTCTTCCAGGCGCTGCGCGTCTTCGTCAATGACGAGCTGGGCGAGCTTGCCGAGGCGCTGTTTGCCGCCGAGCGGGCGCTGAAGCCGGGCGGGCGTCTCGTCATCGTTTCCTTTCACTCGCTGGAAGACCGCATCGTCAAGAAATTCTTCCAGGACCGTTCCGGCAAGGCCGCCGGTTCGCGGCATCTTCCCGAGGTTCACGACAAAGCCGCAACCTTCGCACCAGTCGGGCGCCCTATGGTGGCGGCCAGCGACGAGGAAAGCGCGGTCAATCCGCGCGCGAGATCCGCGAAGCTGAGGGCAGGCGAGCGCACCAGCGCCCCTGCCGGGACGGATGATCTGTCTATTTTCAACCTGCCAAACCTTGCCAGCATCGAGAAGATGGGAAGCTGAGTGATGTTCCGTACCCTTGATGTCGTGCTGATCGCCGTCATGACCGCAGCCGCCACCGTTACCTATTCGCTCAAGCATCAGGCTGAGAACAAGCAGGAAGAGGTGCGCAAGCTCGACGCCGAGATCAAGCTGGAGGAGGACACGATCGACCTCCTCAAGGCCGACTGGGCGCTCTTGACCCAACCCAACCGCCTCAATCGCCTCGTGACGACCTTCGCTGGCGACCTGAAGCTCGTGCCGACCGAATCGACCCAGCTGGCGCAGCCGAACGAATTGCCGATGCCGATGGCCGAGCTGCCGGCGTTGGAGCCCGCCAAGGATGCCAAGGCGGATGCGAAGGTCGCCGACGGCAAGAAGAACACCAAGAAGAAGAGCACGGACGCAATCCAAACCGGATCGGTGGCAAACTGATGTCGTTTCTCTCCCGCATCATGGTCGTCAAGAGCAAGGCGCATTTCAGCGCCGGCGGCAACAACAATACCGGCGCCGGTGGCCCCGCCTTCGAGGGCACGCGCAAGCGGTCCGGCTCGCAGGCCCGCAGCCGCGTCGCCGTCATGATCTGCTGCTTCGGCATGGCCTATGCCGTCATCGGCGGCCGCCTCGTGCAGTATGGCATGGCCTCGTCGGAAACCGTGTCCGCCATCGGTCCCGCAGACCATCTGATGGCCTCGCGTCCCGACATCGTCGACCGCAACGGTGAAATCCTCGCCACCGACATCCGCACCGTCTCGCTCTATGCCGAGCCGCACAAGATCGTCGATGCGGACGAAGCCGTCGAAATGCTGGCGACCGTGCTGCCGGATCTCGACCGCCGCGGCATCTACCGCAAGCTCACCTCGAAATCCCGCTTCCAGTGGCTGAAGCGCCAGCTGACGCCCAAGCAGCAGAGCAAAATCCTCGCGCTCGGCATTCCCGGTGTCGGCTTCCGGCCGGAAAAGCGCCGCTTCTATCCGGGCGGGGCGACGGCATCTCACATCCTCGGTCACGTCAATATCGACAACCGCGGCATTGCCGGCATGGAACGCTATATCGACAGCCAGGGTCTCGCCGATCTTGCCGCCATTGGCATGACGAGCGATGCCAAGCTGGAGCCCGTGCGTCTTTCCATCGACATCCGCGTGCAGGCCATCGTGCGCGAAGTCGTCAAGGAAGGAATGGAGAAATACAAGGCGATCGCCGCCGGTGCTGTCGTGCTCGACGTGCGCACGGGCGAAGTGCTCGCCATGGCCTCCTATCCCGATTACGATCCGAACAATCCGGCGGCAGGCGCCAAGGAAGGCTGGATGAACCGCATGTCGAACGGCACGTTCGAGATGGGCTCCACCTTCAAGAGCTTCACCACCGCCATGGCGCTCGATTCGGGCAAGGTGAAGATCACCGACAGTTTCGATGCGCGCGCGCCGATCCGCATCGGCGGCTTCACCATCAAGGATTTCCACGGCAAGCACCGTATCCTCACCGTGCCGGAAATCTTCCAGTATTCGTCGAACATCGGCACGGCCAAGGAAGCCGACGTCGTCGGCATCGCCGGCCACAAGGAATTTTTGACGCGTCTCGGTCTGCTCACCAAGATGGAGACCGAGCTGCCGGAAGTCAAAACTCCGACTCAGCCGCGCGAATGGAAGAAGATCAACTCGATCACCATCTCTTTCGGCCACGGCGTTTCCACGACGCCGCTACAGACGGCCGTTGCCGGTGCGGCGCTGATCAATGGCGGCAAGCTGCTGAACCCCACCTTCTTGCCGCGCACGCAGGAGGAGGCCGACGAGATCGCCAAGATCGTCATCCACCCGCAGACCGTCGAGAACATGCGTTATCTCTTCAAGCTCAACGCCAATGACGGTTCCGGCCGCCGCTCGCTCGTTCCCGGCTTCAATGTCGGCGGCAAGACCGGTACGGCCAACAAGGTCGTCGGCGGCCGTTATTCCAACACGCAGAACTTCAACGCCTTCCTGTCCGGTTTCCCGATCGACGACCCGAAATATGTGGTGCTGACCTTCATCGACGCGCCGCAGACCGGCGAGGCCGGTGGCCGCACCGCCGGCAGCAACGCAGCCCCCATGGTGGGCGAGATCATCCGCCGCTCCGCCGCCCTTCTCGGTGTAAAGCCGAAATTTGGTGAGGACGGTTCTGCCACGCTTGTGTCTTATTGAGCGGAGAAGAGGGGATGCCGATTCGAAACGGAGACGGCACCCACAGACAGCAATAGAGCGGATAATGAAGATCAGTGACCTCGCCGGACCCGAAACCAACGACCTGGGCGCCGCAGCCGCCGCGACTATAAGCGGTATCACGAGCGACAGCCGGAAGGTAAAGCCGGGCGATCTCTTCGTTGCGCTGACGGGCACCAAGGCGGACGGCAGCGCCTTCATTGCCGATGCTGTCTCGCGTGGTGCCGCTGCAGTCGTGGTGGCCGATGGAGTGAAGGCCGAAGCCGCCGTTCCCGTCATCGCCGTTGCCGAGCCGCGCCGCTTCCTGGCGCTTGCCGCCGCGAAATTCCATGGCCGCCAGCCTGAAACCATGGTTGCCGTCACTGGCACCGCGGGAAAGACCTCCGTCGCGTCCTTCACGCGCCAGATCTGGGCCTATGCCGGCCATCCGGCCGCGATGATCGGTACGACCGGCGTTGTGGCGCCCGGCCGCAACGATTACGGTTCGCTGACGACGCCTGATCCGGTGTCGCTGCATGCGCTGCTCGCCGAACTTGCCGATGCCGGCGTCACCCATGCGGCGATGGAAGCCTCCAGCCATGGCCTCGACCAGGCGCGCCTCGACGGTGTCAAGCTAGCTGCCGCAGCCTTCACCAATCTCGGCCGCGACCACATGGATTATCATCCGACGGTCGAGCACTACATGGCCTCCAAGATGCGGCTGTTCGATACGCTGCTCGCCAAGGGGCTGCCTGCCGTCATATATGCCGACGACGAATGGTCGGGCCAGGCCATCGACGCGGCGCATAAGGCCGGTCTCGATGTGCGCACGGTCGGCCGCAAGGGCGACTATCTCGCGCTGAAGCGCGTCGAGCATTTCCGCCACAAGCAGACCGCCGAAATCCATGTCGGCGACGATATCTTTGAGGTGCACATTCCGCTCGCCGGTGATTTCCAAGTGGCGAACGCGCTTGTCGCGGCGGGTCTCGCCATGTCGACGGGCGTGCCGGCCGCAACCGCCATGGCCGCGCTCGAAAAGCTCATCGGTGCGCCCGGCCGTCTCGAACTGGTCGGCCATGCGAAGAACGGCGCGCTCACCTATGTCGATTATGCCCACAAGCCGGATGCGCTGGAAAACGTGCTGACCTCCGTGCGTCCCTTCACGACCGGCCGCGTCATCGTGGTCTTCGGTTGCGGCGGCGATCGCGACAAGGGCAAGCGCCCGATCATGGGCGAGATCGCCACGCGCCTGGCCGACGTGGTGATCGTCACCGACGACAATCCGCGATCGGAAGTGCCTGCCGTCATCCGCTCCGAGATCATGGCTGCCGCACCAGGCGCGACCGAGATCGGCGACCGTGCGGAGGCGATCCGCAGTGCGGTCAAGATGCTGCAGTCGGGCGATACGCTGATCGTTGCGGGCAAGGGGCATGAGGAGGGGCAGACCGTGGGGACGGTGACGCTGCCGTTCTCCGACCATGCCGAATTGCGCAAGGCGCTGGAGGAACTCGACCTGTGAAATGGCTCTGGACCAGCGCTGATCTCATTGCCGCCATGCATGGCCGGCCCATCGGCAACGTGCCGCAGGGCATTACGGGCATTTCCATCGACAGCCGCGCAATCGGCGCCAGCGAGGCCTTCTTCGCCATCAAGGGCGACCGCGTCGATGGGCATGACTTTGCAAGCTTCGCCGTTGCCAATGGTGCGTCGCTGCTCGTCGTCAGCGAAGGCAAGCTGCCGGCGCTCGGCCGTCTCGTCACGCCGATGATCGTGGTGCAGGACGTGCTGCAGGCGCTGGTCGATCTCGGCTGCGCTGCACGCGACCGCACCGCCGCCCGCATCATCGCCGTCACCGGCTCGGTCGGCAAGACGACGAGCAAGGAGATGCTGCGCCAGGCGCTTTCGCCGTCGGGCAGCGTGCATGCCTCCGTCGCCTCCTTCAACAACCATTGGGGCGTGCCGCTGACGCTGGCGCGCATGCCTGAGACCACCGATTACGGCATTTTCGAAGTCGGCATGAACCATGCCAACGAGATCCGCCCGCTGGTCGCCATGGTGCGCCCGCACATTGCCATGATCACGACGATCGCGCCGGCCCATCTCGGCAATTTCCGTGACCTCGAAGAGATCGCCGCCGCCAAGGCCGAAATCTTCGAAGGCGTCGTGCCGGGTGGCCATGCCGTTCTCAACCGCGACAACGAGCAGTTCGATTTCCTCGAAAAGGCGGCGAAGGCGGCCGGCGTCGCGCATATCCATTCCTTCGGCGCCGACCCCAAGTCGGACTTCCGCCTGCTCGATTTTCTGCCGAGCGGCGAGGGCAGCCTGTTGCGCGCCGCCATCGGCGGCCAGACGCTGGAAGTGCCGATGGGCGCGCCCGGCCGGCACATCGCCGAAAACGCCGTTGCCGTGCTCGGCGCCGTGCATTTGGCCGGCGCTGATATCGAGAAGGCGATGGGCGGGCTTGCCACCATGCAGGCCGAAAAGGGCCGCGGCCGGCGCTACCGGCTCGCCAAGGATGGCGGCTGGTTCACGCTGATCGACGAAAGCTACAATGCCAACCCGGCCTCGATGCGGGCGGCGATTGCGCTTCTGCGCGATGCCGAAGTGCAGGCCGGCGGGCGCCGCATTGCCGTGCTCGGCGACATGCTGGAAATGGGCGAGCACTCGCCCGCCGTGCATGCCGGCCTTGCAGAACCGCTTCTGGAGGCCGGCATCGCCGATATCTGGCTTGGTGGTCCCGATATGGCGTCGCTGCGCGATGCATTGCCTGAAGGCGTGAGCCGCGAATACCGCGATACGGCCGACGAACTTGCCAAATACGCGCTGGAGGCCGTGCGTGCCGGCGATGTTCTGGTCATAAAATCGTCCAAGGGCACGGGTTTCAGCCGCATCGTGGCGGCCCTGCTTGACAAATATCCGGCGTTCTCCGAAGGGGAGCGCGAGAGTTGAGGAGGGGTTCGGCTGGACAGATGTCTGCCGGACCTTCTTCTTTATGTAATTTGCTTCTCTGTCCGCCGGCCCGTCACGCCGCGGACGTCTTGGGGAACCTTTTGGGGAAAGGGTGACAATGCTGCTTTGGCTCGTGGAGCTGGCTGACACCATCCAGGTGTTCAACCTGTTTCGTTACATTACCTTCCGGACCGGCGCTGCGCTGTTCACCTCCGCTACGATCGTCTTCCTTTTCGGGCCGATGATCATCGCATCGCTGCGTGTCCGCCAGGGCAAGGGCCAGCCGATCCGTGCCGATGGTCCCCAGACGCATTTCAAGAAGGCCGGTACGCCCACGATGGGCGGCCTGATGATCCTTGCCGGCATCGTCGGCAGCGCGCTGCTCTGGGCCGATCTCTCCAATGTCTATGTGGTCGCCACGCTGCTCGTCACCCTCGGCTTCGGCGCTATCGGCTTCTACGACGACTACCTGAAGGTCACCAAACAGTCCGACAAGGGCTTTTCGGGTAAGGCGCGCCTTGGTCTGGAGTTCCTGATCGCGGGTGCTGCGACCTATTTCATGATGCGCGCGTCGCTCGCCACCGGCCCGGCCGGCTCGACCTTCGGCTCGTCCATCGCCTTCCCCTTCGCCAAGGACCTGCTGGTCAATCTCGGCATCTTCTTCGTGATCTTCGGTGGCTTCGTTATCGTCGCGGCCGGCAACGCGGTGAACCTGACGGACGGCCTCGACGGTCTCGCCACGGTTCCGGTCATGATCTCGGCCGCTTCCTTCGGCGTCATCGCCTATCTCGCCGGCAACGCCGTCTTTGCGAATTACCTGCAGATCCATTTCGTGCCCGGCACGGGTGAACTTGCCGTCGTGCTCGGCGCCGTCATCGGTGCGGGCCTCGGCTTCCTGTGGTTCAATGCGCCGCCTGCCGCCATCTTCATGGGCGATACCGGTTCGCTGGCGCTCGGCGGCCTGATCGGCACCGTCGCCGTCGCCACCAAGCACGAGATCGTCATGGCGATCATCGGCGGCCTGTTCGTCATGGAGACGCTGTCGGTCATCATCCAGGTCGGCTCGTTCAAGCTCACCGGCAAGCGCGTCTTCCTGATGGCGCCGATCCACCACCACTTCGAAAAGAAGGGCTGGACGGAAAGCCAGGTCGTCATCCGCTTCTGGATCATCGCCGTCATCCTGGCGCTGGTCGGCCTTTCCACGCTCAAGCTGCGGTAAGGCCTCCGATGATCCCCGTCACCACATTGAAGGGAAAGTCGGTCGCGCTTTTCGGGCTTGGCGGCTCGGGTCTGGCGACCGCGCTGGCGCTGGCTGCCGGCGGGGCCGATGTCACCGCCTGGGATGACAGTGCTGCGAGCGTCGAGAACGCCTCCACTGCCGGCGTGAAGACCGGCGATCTGCGGACGCTCGACTGGAAAGCCATCGACGCGCTGGTGCTGTCGCCCGGCGTGCCGCTGACCCATCCGAAGCCGCACTGGAGCGCCGAGCTTGCGAAGGCCGCCGGTGTCGAGATCATCGGCGATGTCGAGCTTTTCGCGCGCGAGCGCCGGGCGCATGCGCCCGATTGCCCGTTCATCGCCATAACAGGCACGAACGGCAAATCGACCACCACCGCCCTCATCGCCCATATCCTGAAATCCTCCGGCCGGGATACGCAGCTCGGCGGCAATATCGGCACGGCCGTGCTGACGCTCGATCCGCCGAAGGCGGGCCGCTTCTATGTGGTCGAGTGCTCGTCCTACCAGATCGACCTTGCGCCGACGCTGAACCCGTCGGCCGGTATCCTGCTCAACCTGACGCCCGACCATCTCGACCGGCACGGCTCGATGCAGCTGTATGCCGACGTGAAGGAGCGGCTGGTCGCCAAGAGCAGGACTGCGATCGTCGGCGTCGATGACACCTATTGCGAGATCATTGCCGATCGCATCGAACGTGCGGGCACCAAGGTGGTGCGTATCTCCAAGCGCACCGCGCTGGCCGATGGCATTTATGCCGAGGGCGCGCGGCTGATCCTGGCGCAGAGCGGCGCGACGCGCGAGATCGCCGATCTCTCACCGATCCAGACACTGCTCGGCAACCACAATGCGCAGAACGCAGCGGCGGCGGTTGCGGCATGCCTCGCCGTCGGCGTCAGCGAAAACGAGATCCAGGCGGGCCTTGCGTCCTTCCCCGGCCTGAAACATCGCATGCAGCCGGTCGGCCGCAGGGGCGATACGCTCTTCGTCAACGATTCCAAGGCGACGAATGCCGATGCGGCAGCGCCCGCGCTGTCGAGTTTCGAGCGCATCTACTGGATTGCCGGCGGCGTTCCGAAGGAGGGGGGTATTTCCTCGCTCGGCAGCTTCTTCCCGAAGATCGCCAAGGCCTACCTCATCGGTGAGGCGGCGCCGGCTTTTGCCGAGACGCTCGGTGGTGCCGTTGCCCATGAAATGTCGGGCACGTTGGAGAAGGCCGTGGCGGACGCGGCGGCGGATGCGGAGAAGGATGGCAGCGGTCCCGTTGCCGTTCTGCTCTCCCCGGCTTGCGCAAGCTTCGACCAGTACAAGAACTTTGAAGTGCGGGGCGATGCCTTCGTGAAACACGTTGCCGGCGTGCCGGGCGTGTCCATGTTGGTCGAGATTTAGGATGGTCTTGGGGCAGTCTTGCTTCCAACTTCTCC
>NZ_JBLZPK010000022.1:91241-138268 GCF_049199905.1 Shinella sp. M27
GGCTTGACCCGAGGATCCATTGACGCCGCGCGTGCCGCGTGGATCCTCGGGTCAAGCCCGAGGATGACGGAGAGGAGGGGAGCAGGGGCGCAAACCCGGAACCGCTTAGCGAAGGAACGGAAAAATGGTTAGTCGTGCCGAACGTGGTGCATTGGCGGACTGGTTCTGGACGATAGACCGGTACTTCCTCGCGGCCTTTATTCTTTTGATGGGCCTCGGTTTCATGTTGTCCTTCGCGGCAAGCCCGGCGGTTGCCGAGCGCATCGGGCTCGACAGCTTCCACTTCGTGCGACGCCACGCGATGTTCCTCGTGCCGGCGATCGCCATCATGTTCGGCATCTCCTTCATGTCGCCGCGCCAGGTGCGCCGGGCGGCGATGATCCTGCTGATCGTGTCGCTGGGCGCCATGGTGCTGGCGCTGTTCTTCGGCGTCGAGGTGAAGGGTTCGCGGCGCTGGATCTCCATCGGCAGCCTCTCCATCCAGCCGTCGGAATTCATGAAGCCGGCCTTCGTCATCATCTGCGCCTGGCTGTTTTCCGAGCATGCCCGCCAGCCGGAAATCCCCGGCAATCTCTTCGCCATCATCCTGTTCGGCATCGTCGCCGCATTGCTCGTCGCCCAGCCCGACCTTGGCCAGACCATCCTGACGGCCGCCGTCTGGGGCGGCATGTTCTTCATGGCCGGCATGCCGTGGCTGTGGATCATCGTGCTCGGCGGTGCTGCCGTCGGCGGCCTGCTGACCGCCTATACGTTCCTGCCGCACGTGGCGGGCCGTATCGACAAGTTCATGACCGGCGAGGGCGATACGTTCCAGATGGACACGGCGCGCGAGGCCATCATCCGCGGCAACTGGTTCGGCCAGGGACCGGGCGAGGGCACCGTCAAGCGCATTATCCCGGACAGCCACACCGACTTCATCTTCTCCGTCGCGGCGGAAGAGTTCGGCATCATCTTCTGCATGGTCATCGTGCTGATCTTCGCCTTCGTGGTGATGCGCGGCCTCAACCATGCCTTCAAGGAACGCAACGACTTCACGCGCTTCGCCGTCGCCGGCCTCGTGCTGCAGATGGGCATCCAGTCGATGATCAATATCGGCGTGAACCTCGAACTGCTGCCGGCCAAGGGCATGACGCTGCCGCTCATCTCCTATGGCGGCTCGTCGATGATCGCGATCTGCGTGACGGCCGGCTTCATCCTGGCGCTGACCCGCCACCGCCCCGAAAAGCGCGCCTCCGAGCGCAGCCTCTTCCGCGGCGGCATCATGGCGCCTGCTGAATAAGGGTTTCGCATGACCAAAGGTATCGTTCTTCTCGCCGCCGGTGGTACCGGCGGCCATCTGTTTCCCGCAGAGGCGCTGGCGCATGAGCTGAAGGCCGGCGGCTGGTCGGTGCATCTCGTCACCGACAGCCGCGCCGAGCGTTTTGCCGGAAAATTCCCGGCGGACGAAATCCATGTCGTTCCCTCGGCGACGATCGGCTCGAAGAACCCGATCAGCGTCGCCAAGTCGCTGTTCACGCTGTGGAAGGGCATTCGCGTCGCGCGCAAGCTGATGGCGCGGCTGAAGCCGAAGGTCGTCGTCGGCTTCGGCGGTTATCCCACGGTGCCGCCGCTTCTGGCCGCGACCGGCATGGGCATCCCCTCGATGATCCACGAGCAGAACGCCGTGATGGGCCGTGCCAACAAGGCGCTCGCCGCGCGCGTGAAGGCGATTGCCGGCGGCTTCCTGCCGGAGACGGGCGGACAATATTCGGAAAAGACGGTGACGACGGGCAACCCGGTGCGTCCGGCCGTGCTCGAAGCTGCCAATATCGCTTACGAAGCCTCGACGGATGGCGAATTCCGTCTCGTCGTGTTCGGCGGCAGCCAGGGCGCGCAGTTCTTCTCCAAGGCCATTCCTTCGGCGATTGCGGCACTGGAGCCGGTCGATCGCGCGCGGCTGAAGATCACCCAGCAGGCAAGGCCCGAGGATCGTGACGAGGTGGTGCGCACCTATGCCGATCTTGCCATTCCCGCCGATGTCTCGCCCTTCTTCACCGATATGGCTTCGCGTATCGGTCACGCACATCTGATCATCAGCCGCTCCGGCGCCTCGACGGTTTCGGAAGTCTCCGTCATCGGCCGTCCGTCCGTTTTGGTGCCCTATCCCTATGCGCTCGATCATGACCAGGCGGCGAATGCCGCAGCCCTTGCTTCGGGCGGCGGGGCGAAGGTGATCGCGCAATCGGAGCTTTCGACGGAGCGCCTTGCGAGCATCGTTTCCAAGGCCATGCACGATCCTTCTGGCATGGCGGCCATGGCCGCGAATGCCAGAAAGGCGGGCAAACCGGATGCCGCGCGCTTGCTCGCCTTGATGGTTGAGGCTATTGCGGGCGGCAAGACCATCGCCCAATTCAAGGGGGCACAATTCAAGGGAGAACGGCCATGAAGATGCCGCAGAGCATAGGGCTCGTTCATTTCATCGGCATTGGCGGTATCGGCATGAGCGGTATTGCCGAAGTGCTGCACAATCTCGGCCACAAGGTGCAGGGGTCCGACCAGGCGGAAAGCGCCAATGTGCAGCGTCTGCGCGACAAGGGCATCGAAGTCTTCGTCGGCCACAAGGCGGAAAACCTTGGTGACGCCGAAGTCGTCGTCGTTTCCACCGCCATCAAGAAGGGCAACCCGGAACTCGTCGCGGCGCGCGAAAAGCTGCTGCCCGTCGTGCGCCGCGCAGAAATGCTCGCCGAACTGATGCGCTTCCGCAATGCCATCGCCGTCGGCGGTACCCACGGTAAGACGACGACGACCTCGATGGTCGCGACGCTGCTCGAAGCCGGCGGCCTCGATCCGACGGTCGTCAACGGTGGCATCATCAACGCCTATGGCACGAACGCCCGCATGGGCGAAGGCGAGTGGATGGTGGTGGAAGCGGACGAATCGGACGGCACCTTCCTGAAGCTGCCCGCAGAGATCGCCATCGTCACCAATATCGACCCCGAGCATCTCGACCACTACGGCAATTTCGACGCCGTGCGCGCGGCCTTCCGCCAGTTCGTCGAGAACGTGCCGTTCTACGGCTTTGGCGTCATGTGCCTCGATCATCCCGAGGTTCAGGCCATGGTCAGCCGCATCGAAGACCGCAAGGTCATCACCTACGGTGAGAACCCGCAGGCCGACGTGCGCTTTTCCAACATCCGCATGGATGGCGCGACCTCCGTCTTCGATGTCGAAATCCGCCGCCGCCGTACCGGCCAGGTGATTTCGCTGAAAGACCTGCGCCTGCCGATGCCCGGCCGCCACAACGTCTCCAACGCCACCGCCGCCATCGCTGTCGCCCAGCGCCTCGGCATCTCGCCGGAGCTGATCGCCAAGGGCCTTGCGAGCTTCGGCGGCGTCAAGCGCCGCTTCACCTTCACCGGCAGCTGGAACGGCGTCAGCGTCTATGACGACTACGGCCACCACCCCGTCGAGATCAAGGCCGTGCTGCGCGCCGCGCGCGAGGCATGCGCGGGCCGCATCATCGCGGTTCACCAGCCGCACCGCTACAGCCGCGTCGCGAGCCTCTTCGAGGAGTTCGCCGGCTGCTTCAACGATGCCGACACGATCATGATCCCGCCGATCTATGCGGCCGGCGAAGACCCCATCGATGGCGTGACCGCGGAAGAACTGGTTTCCCGCATCAAGGCGGCCGGTCATCGCGATGCGCGGTTCCTGGCTTCCCCGGAAGGGCTGGCAGAGATCGTCGCCGGCATTGCAAAGCCCGGCGATTTCGTGGTTCTCTTGGGGGCTGGCAGCATCACGCATTGGGCGCAGGCGCTGCCGAAGGAATTGGCAGGCATTTCGGGTGAGGTGGCATGAGAACGGTCGATGGAGCAAAACTTCTGGCGTCGCTGGGCGAGGGCATCAAACAGGTGCGCGGCCGTCTGACGCCGGATGCGCCGATGGACCGCGTGACCTGGTTCCGCGCCGGCGGCCTTGCCGAATTGATGTTCCATCCGCATGACGTCGAAGACCTCGCGACATTCCTGAAGCTGGTGCCGGAAGACGTGCCGCTGACCGTGACGGGTGTCGGCTCGAACCTCCTGGTTCGCGACGGCGGCATTCCAGGCATCGTCATCCGTCTGTCGGCCAAGGGTTTTGGCGATGTCGAGCTCGTCGGTGACAACACGATCAAGGCCGGCGGCATCTGCCCGGACAAGAACATCGCCGCCATGGCGCTCGACCACAACATTGCGGGTTTCGAGTTCTATTACGGCATTCCCGGCTCGATCGGCGGCGCGCTGCGCATGAATGCCGGCGCGAACGGCGGCGAGACCAAGGATCTGGTCGTCGAGGTCCATGCCATCGACCGCAAGGGCAACCAGCATGTGCTCTCCAATGCGGACATGGGCTACAGCTATCGTAAATCGACCGCCCCCAGCGACCTGATCTTCACGCATGCCGTTTTCCAGGGGCAGGCGGGCGACAAGGACGAGATTCGCGCCAGGATGGATGCCGTGCGCCAGCACCGCGAGACGGTCCAGCCGATCCGCGAAAAGACTGGCGGCTCGACTTTCAAGAATCCCGAGGGCCATTCGGCCTGGAAGCTCATCGACGAGGCGGGCTGCCGCGGCATGCTGATCGGCGGCGCGCAGATGTCGCCGATGCACTGCAACTTCATGATCAATACGGGGCAGGCGACCGGCTACGAGCTGGAATATCTCGGCGAAACCGTGCGCAGCCGCGTGCTGGAGCAGTCCGGCATCCTGCTGCAATGGGAAATCAAGCGTCTCGGCAATTTCATGCCGGGCTATGAGGTCAAGGAGTTTCTGGGCCGCGCAACGGCCTGATCCGTCTATCCTTGCTGGGGAGTTCCCGGGCGCCTCATGGGCCGCGCACTCCCTCTCCCCCACAGGCAAGTCCATCCAAAACTTGTGACATCGCGCGCCGACGTGGCGCGCGGCCCTGCTTTGCGGGGCGATGGGGGCATTCTTGTTCAAAAAATTGACCGCCGAATTCATCGGCACCTTCTGGCTCGTCTTCATCGGCAGCGGCAGCGGCATCCTGGCCGCCACCTTTCCGGAGATCGGGATCGGCATCGTCGGCATTTCCTTTTCCGCCGGCATTGCACTGATGGCCATGATCTATACGATCGGCGGCGTTTCCGGCGGCCATATGAACCCGGCCGTTTCCGTCGGACTTGCCGTCGCGGGAAAATTTCCCGCCGCGCAGGTTCTGCCCTATGCCGTGGCGCAGGTGGCGGGCGCGACGGCGGCCGCGGCGACGCTCTATCTCGTCGCCTCCGGCAAGGCCGGTTTCGTGCCAGGCGGTTTTGGCGCGAACGGCTACGGCGAACTCTCGCCCGGCGGTTATTCGCTGAGGGCGGCGCTGGTGACCGAGGTGGTGCTGATGGCGCTGTTCCTCTTCGTCATCCTCGGCTCCATCCATGCGCGCGTCCCGGCCGGCTTCGCGCCCGTCTCCATCGGCCTCAGTCTGACGGCCATCAACCTCGTCTCGATCCCGATCACCAACACGTCGCTGAACCCGGCCCGTTCGACGGGGCTTGCGCTGTTTGCCGATACGGCGGCCCTGTCGCAGCTCTGGCTGTTCTGGCTTGCCCCGATGCTTGGCGCCGTCATCGGCACGCTGGTCTGGAAGGCGATCGGCGAGAGGGAATGAAGGCGAAAAATGCGCCTTTCATTAGAAAGCGCAAAGATTCTGGTTTCATTCAGCTTTCATTCAGAAAGGTTTAGCGAAATCTAGCCCCAGTCGTGCTATGGTTGCGCGACTGGCCTCGCTCCAGCGGGGCATGGATAGGGGGCACTCATGTTTAAAAAACTTTCTGCCGAATTTCTCGGCACGTTCTGGCTCGTCTTCGGCGGTTGCGGCAGCGCTGTTCTGGCGGCCGCTTTTCCTGAAGTCGGTATCGGCCTGCTCGGCGTTTCCTTCGCCTTCGGCCTGACAGTGCTGACCATGGCCTATACCGTCGGCGGAATCTCGGGCGGGCATTTCAACCCGGCCGTCTCCGTCGGGCTGACGGTTGCCGGCAAGTTCCCGGCCTCCAGCCTCGTGCCCTATATCGTGGCGCAGGTTGTCGGTGCTGTCGCCGCGGCTGCGGTGCTCTACCTTATCGCCTCCGGCAAGGCCGGCTTCGCCGCCGGTGGCTTCGCCTCGAACGGTTATGGCGAGCTGTCGCCCGGCGGCTATTCGCTGACGGCGGCGCTGGTGGCCGAAGTGGTGCTGACGGCGTTCTTCCTCATCATCATCCTCGGTTCGACCCATGGCCGTGCGCCGGTGGGCTTCGCGCCGATCGCCATCGGCCTCGGCCTGACGCTGATCCACCTCGTCTCGATCCCGGTCACCAACACCTCGGTGAACCCGGCCCGCTCGACGGGTGTGGCGCTGTTTGCCGATACGGCGGCGCTGTCGCAACTTTGGCTGTTCTGGGTGGCTCCGATCGTCGGCGCCGTCATCGGCGGCGTGATCTGGAAGATCGTCGGCGAGAACGACTGATCGTTCCAAGGTAAAAAGAAACCCGCCGTGTCGCCACGGCGGGTTTTTGATTCGTAGCCTTTTGGAAAAAAAGGCTCAGACCTCTTCCTTGCCCGAGAGCAGGATGCAGGCCAGCGTGATCACGGCGGCGATGCCGAGGTAATAGCCGACATAGGTCATGCCGTAATTCGCCTGCAGCCAGGTCGCGATATAGGGCGCGAGCGAGGCGCCGAAGATGCCGGCGAAGTTGAAGGTGATCGACGAACCGGTATAGCGCACCGTGGTGGGGAAGGGCGCGGCCAGCGCCGTGCCGATCAGGCCGTAGGTCATGCCCATCAGCGCCATTGCGAAGATCACAAAGACGAAGATCGATGCTTCGCCGCCGGTCATCAGGCCCGGCAGGAAGAACGAGAAGACGCCGATCAGGACGGTCGTGAGAATCAGCACCTCGCGGCGGCCAAAACGCTCGGCAAGCTTGCCGGCGATCGGGATGAAGATACCGAAGAGCACCGAGCCCAGGAGCTGGACTTCCAGTGCCTCGACGAACGGAATGCCGAGAACCTTGACGTTGTAGGACAGGAGGTAGGCCGAGCCGATGTAGAACAGCACGAAGGTGGCGAGCGCCACGAAGGTGCCGAGGACCAGGCTGCGTTTATGGTTGCGGAAAAGCTCCACGACCGGAACTTCGACGCGCTCCTGCTTCTCGATGGCCTTCTGGAAGGCCGGCGTTTCGGTGATCGACAGGCGGACCCACAGGCCGACGGCGATCAGCACGATCGAGGCGACGAAGGGAATGCGCCAGCCCCAGGCGAGCAGCGTTTCCTGCGACATGACGTGCAGCAGCAGCCAGAAGATGCCGGAGGAGAGGAACAGGCCGACCGGTGCGCCGAGCTGCGGGAACATGCCGTACCAGCTGCGCTTGCCCGGAGGGGCGTTTTCCGTGGCGAGCAGCACCGCGCCGCCCCATTCGCCGCCAAGCCCAAAACCCTGGCCGAAGCGGCACAGCGCGAGCAGCAGCGGTGCTAGCACGCCGATCGTTTCGTAGGAGGGCAGGAGGCCGATGATCACGGTCGAGACGCCCATGGTCAGAAGCGCTGCGACCAGCGTCGCCTTGCGGCCGATGCGGTCGCCGTAATGTCCGAAGACGATGGCGCCGAGCGGGCGGGCGAAGAAGGCGATCGAGAAGGTCGCGAAGGAGGCGAGCAGCGCTGTCGTCGGATCGTTGTTCGTGAAGAACAGCGTCGGGAAGACCAGCACGGCGGCGGTGGCGTAAACGTAGAAATCGAAGAATTCGATGGTCGTTCCGACCAGGCTTGCAAAAAGAACACGCGCCGGGGAGTTCAGCCCGGCACGGTTGGAATGCGTTGCGGTCGGCGACCCGGAAGCGAGTGTCTCACTCATCGTGGGTGCCTTTTCATGTTTCTTGTTTGCCGTCTTGGGAGGCAGCGGCGATCTATTACGTCAACCGAACGGTCGATGAAACAACAAAAGGTCGTTCTCGGATGAAAAATCGTACTTTTCGGTCTTCGCAAGTTTCCCGGTGTTTACCAACGCTTCCGGGCTTATTGCATGCTCGGGGCTGCTTGCTCAGCATCTTCTAATTTTTTGGTTTTTCTTGCGTCGATCGCAACTCTCTGATTCCAGAAGAGGAATCGAAGCGGGACTTGATTCGGAGCAGGAAAATTCGTCCCGCGACGGGTCAGGTTAACGAAAGTAAACGCTTCATTAACCTTAATGCCGCTCTAGTGGTCCCATCTCGCTCGCCGAGTCGGATCCGCAGAGAAAATCAGGTCCGCACAAGCGACGAGGGGCAGTGTGCGGTATTCAGTTGAGGGTTTCATGAGCGTCAAGCACGTCGCGATGTTGATGGGTGGTTTTTCGTCGGAACGGCCGGTGAGCCTTTCGTCGGGCAACGCCTGCGCGGATGCGCTTGAGGCCGTCGGCTACAAGGTCACCCGCGTCGATGTCGGTCATGACATCGCCAGCGTGCTCGCCGAACTGAAGCCCGACGTCGCCTTCAACGCGCTGCATGGTCCCTTCGGCGAAGACGGCACCATTCAGGGCGTGCTCGAATATCTCGAAATTCCCTACACCCATTCCGGCGTGCTCGCTTCCGCACTCGCCATGGACAAGGCGCAGGCGAAGATCGTCGCCAAGGCCGCCGGCATTCCGGTCGCCGAACAGCGCCTGATGAACCGATTCGAATTCACCTCCAGCCATCCGATGAAGCCGCCTTACGTGGTGAAGCCGGTGCGCGAGGGCTCCTCCTTCGGCGTCGTCATGGTCAAGGAGGATCAGTCGCATCCGCCGCAGATCATCACCTCGCAGGAGTGGCGCTATGGCGACAGTGTCATGGTCGAGCGCTACGTCTATGGCCGCGAACTCACCTGCGGCGTCATGGGCGATGTGGCGCTTGGCGTGACCGAAGTGGTGCCGCAGGGCCACGCCTTCTACGACTATGATTCCAAATACGTAAAAGGTGGTTCGAAACACGTCATCCCGGCGCAGATTTCACCAAATATTTACCAAAAAGTACAAACACTCGCACTCAAGGCGCATCAAGCGATCGGGTGCCGTGGCGTCAGCCGTTCCGACTTCCGTTACGACGATCGTTTCTCCGAGAATGGCGAGCTGATCTGGCTGGAAATCAACACCCAGCCCGGCATGACCCCCACCTCCCTGGTGCCCGAAATGGCCGATCATGCCGGCCATTCCTTTGGTGAATTCTTGAAGTGGATGGTGGAGGACGCGTCGTGTTTGCGTTGAGCGTCAAGAAGAGCAGGGTTCGTCCCGCAGGCCTCGCAGAGCCGGAAGCCGGTCGCGTGCTGCCGCGTCCGCTGCGCCGTATCGTCCGCTTCCTCGTCAGCCTCGCGGCTGGCCGAATCAACATTCCGCGCCATACCGGCAGCGTCGCCACCGCCGCCTTCATCGGCGCGACGGGACTCTACGGCATGTCGCTCGGCGGCCACTCGCAGGATGTCGCCCAGGCGTCGACGACCGCGATCGGCTTTGCCATCGAGGATGTGAAGGTCTCGGGAAACCGGGAGACCTCGGAAATCGACATTCTCGAGCGCCTTGGCCTCGACGGCACCACCTCGCTGGTCGCCCTCGACGTCAAGGAAGCCCGCCAGCGGCTCACCGAGCTGCCCTGGGTCGAGGACGTCTCTGTCCGCAAGGTCTATCCGGGCACGATCGAGATCGCACTCAAGGAACGCGAAGCTTTCGCGATCTGGCAGCATGGCACCGACCTGTCGCTGATCGAGAAGAACGGCAGCGTGATCGCACCGCTGCGCGACAACAAATTTTCCTCGCTGCCGCTGTTCGTCGGTCGCGATGCCGAAACCGCGGCGGCAAGCTTTGCCGACGAGTTCGACAGCTGGCCGGAGCTCAAGTCGCGGGTGAAGGCCTATATCCGGGTCGCCGGGCGCCGTTGGGATCTGCGTCTCGAAAACGGCATCGTCGTCAAGCTGCCGGAACACAATGTGCCGCGGGCCATGGACATGCTGGCCTCGCTCGATGCGAGCGAGCAGCTTCTGGAGCGCGACATCGCAGCCGTCGATCTGCGTCTCGAAGACCGCACGACGGTTCAATTGACGGAAGGAGCGCTCGAACGCCGTAATAAGGCGGTCGAGCAGAGGGCCAAGGACCTGAAGAAGGCAGCGAAGCGCACATGAGCATTTTCGGTTCGTCCCATTTCGGCCTGCCGCGCTTGAAGCCGCTGTCTTCCAAGCGGGCTCACGTCGTTTCGGTCCTCGACATCGGTTCCACCAAGGTCGTCTGCATGATCGGCCGGCTGACGCCGCGCGCCGAGAGCGAGATCCTTCCGGGCCGCACGCACAATGTCGAAATCATCGGCATCGGCCACCAGAAATCCCGCGGCGTGAAGAACGGCGTCATCGCCGATCTCGATGCCGCCGAGAGCGTCGTCCGTCTCGCCGTCGATGCGGCCGAGCGCATGGCCGGCCTCACCATCGAAAGCCTCATCGTCAACGTCTCGGCGGGCCGCCTGCAGAGCGACATCTACACCGCGACCATCGATCTCGGCGGCCAGGAAGTCGATGCCAACGATCTGCGCAAGGTGCTTGCCGTCGCCGGCCAGCAGTCGCTGCGCCAAGACCGTGCCATCCTGCACTCGCTGCCGACGGGCTTCTCGCTCGACGGCGAGCGCGGCATTCGCGATCCGCTCTCCATGTTCGGCGACGTCCTTGGCGTCGACATGCACGTGCTGACGGCGGAGCGCACCTCGCTCAAGAATCTCGAACTCTGCATCAACCGTGCTCACCTCTCGGTCGAGGGCATGGTCGCGACGCCTTATGCCAGCGGCCTTTCGGCTCTGGTCGACGACGAAGTCGAACTCGGCTGCGCCTGCATCGACATGGGCGGCGGCACGACGACGATCTCCGTCTTCGCGGAAGGCAAGCTGGTGCATTCCGACGCGGTGTCCCTCGGCGGCCATCACGTCACCACCGACCTTGCCCGCGGCCTCTCGACCCGTATCGAGGACGCCGAACGGCTGAAGGTCGTGCACGGTTCGGCGCTGGCCAATGCCGGCGACGAGCGCGATATCCTCACCGTCCCGCCGATCGGCGAGGACGACCGCGACCAGCCGACGCATGTGCCGCGTGCGCTCATCTCGCGCATCGTACGGGCCCGTATCGAAGAGACGCTCGAACTCATTCGCGACCGTATCCAGCGCTCCGGCTTCTCGCCGATCGTCGGCAAGCGGATCGTGCTGACGGGCGGCGCCAGCCAGCTGACGGGCCTGCCGGAAGCGGCCCGCCGCATCCTCGCCCGCAATGTCCGCATCGGCCGCCCGCTCGGCGTGTCCGGCCTGCCGACGGCGGCGAAGGGCCCGGCCTTTTCGACGGCGGTCGGCCTGATGATCTATCCGCAGGTCGCGGAACTGGAAGAACACGCTGTGCAGGGCGGCATGCTCTCGCAGCTGACGGGTGGCAATGGCCGCATAGCCCGCATGGGCCAGTGGCTGAAGGAAAGTTTCTGACGGGTTTTCCGGCGGCGTAGAGAGTGCCGGGAAAGACCGACAACTGAGTTTTGGGAATAGACCGGCTGGGCGAAGCGGCCGGAAACGAAAGGAACACTGCAATGACTATCAAGCTCCAGAAGCCGGACATCACCGAGCTGAAGCCGCGCATCACCGTCTTCGGTGTCGGTGGCGGTGGCGGCAACGCCGTCAACAACATGATCACCGCAGGCCTTGAGGGCGTCGACTTCGTCGTTGCCAACACCGACGCCCAGGCGCTGACCATGACCAAGGCGACGCGGATCATCCAGATGGGCGTCGCCGTCACGGAAGGTCTCGGCGCCGGTTCGCAGCCGGAAGTCGGCCGCGCGGCTGCTGAAGAGTGCATCGACGAGATCATCGATCACCTGAACGGCACCCACATGTGCTTCGTCACCGCCGGCATGGGCGGCGGCACGGGCACGGGCGCGGCTCCGGTCGTGGCCCAGGCCGCCCGTAACAAGGGCATCCTGACCGTCGGCGTCGTCACCAAGCCGTTCCACTTCGAAGGCGGCCGCCGCATGCGTCTCGCCGAAGAAGGTATTCAGGAACTGCAGAAGTCGGTCGACACGCTGATCGTCATTCCGAACCAGAACCTCTTCCGCATCGCCAACGACAAGACCACGTTTGCCGACGCCTTTGCGATGGCCGACCAGGTTCTTTATTCGGGCGTTGCCTGCATCACCGACCTCATGGTCAAGGAAGGCCTCATCAACCTCGACTTCGCCGACGTTCGCTCGGTGATGCGCGAGATGGGCCGCGCCATGATGGGTACGGGCGAAGCGTCGGGCGAGGGCCGTGCAATGGCTGCTGCCGAAGCCGCCATCGCCAACCCGCTGCTCGACGAAACCTCGATGAAGGGCGCGCAGGGCCTCCTGATCTCCATCACCGGCGGTCGCGACCTCACCCTCTTCGAAGTCGACGAAGCGGCAACCCGTATCCGCGAAGAAGTCGATCCGGACGCAAACATCATTCTCGGTGCTACCTTCGATGAAGAGCTCGAAGGCCTGATCCGCGTTTCCGTTGTTGCAACCGGTATCGATCGCGCGGCCTCGGAGGTGGCTGCACGGAATGCTGACTTTCGCAGCCTCAGCAAGCCGGTAGTTCGCCCGTCCGCCGCCATTCCGGCCCAGCCGGTCGCCGTAGCCCCGCAGCCCCAGCCGGTCCTCCAGCAGCCGCAGCCCGTGCTGCAGCAGCCGGTTGCCCAGCAGCCGGTCATCGACCCGATCGCCGAAGCCATCCGCGCCTCGGAAGAAAGCCTGGAACGCGAACTGGCCATTCCGGTGAGCCGTCCGGTTCCGGCCCAGCCGGTCGCCCAGGTTCAGGAAGAGCCGCGCCTGCAGAACCGCCTGTTCTCGGCCCCGGCCGAAGCACCGGTTGTCCAGCGCGTCGCCCCGGTCCAGCAGCCGGTACAGCAGGCCGCTCCGGTTCTGCAGCAGCGCGTCGAGCCCGCCGCTCCGATCATCCGTCAGGAGCCGCAGACCATGCGCATGCCGAAGATCGAAGACTTCCCGCCGGTCGTGCAGGCTGAAATCGATCACCGCTCGGCCCAGCAGCCGGTCGCGACCCACAGCGAAGAGCGCGGCCCGATGGGTCTCCTCAAGCGCCTGACCTCGTCGCTCGGCCGCCACGAAGAGCCGCAGCAGCCTGTCCAGCAGGAGCCGGTCGCCCAGCAGCAGCGCCGCGCGCTGTCGCCGGAAGCCAGCCTCTACGCGCCGCGCCGCGGCCAGCTCGACGATCACGGCCGCGCCAACCCGCAGCCGCGCTCGCTGCACGAGGAAGACCAGCTGGAGATTCCGGCCTTCCTGCGCCGCCAGTCGAACTGAGGCCAGACACGGCTTGGTAACAAAATGCCCGGATCACGATCCGGGCATTTTTGTTTCTGTTTTTGTTTCAATGGCTTACGTATGGAATAAAAGCGTAACAAAGCGAAAGAAACAGTGATTTGTAAGACGCTGAGGGACCTACTAGATTTAGGGTAGGCACAGGGGCCAGTCAGGATTCGGATCGCCGGCATGAGCCGGAGCGCATCAAGCCACTCCAGACGATCAGGCAAACTTTGTCGGCGGGCGCTGAGCGTCCGGCCACAGGCCTTACTTGGGCCAAGAATTGAAAGTGTCGGCGAAGAATGAGCCGGCAATAAGACGAGGCGAATGCATATGACGATGCTCGGTTTCCAGACCACGATTGCAAACCCGGTGACGATTTCCGGCACGGGCGTGCATTCCGGCGTGCCGGTGTCGATCACCTTCAATCCGGCCGAAGCCGACAGCGGCATCGTCTTCCAGCGCCAGTTCGCCGACGGCACCGTCAGCGAATACCGCGCGGTCTCCTCGCAGGTTGGCAGCACCGATCTCTGCACCGTGCTCGGCTTCTCGCCGGCGACCTCGATTGCGACCGTCGAGCATGTCATGGCCGCCCTCTACGCGCTTGGCCTCGACAACACGCTGATCGAAGTCAGCGGCGCCGAAATGCCGATCATGGACGGCAGCTCCGCGCCCTTCATCGAAGCGATCGACGAGGTTGGCCTGATCCCGCTTGCCGTGAAGCGCCGCTACATCCGAATCATCAAGCCGGTTCGTGTCGAGGCTGGCGCCTCCTGGGCCGAGTTCTCGCCCTATGACGGCACGCGATTCGAAGTCGAGATCGATTTCGACTGCCCGCTCATTGGCCGCCAGTCCTGGAAGGGCGATCTTTCGCCCGCCACCTTCCGCACCGAACTGTCACGCGCCCGCACCTTCGGCTTCATGCGCGATGTCGAGCGTCTCTGGGCCGCTGGCCTGGCGCTCGGTTCCTCGCTGGAAAACTCGGTCGTCATTTCCGATGACAATACCGTGATCAATGTCGAAGGCCTGCGTTACGCCAAGGACGAGTTCGTGCGCCACAAGACGCTCGATGCCGTCGGCGACCTGGCGCTTGCCGGCGCGCAGTTCATCGGCTGCTACCGCTCCTATCGCGGCGGCCACAAGATGAATGCGCATGCTCTCAAGGCGCTGCTCAGCGACCGCTCGGCCTATGAAGTGGTCGAAGCCGCCGCACCGCGTTCGCGCGCCGGCCAGCGCGAGCTGATCGCCGTCAACGCACCGGAATTTGCGCCCTGGTCTCTCTGAGGCCGGGCCGCATTCCTTTTTCTTTCCCGACACGAATGCCATAAAAATGCGTTAATGCGTGGGCATGGCGTTGCGATCTTCACGCTTTTGGAGATACAACGCGGGGCGCATGTGCGGCCCGTCCGCATGGGGCGCCGTTGAACTGGGATTATCACATGGTTGTTGCAGGGTCTGTTGGTGTGAAGAAGACGGCGCGCATTGTCTATCTTACGCTTGTCGCTACGGCGTCTTCGATTGGTCTTTCTGCCTGCCAGTCTGATCCCGACATCGATATCACGAAGCTGTCGGGCGAGACCGAATCCGCCGATACGCTCTACAATCAGGGTCTGGCAAACCTGCAGGCCGGAAAGGTGGGCGAGGCGAACCGCAAGTTCGCGGCCGTCGATCGGCAGAACCCGTTCTCCGACCAGGCGCGCAAGGCGCTCGTCATGAGCGCGTTCACCAGCTATCGCCAGGGCGCCTATGAAGAGGCCATCACGGCCGGCAAGCGCTACCTGAACCTCTATCCGGAATCCTCCGACGCGGCCTACGCGCAGTACATCATCGGCCTCGCCTACTGGAAGCAGATCCCGAGCGTGACGCAGGACCAGCGCACCTCGCAGCAGACGCTCGAAGCGATGAAGGCCGTCGTCGACAACTATCCGGACTCGGAATATGTCGAGGATGCCCAGACCAAGATGCGTTTTGCCCGCGACCAGCTCGCCGGCAAGGAAATGCAGATCGGCCGCTATTATCTCGAGCGCAAGGAATTCATCGCGGCCGTCAGCCGCTTCCGCGTGGTCGTCGAAACCTATCCGATGACCAACCAGATCGAGGAAGCGCTGGCGCGTCTCGTCGAGACCTATTACGCTATGGGTCTTGCCAGCGAAGCGCAGACGGCGGCCGCCGTTCTCGGCCATAACTATCCGGACAGCCAGTGGTATGCCGACAGCTACAAGCTGCTGCAGTCGAAGGGCCTGGAGCCGCGTGAGAACAACGGTTCCTGGATTTCGCGCGCCGGCAAGAAGCTGATCGGCGCCTGAACCAAGAGATACGTGCCATGCTGGCGCAGCTATCGATCCGCGATATCGTCCTGATCGAACGGCTCGACCTTGCGTTCGAGCCGGGTCTCTCCGTGCTTACGGGGGAGACGGGCGCCGGCAAATCGATTCTTCTCGACAGTCTTTCGCTGGCGCTCGGCGGGCGCGGCGACGGTTCGCTGGTGCGCCACGGCATCGAACGCGGCCAGGTGACGGCCGTCTTCGACGTGCCGATGACCCATGCGGCGCGTGCGCTATTGCGCGACAACGGCATCGACGATGACGGCGACCTCATCTTCCGCCGCCAGCAATCGGCCGATGGCCGCACCAAGGCCTATGTCAACGACCAGCCGGTGTCGGTGCAGCTCATGCGCCAGGCCGGTCAGCTTCTCGTCGAAATCCACGGTCAGCACGACGACCGGGCGTTGGTCGATACCGACGCGCACCGCCTGCTGCTCGATGCCTTCGGTGGCCTGAGCGAGGCGGCGGCCGATGTCGGCACGCTCTATCATCACTGGAAGGAAGCCGAGCGCACGCTGCGCCGCCATGGCGACAAGGTGGACGCGGCGGCCCGCGAGGCGGACTATCTGCGCTCGTCCGTAGAGGAGCTGGAAGTGCTCTCGCCGCAGGATGGTGAGGAGGATGCGCTGGCGGAGGTGCGTGCCCGCATGATGAAGGCCGAGCGCATTGCCGGCGATATCAACGAGGCGAGCGAATTCCTGAATGGCAATGCCTCGCCCGTTCCGCTGATCGCCGCCCTCGTGCGCCGGTTGGAGCGCAAGAGCCATGAGGCGCCGGGCCTGCTGGAGGAGACGGTCGAACTGCTCGATCTGGCGCTGAACCACCTTTCCGACGCGCAGACGGCCGTCGAAACGGCGCTGCGCAAGACGGAATACGACCCCAAGGAACTGGAGCGCACGGAAGAGCGGCTGTTTGCGCTGCGCGCCGCCGCCCGCAAATATTCCGTACCTGTCACCGGTCTTCCGGCCCTGGCCGCCAAGATGATCGCCGACCTTGCCGATCTCGATGCCGGCGAGGAAAAGCTGGTGCAGTTGCAGGCGCGGCTGACCGAGGCGCGCGCCGCCTTCGAAATCGCCGCCAAGTCGCTCTCCGAAAAGCGCCACCACACGGCAGACGCGCTCGCCGCCGCCGTGATGGCGGAACTGCCGGCGCTGAAGCTGGAGCGGGCGCGCTTCACCGTCGAGATCACCACCGATCCGGACGGCGGGGCGGAGGAGGGGATCGACACGGTCGAGTTCCACGTCCAGACCAATCCCGGCACCCGCCCCGGCCCGATCATGAAGGTCGCCTCGGGCGGCGAACTCTCGCGCTTCCTGCTGGCGCTTAAGGTGGCGCTGGCCGATCGCGGTTCTGCGCCGACGCTCGTCTTCGACGAAATCGACACCGGCGTCGGCGGTGCTGTGGCCGATGCCATCGGCCAGCGGCTGAAGCGCTTGTCTGCCACCGTGCAGGTGCTCTCGGTCACCCATGCGCCGCAGGTCGCGGCACGCGCCGCGACGCATCTCCTCATTTCCAAGGGGCCGGTCGAGGGCAGCGAGACCGTCGCCACCCGTGTCGCCCGCATGGACGAGGGTGCGCGCACCGAAGAGATCGCCCGCATGCTGGCCGGCGCCTCCGTGACCGACGAGGCGCGCGCCGCGGCCGCACGGCTGCTTTCCGGCGGGACGTAACGGCGTTCCATCTTTCCTTTCGTCAGCTTTGCTCTAAAACCTTCTCCGAATCCCGGAGCATGTCATGGCGAACGCGAAACCCCCTGTCGAAACCCTGACCGAAGACGAAGCAGCAGCCGAGCTTGCCTTTCTGGCGGCGGAGATCGCGCGCAATGACGAGCTCTATCACGGGCAGGATGCGCCGGAGATTTCGGATGCCGACTACGACGCGCTGAAGCGGCGCAACGAGCAAATCGAGGCCCGTTTTCCGGCTCTGGTACGCGATGACAGCCCGTCGCGCCGTGTCGGTTCCGCGCCGCTCCCAACCTTTGCGCCGATCACCCATTCCCGCCCGATGCTGTCGCTCGACAACACGTTTTCCGACGAGGACGTGCGGGACTTCGTTGCCTCGGTCTATCGCTTCCTCGGCCGCCTGCCGGACGATTCCATCGCCTTCACCGCCGAGCCGAAGATCGATGGCCTTTCCATGTCGATCCGCTATGAGAACGGCCGCCTGGTGACGGCCGCCACGCGTGGCGATGGCACGACGGGCGAGAATGTCACCGCCAATGTGCAGACCATCGCCGAAATCCCGAATCGGCTGCCGGCTGGCGTGCCCGAGGTCGTTGAGGTGCGCGGCGAGGTCTATATGGCCAAGAGCGATTTTCTCGCGCTGAACGAGAAGATGGCGGCGGAGGGCAAGCAGACCTACGTCAATCCACGCAACACCGCGGCGGGCTCGCTGCGCCAGCTCGATGCCTCGGTGACGGCAAGCCGCAAGCTGCGCTTTTTCGCCTATGCCTGGGGCGAGATGTCCGCGATGCCTGACAATACCCAGTTCGGCATGATCGGCGTGCTGAAATCCTGGGGCTTTCCGGTCAATCCGATGACGAAGCGGCTGTCGCGCGTCGAGGATATCATCGCGCATTATCGCGAGATCGGCCTTGCCCGCCCGGATCTCGACTACGATATCGACGGCGTCGTTTACAAGGTGGACGAGCTGGCGCTGCAGGAGCGCCTCGGCTTCCGCTCGCGCTCGCCGCGCTGGGCGACGGCGCACAAGTTCCCGGCGGAGCAGGCCTTCACCATCGTCGAGAAGATCGACATCCAGGTTGGCCGCACCGGCGCGCTGACGCCTGTTGCGCGCCTGACGCCTGTCACGGTTGGCGGGGTGGTCGTCACCAATGCGACGCTGCACAATGCGGATTATATCGAAGGCATCGGCAATAGCGGCGAGCGCATCCGGGCCGAGGATCACGACATCCGCATCGGCGATACGGTCATCGTGCAGCGCGCGGGCGATGTGATCCCGCAGGTGCTCGATGTCGTCATGGAGAAGCGCCCGGCGGACGCTCAGCGCTACGAATTCCCGAAAACCTGCCCGGTCTGCGGTAGCCATGCGGTGCGTGAGCGCAACGAGAAGACGGGCCGGCTCGATTCCGTGACGCGCTGCACCGGCGGCTTCGTCTGCCGCGCACAGGCGGTGGAGCACCTGAAGCACTTCGTCTCGCGCAACGCCTACGATATCGAAGGCCTCGGCTCCAAGCAGATCGATTTCTTTTTCGAGGCGGAGGATCCGTCGCTGACGATCCGCACGGCTCCCGATATCTTCACGCTGGAAAAGCGGCAGGCGGGTTCGCTGACCAAACTCGAAAACATCGATGGCTTCGGCAAGGTGAGCGTGCGGAAGCTTTATGATGCCATCGACGCCCGCCGGTCGATTGCCCTCAACCGCTTCATCTATGCGCTCGGCATCCGCCATGTCGGCGAGACCAATGCCAAGCTGCTGGCACGCGCCTATGGCACCTATGCCGCCTTCGAGGAGGCGATGAAGGCTTCCGTCTCGCTCTCGGGCGAGGCCTGGACGGAGCTCAACAGCATCGACGGCATCGGCGAGGTCGTCGCCCGCGCGATGGTGGAATTCTACAAGGAGCCGCGCAATGTCGATGTGATCGACCGGCTGCTTCAGGAAGTGACGCCGGAAGCGGCTGAGGCGTTCGTTGCGACGTCGAGCCCCGTCGTCGGCAAGACGGTGGTCTTCACCGGCTCGCTGGAGAAGATGACTCGCGACGAGGCGAAGGCCATGGCGGAGCGGCTGGGCGCGAAGGTCGCGGGGTCGGTTTCGAAGAAGACGGATCTGGTCGTGGCCGGTCCGGGTGCGGGTTCCAAGCTCGACAAGGCCAAGGAGTTCAACGTCGAGGTGATCGACGAGGACGGCTGGTTCGAGCTCATCAAGGGATCGTGACGGTCGAGCCGCGCACGAGGAAGCGGCCGCTGAAGGTCATCGGCACGCCTTCTCCGGCATTATAGTCCAATGTGCCGCCGAGATAGGCGTGCATGTGCAGGTGCGGCTCGGAGGAATTGCCGGAATTGCCGACGCGGCCGAGCGTTTCGCCCGCGGTGACGAGTTCGCCACCCTTGATCGCGATCGAGCCTTTGCGCAGATGCGCAAGCAGAACGCGTGCCGTGCCGCAGGCGAGAATGATGTGGTTGCCGGCCGGTTCCTGCGTGTTCGTTTCGAAAATCCTGTTGTCGTCGATCCCGTCATGCATGGAGATGGCGACGCCCGTGCAGGGGCTTTTCACCTCGCGGCCATAGATGACGTAGTCCGTGAGATCGTCTGGCATGACCCCCGCCGCCCGCGCGCCAAAACCGTTGAGCGCGACGATGTCGAGCGCGTAGCGCTGGCTTTGGTCGGCATGGTGACTGTTGATCGACGTCGTGCTGCCGCCCTGTCCGACATAGTACTCGCCTGATGCGAAGGGGAAGGTGAGGTCGACAGCGGTGTCCTGATAGCCATAGCCTGACAGCGCTCGTGCGGTGAGCGCCAGGAAGAAGACGGCCATGGCGGCAGTGAAACCGTGGCTGCGCATGAGGGAGGGCGAGCGGTTCCAGGTCCGATGCCGGACGCGCCTATAGGCGAGCGCTGCCGAAACGGCGAAGGTGACAGGCAGCACCACCGCCAGTACCGTGCTCAGAAAATCCCAGCGGCCGATCACGGCGATGAAGGCGAAGTAGCAGGCGCCGTAGACGACGCGCATTAGCCAGCCGACGCGGTCGGCCGGGTGCGGTAGCCAGAGCCAGAGCAAAAAGAAAATCGGCAGAAGAACCTGTGTGGTCAGGAGGATGAGCAGGGGAAGTTCCATTGTTCCACCCTTCAGGGTCTGCCATGCCCTTCCATCGGCGGACACGGATATTGTCCCTGCTCAATCCGCGCCGACGGTATTGGTTCCGTTTTCCGGAATCTCTTCCACAGCTTATCAGCCTTTCCTAAGGATCCGTGTAACCGGCCGGATGGATATCGACCGTACGGCCGGCCGGATCGGTCTGGAAGAGAATGGCGCCCGTCGATTTGGATTCGGCGGCGACATAGTCGAAGACCACTTCGTTTTCCTCGATCACCCGATCGCCCTCCATCAACCGGCCGACGACGGTGACGGCGGCTGCCGTCGTCGTTGCGGTGTTGTAGATGTCGAAGGCGACACGGTGGCCTGCCGAGGTTTTTTCGGTCGTCAGTACGGTCACGGCGAGGTCCGGCGGCGTCGCCGCGCGGGTGAAGGCCTCCCAGGTCAGCCAGCCGAGCATGGCGGCGACCAGGAGCGCGGAGACGATGCCCGTCAGCCATTCGATCCAGTGCGGATCCTGGCGCTCGCGATGGCGGCCCTGTTCGGATTTGGTCATGAAAGCCTCACAGGATCAGGCGGGCGGCAGCGGCACCCAGCGATGCCGGGAAGCCGAGCACGATGACGGACAGCATGATCTCGACGGCGGAACTGTCGCCCAGCCGCTCGAAGATCCAGAGGGCGAAGACGCTGATCGCGAGTGCGATGACGTAGCCGGGCAGGGTGAACCGAATGAAAGCGTGCCACCACGGCGTTTCCGGCTCAAGCTCGTGCCCGCCGATGAAGGAGACGGCATAGACGAAGCCGTGCATCAGCGTGATCGAGAGCAGGGTGACGACGATCGCATGCCAGATCGACATCTTGTAGGCGAGCACCATCATCTCGTCGGTGGGCGCGATGTTGAGCGAGAGGAAGAGGGCGCCGGCGGCCATCATCAGCAGTTCGCCGTGATAGGGCGTTTCCTTGTCCTCGTCGTCGGTCTCGTCGTGGCCGAGCTGGCTGCGGCCGAGCATGGCACCGATGCTAGCCGGCACGGATTGCAGGGCGATCTTGGCGACGGCTTCGCTCGCCGGCATGTCGGCATGCAGCAGGCCGAGCGCGGCGAGCACGATAACGCTGGTCACGATGCCGATGCCATAGGCGATGATCGCGTCGCGGATCGCCTCGCTCCAGGTGAACGTCTCCTCGAAGCCGATGCGGTGGGCAAGCAGGATGAGAAGGGGGATGTTGAGGAGGAGAAGCAACAGCAGTCGCTCGCGCGCAATGGTGAAGCCGAGATACCACATTTCCATGGTCATCAGCATGGGCAGCGCCAGGAAAAGCGCGCCGGCGACACCGCGGCCGAGGCCGGTCACGAAGCTGTTGAATTGGTTTTTTGCGTCGTCAGCGGATGTGGTCTCGCCTGCCATCGCTGTACCCCCCTGGCAACAAGCGCGGGGGAAATGCGGCGCGGAGCAAAAAGTTCCGCGCCGCCAACCGCTTAGGGGCGGTCGAACTTCTTGGGCTTCGGCTTCTTCGGGCCGCCTTCCGGCTTGGCGAATTTTTCGTCGCGCTTGCCCTTGAAGGGCTTCGGGCCGCCGAAGGGCTTGCCCGGCTTCTGAGCACTCGCGTCGCGATCCTTCCAGTGCGCCGGCTTGGCTGCCGCACCCTCAGGCTTGTCGAACTCGCGCTTCTTGTCGGCGCTGTCGTTGCGATCCTTCCAGTGCGGCTTGGCTGCCGCACCTTCGGGCTTGTCGAACTCACGCTTCTTGTCGAAGTCCTTCTTCTTGGCAAAGCCGGGCTTCTTGTCGAACTCGCCGCGCGGCTTCCAGTCGGCGCGGCGTTCTTCGCTGCGCACCGGCTTGTCGTAGCGCTGGGTCTTTTCGCCCGGCGTCCGCTCGTAGAACTGTGGGGTCAGGTCGGGCATGCCTTCGAGCACGGTCACGCGGATGCCGCGCTCCAGCATGCTGTTGGGGCCGAGCGCGCCCATGAAACCGTCGGAGGCATCGGCGGAGAGCTCGATGAAGGTCTCCTCCGGCTGCATCTTGATGGCGCCGATCTCGTTCTTGGTGATGTTGCCGTTGCGGCAAAGCATCGGGATCAGCCAGCGCGGCTCGGCGCGCTGCTTACGGCCGACCGAGACGGAAATCCAGGTGCTGCGGGCAAAGCTGTCGCGCGGGCGCTTGGTCTCGGCCGGAATGGCATCGTTGCCGCGCTCGCGCGGCTTGCGCTGTTCGAGCGAGACCTCGATCAGGTCTTCCGGTGCGGAGCGGCCGGCCTTGAAGTAGCGCGCGACGGCGGCGGCGAGCTGGCGGGAATCGAATTTTTCGACCAATGCGTCGATCGTCTCGATTTCGTCTTCGCCGATCGTCTCGGTCAGCGTCGCATCGGCGAGCAGGCGCTCGTCGTCGCGGCGCAGGATCTCTTCGGCCGACGGCGGCGTCGCCCAGTTGGCCTTGAGGTTGGCGATCTGCAACAGGCGCTCGGCCTTGCGGCGGGCGCTGAGCGGCACGATGAGGGCGCTGACACCCTTGCGGCCGGCGCGGCCCGTGCGGCCCGAACGGTGCAGCAGCGTATCCGGGTTGGTCGGCAGGTCGGCATGTACCACGAGTTCGAGGTTCGGCAGGTCGATGCCGCGGGCGGCGACGTCTGTGGCGATGCACACACGGGCGCGGCCGTCGCGCATGGCCTGCAGCGCGTGGGTGCGTTCGTTCTGGCTGAGTTCGCCGGACAAAGCCACGACCGAGAAGCCGCGATTGTTGAAGCGGGCCGTCAGGTGGTTTACGGCCGCGCGCGTCGAGCAGAAGACGATCGCATTCTGCGCATCGTAGAAGCGCAGCGTGTTGATGATGGCGTTCTCGCGATCCGAGGGGGTGCAGATGAGCGCGCGGTATTCGATATCGACATGCTGCTCGCGTTCGGCCGCCGTCGAGATGCGCATGGCATCGCGCTGGTAGTTCTTGGCAAGCGCTGCGATTTCCTTCGGCACGGTGGCCGAGAACATCAGCGTGCGGCGGTCTTCCGGGGCTGCCTCGAGGATGAATTCGAGGTCTTCGCGGAAGCCGAGGTCGAGCATCTCGTCGGCCTCGTCGAGCACGACGGCGCGGATGGCGGAGAGATCGAGATTGCCGCGCGTGATGTGGTCGCGCAGGCGGCCCGGTGTGCCGACGATGATATGGGCACCGCGTTCCAGCGCCCGGCGCTCGTTGCGCACGTCCATGCCGCCGACGCAGGAGCCGATGACGGCGCCGGTCAGTTCATAGAGCCATTCCAGCTCGCGCTTGACCTGCATGGCGAGTTCCCGCGTCGGGGCGATGACGAGCGCAAGCGGGCTTCCCGCGCGGTCGAAACGTTCTTCGCCGGAAAGCAGCGTCGGCGCGAGCGCCAGGCCGAAGGCAACGGTCTTGCCGGAGCCGGTCTGCGCGGAAACCAGCGCATCGGAATCGCCGATCTTGGGGTCGGAGACGGCGATCTGCACCGGCGTCAAAGTGGTATAGCCGCGTTTTTCCAACGCCTTTGCCATCGCCGGAGCGAGGCTGTCGAAACTCGTCATGTGGGGTCTTTCGGAATTCGGGTTCAGCGACGATCTGGCGTCGCACTCGCAAGCCCGTACCTAACGAGCGTGTTGTGCGCTCTCTACTGCTCCTTGGCCAAAATGTACAGTGCGCAAAATGCAATGCTGCCCAGCGGGTTAAGCGATGGCGGGCAAAAGTCTTTCCCGATTGTCTTTTTGCGCTGCACAAGATAGAAAACGGCGCCCCCGGAAAGTGGTCCGCAGAGACGACATGGGAGCATCGCCCGCGGGAGAGGGCGAGAGCAAGGAGGAACCGCCGATGAAGACGTTCACCACCATCGCGGATTTGCGCGCGGCTCTGGCGCCGCACCGGCTGGATGGCCGCACGATCGGCCTCGTGCCCACCATGGGCTATCTTCATGTCGGCCATATGGAGCTTGCGCGCCGCGCCCGCGCCGACAACGACATCGTCGTCGCCACCATTTTCGTCAATCCGCTGCAATTCGGCCAGAACGAGGATCTCGCGCGCTATCCGCGCGATCTCGCCCGCGACCAGGCGATGTTGGAGGCCGAGGGCGTGCATTACCTCTTCGCCCCCGGCGTCGCGGACATGTATCCGCGGCCGATGGAGACCGTGGTGGATGTGCCGAAGCTCGGCGCGGAACTCGAAGGCTCAGTGCGCCCCGGCCATTTCGCCGGCGTTGCGACGGTCGTGACGAAACTCTTCAACATTGCCGGTCCCGACCGCGCCTATTTCGGCGAGAAGGATTTCCAGCAGCTCACCATCATCCGCCGCATGGTCGCCGATCTCGCCCAGCCCGTCGAGGTGATCGGCGTGCCGACGGTGCGTGAGGCCGACGGCCTCGCCTGTTCCTCGCGCAACGTCTATCTCTCGCCTGAAGAGCGCGCAGCCGCCGCCATCGTGCCGCGCGCACTGGAAAAGGCCGAACGGCTGATCGCGGCCGGCGAGACCGATGCGAAGACACTGGAGGCGGGCGTGATGGCCTTCCTCCGCAGCGAGCCTCTGGCCAAGCCGGAGGTCGTCGCCATCAGGGATCCGGACACGCTGGCCGAAATCGACACGGTCGGCGACAGGCCGGTCCTTTTGCTGCTTTTCGTGCGCTTTGGAAGCACGAAGCTCCTCGATAACCGGGTCCTCAGCCCAAAGAAGAAGGTTGCGTGACATGAGCGTACACACCGCCAAGCGCCGTCTGGCTCCGTCCGACATCAAGGCCCTCAAGGGCGAACGCCCCATCGTCAGCCTCACCGCCTATACGACGCCGGTCGCCAAGCTGATGGACCCGCATGTCGATTTCATGCTGGTCGGCGACAGCCTCGGCATGGTGCTCTACGGGCTGGATTCAACCGTCGGCGTGACGATCGAGATGATGATCGCCCATGGCCAGGCCGTCATGCGCGGCTCGTCCAACGCCTGCGTCGTCGTCGACCTGCCGTTCGGGTCCTACCAGCAGTCCAAGGAGCAGGCCTTCGCGACGGCTGCCCGCGTGCTGAAGGAAACCGGCTGTTCGGCGATCAAGCTGGAGGGCGGCGCGGAAATGGCCGAGACGGTCGATTTCCTCACGCAGCGCGGCATTCCCGTGCTCGGCCATGTCGGCCTGATGCCGCAGCTCATCAACACGACGGGCGGCTATCGCTCGCTCGGCCGCAACGATAAGGAAGTGGAAAAGATCCGCAAGGACGCCGCCGCCATCGACGATGCCGGCGCCTTCGCCATCGTCATCGAAGGCACGGTCGAGCCGCTGGCGCGCGAAATCACCGGCAAGGTGAAGGCGCCGACCATCGGCATCGGCGCTTCGCCGGCCTGCGACGGCCAGGTTCTGGTGGTCGACGACGTGCTCGGCATCTTCACCGATTTCAAGCCGCGCTTCGTCAAGCATTTTGCCAACCTGGCGCCTGTCATGAGCGAGGCTTTCGCGACCTATGCGGAAGAGGTCAAGGCGCGCAGCTTCCCAGCGCCGGAGCACACGTTCCAGCTCAAGAAGGTTTGATCAATCAGCGCCGGTCAGGGATCGGCGCTGATTGATCAACGGCGCTGAACGGTCCATCAGCCATATTGGTTTGCGGGTGGGCCGTGCCTGTTCTATGGCTTGCCTATCCTAGGATAGAGCAGACCCATGACCCCCGATACAAAAGAAGAAATCCGCGACGCCTTTCGGCGTGGTATCGCGGTTGCCATTGCGGCATCGCCGTTTGCCGTGTTGTTCGGCGCCGTTTCCATCGACAACGGCCTGACGGTTGCCGAAGCGACCCTGATGAGTGCGACGCTCTATGCGGGCGCCAGCCAGCTCGTCGGTGTCGAGCTGTTCAATCATCATGTCGCGCCCTGGCTCGTCGTGCTCTCGATTTTTGCCGTCAACTTCCGCCACGTGCTCTATTCGGCGGCCATCGCCCCGCATATCCGGCACCTGACCTTCTGGCAGAAGGCGACCTCGTTGTTCCTGCTGACCGACCCGCAGTTTGCCGAAACCGAGAGGCGGGCGGATGCCGGTCTTCGGGTCAGCTATATCTGGCTGATGGTGCTGGGCTTCAGCGTCTATGTGCCGTGGCTTTGCCTGACGGTCGTCGGCGGGCTGCTCGGCAACCTGATCGGCGACCCCAGGGCGATCGGCATCGATGTGCTGCTGCCGGTCTATTTCATGGGCCTGGTGATGGGCTTCCGTAGTCGGGCGAACTGGCTGCCGGTCGTGCTCGCCTCCGGTGTCGGTTCGGTGCTCGCCATGCATTTCGTCGGCTCGCCCTGGCATGTCAGCCTCGGCGCACTTGCCGGCGTCGCCGTCGCGGCCCTGCTGCCGCTCGACAAGGAAGACGAGGCGCTCGCCGGCACGGTTGCGGAAGGGGAGGCGTGAGCATGGAAAACATGTTCCACATGCAGACGCTGCTGATCATCGCCGCCGGTGCGGTCGCAACCTACCTCACGCGTGTCGGCGGCTATGTCTTCATCACCCGCATGAAGCGCATTCCGCCGCGCGCCGAAGCGGCGCTGAACGCCGTTCCGGCGGCCGTCTTGACCACACTGGTCGCGCCGGCCGCCGTCACGGGCGGCTGGGATGTCAGCATCACCATGGCGGTCGCCTTTCTCGTGGGGCTGCGCCTGAAACTCCTGCCGATGCTGGCCGTCGGCTGGGTCGTGGTGATGCTGCTGCGTCACGTCATTACCGGCTGATCGGAGCCGTCGCCTTCGCCAGCCAGGATTTGGTCGCGTCGTCCGAAAGGAGCGGCGCGATCTTTTCGTTGGTCTCGGCATGATAGGCGTTGAGCCAGATCAGCTCCTCGTCCGTCAGCAGGTTTGCGACGACAAGGCGGCGGTCGATCGGGCAAAAGGTCAGCGTCTCGAAGCCGAGCATGTCGATATCGCCGCCCGTGACGGCAGCGGCCGGCAGAACATGCACAAGGTTTTCGATGCGGATGCCGAAAGCGCCGGGGCGGTAGTAACCCGGTTCGTTCGAGAGGATCATGCCGGGCAGCAGTTCCTGCGTCGAAAGCCGCGAGATGCGCTGCGGGCCTTCATGCACCGAGAGATAGGAGCCGACGCCATGGCCGGTGCCATGGGCGAAATCGGCGCCGGCCTTCCACAACGCGATGCGGGCGAGCGGATCGAGATCGCAGCCGCGCGTGCCCTTGGGGAAGCGGGCAAGGCTGATGCCGATCATGCCTTTCAGCACCAGCGTGAAGAAGCGCTTCTGCTCTTCCGGCACCGCACCGATGGCGACCGTGCGGGTGATGTCGGTCGTGCCGTTGATATATTGCGCGCCGGAATCGATGAGGAACATCGTGCCGGGCTCGATGACTGCATCCGTGTCCGTCGTCACGCGGTAATGCATGATGGCGGCATGGGCGCCCGCGCCGGCGATGCTGTCGAAGGAGACGTCCTTCAGCGGGTTCTGCTGGCGCTCGCCGACGCTGCGGCGCACCTCTTCCAGCTTCTTCGTAACGGTGATTTCCGTCTGGCTGCCCGGCGTCGTGCCGTCGAGCCAGGCGAGGAATTCCACCATGGCAGCGCCATCCTGAAGATGAGCGCGGGCGGAGCCTTGCAGCTCGACGCTGTTCTTGCAGGCGCGGGGCAAGCGGGCGGGGTCGACGGCCTCCACCAGCGTGCTGCCCTTGCTGCGCACGATCTCACCGAGCGCGAAGGGCGCCTGATCGGGGTCGATCAGGATGCGCTTGCCTTCGGCAGCGAGGGCGGCGATACGGTTGTCGAAGTCCGACGGCGGCAGGAGATCGGCGAGCTGGGTGAGATAGGCCTCGGGCTCTATGCCGGTCTTGCGCTTGTCGAGGAAGAGCAGGGGACGTCCGTCCGCCGGGATGATGGCGCGGGCGAGCGGATGCGGCGTGTGCGGCACGTCGCTGCCGCGGATGTTGAAGATCCAGGCGATGGAGGAAGGGTCGGTGACGGCGAGCGCATCCGCGCCGGCCTTCGCCGTGGCCTCGGCCATTTTCACCAGCTTGTCCTTCGCGAGTTCGCCGGCATGGTCGATGGCCTGGATGGTCACGCGGCCGAGCGGTTCGGCCGGACGGTTCGTCCAGGCCTTGTCGAGTGGGTTATAGGGCAGGAAGACGAGGCTGCCGCCGAGCGTGGCGAGCGCCTTTTCCAGACGGCGCACTTCGGCCGCGGTGTGCAGCCACGCATCGATGCCGAGCCGGAAACCCTTGGGACCATGGTTCTGCAGCCAGAGATGCGGCGGCTCGCCGACGAGATCGCCGCCGGTATAGACGCTGCCATCCACCTGTTCGGCGAGCTGCGTGACGTAGCGACCATCGACGAAGACCACGGCCTGACCGCGCATGACGAGCGCCACACCCGCCGAGCCGGTAAAGCCCGTCAGCCAGGACAGACGCTCCGCCGAGGCCGGCACATATTCGCCCTGATATTCATCGGCGCGCGGCACGAGAAAGCCGTCGATGCCGAGCGCATCGAAGGAGGCGCGCAGCGCATCGGCCCGTTCGCGGCCGAACTGGGGCGTGGAGGTGACGTCGAAACTCTGGAACATGGGATGCTTCCGCTCAGGCGATGAATCGTGGCGGCAATCTAGCCCATCGCGGGGGCGCGTCAAAGCGCTGCGGTCCTATCAGGTGGTCTCAAGAGGTCTGAGATTGGACTTATGCGTTTCGCGCATGGCACCCATGCCGCATCAGCGCTATCGCGATTTTCTGAATCGATTATAAGCGGCGCCAACGAAGCGAACTTGAAACGCGCTTCAAACGAAATGAAGTGAATGTTCCTTCCGTCCTTCGTTTCGTGCATGAAACGCCGAAAGGCGAAAGACTAGGTGTTCCGATCAGGCGTCTTTCTGGTCACTCCTCCTCCCTCCTCCGGGAAGGCGTTCGGAACACATAGGTCCGCTTGAGCACTCCTCCTCCTCAAGCTCGCGGACAGGTCGGCTTGCCGGCCCATAGGCGGTGCCTCTGGCACCGCCTTTTTCTTTTCTCGTGACTCTGCGTTATTCCGCTGCGTGATCCCCGGTTTCGAATACAGGGATCACGGAAGAGCGACCTCAGCGCTTGGCGAGATGGATCGTCACCCAGCCTTCGCGCCAGATGGTGCGCACATGGCTGAGGCCAGCGCCGTTATAGGCGGCGAGCACCTTCCAGCGCTGCGAGGCGAGAATGCCCGACAGGATGACATCGCCGCCCGGCGTCAGTTGCGCGGCAAGCTGCGGCGCCATGCGCATCAGCGGGCGGGCGAGGATATTGGCGATGATGAGATCGAAGGGGCCGTGACGGCCGAAGGCGGTGGAGTGGAAGCCCGGCGCGGTTTCCAGCGCGATTCCCGAGGCGATGCCGTTGATGCGGACGTTTTCACGGGCGACGCGCGTGGCGATCGGGTCGATGTCGGTCGCCAGCACCTGGGCGGGCGACAGTTTTCGCGCGGCGATGGCGAGCACGCCGCTGCCTGTCCCGAGGTCAAGCACGCGCTTGACTCTGCGGGACCGCATGACGCTGTTGATGACCTCAAGGCAGCCGGCTGTCGTTCCGTGATGGCCGGTGCCGAAGGCCTGGCCGGCATCGATCTCGATGGAGATTTCGCCGGGGCGGGCGGTGCCGCGGTCATGCGAGCCATGCACGACGAAGCGGCCAGCGCGCACGGGCTTCAGGCCTTCGAGCGACTTGGCGATCCAGTCGATATCGGGCAGTTCCTCGCGCTTGATCTCGGCGTCCGGAAAATCCTCGGCCAGCAGGGCGGTGAAGCGTTCGGCGATCTCGTCCTCGTCGACACGGAACATGTAGACGGAGGCTTCCCAGATATCGTTCTTCTCGTCGATCTCCATCGTCGCGATGGCGTAGCCTTCTTCCTCGAAGGCGTCGGTCATCAGCGAGAGCGCGATATCAGCGCGCTTCTCGGTGGTGGTGATGTAGAGGCGGATTTCGCTCACGGCCGGGGTCCCTGTTGTCTCAGGGTTCGCCTAGCATGTCCGAAAGCCGAGGCAAAGGCGGATTGCGCTTATCGCTTGATCAGGTTGGCGAGCTTCTGCTCGGCGGTGTCGGGGTTCTCGCCATAGGCGATCGTTCCGACGAAGCGGCCGGTGGAATCGAGCAGGAAGACGGATGCGGTGTGATCCATCGTGTAGTCGCCGTCGGGCTTGGCCTCATCGAGCGGCACCTTGCGGTAATACACGCGAAAACCCTTGACCATCTCCAGAACCTTGTCGGCCGGGCCGGAAATGCCGGTGATGCGCTTGGAAACGTTGCCGACATATTGGCCGATCAGTTCGGGCGTGTCGCGCTCCGGGTCGACGGTGACGAAATAGGCCTGCAGCTTGCTGCCATCGGGGTCGACCTTGGTGAGCCAGCCGTTCATTTCGAACAGCGTCGTCGGGCAGACCTCCGGGCAATGGGTGAAGCCGAAGAACAGCGCCGTCGGCTTGCCGGTGAAGGCCTTTTCGGTGATCGGCTTGCCATCCTGCGCGACGAGTGTGAAGGGCACGCCGAACGGGCCGCCGGCGACTTCATCCTTCGTGCGCGTCGCCTCCAGCGTTAGCCAGCCGAGCAGCGCGGCGACAAGGGCAACGGCGATCCAGAGTACGAGGCGCAGGGTCTTCATGGCAGTCCTTCGGATGAATATCTGCGGGTGTCATAGTCCCTCGCAGGAGCACGCGCAAACGCGCCAAATGCCGCAAGGGGCATTGGACATGCGGTCTCGCGCAAATGTGATCAGAAGCACCAGGACATCCCGGATTCGGCAAGGCTGAGGAAGATCGCCGTTCCATGCTCCATCCAGCCGGCAAAGGCGGCGGTGGCGGCCATGACGCCGAGGCCGAGCGCGATGAGCGCAACGGGCAGGACGGTATAGCGGCGGGCGGTCTTGTTCATACCGTCAGGATAGCATGTAACGGCAGGTTTTGGAACCATGCCGGTTTTTCGCAACGTCCGGTATTCCGGCATGCCGGAATTTATCAAATTTTGCTAAAATGCAAGTTCCGGGGCAGGTTCCTTAGGTTTTGTTTAATCTTACTTTGTCACGGTCCGAATACGCGAAAGGGCCGGAATCGGCTCATCGGGCATGATGCCTGCACGACCGGGGGAGACGGCGGGAAGCGTATTTCACCCAGGATCCAAAAAGGGGATGCCGTGGCGAGGGCCATGGCTCGGGCGAACCGCATCATGTCTCAGATAAATGCAGTGAAGGGCCGGACCCTTTCCGTCAATTCTCGTCTCGCAACGCTCGGCGCCGCCGCGTTCCTCGGCTTCGGCACGATGCTCGCCGCCGGCTGGTACGGCAATGCGACGATCGGTGCGGCCTCCGAGGCCGCCGTCAATATCCAGAAAGAGGTCGATACCGTTGGCGCCATGCGGCTTGCCAATGTCGATCTCGTGCTCGTGGCGATGGATAGCATCATCGATCGCGACGAGAAGGTCATCCAGCCGGAGCGCGTTGAGATCATCGCGAAATCGCTGAAGACCTTGAAGGAGGGCACGGCCTCGGCCCGGAGGCTCGCCACCGAAATCGGCAAGCCGGCGTTGCTTGAAACATTCGACGGCGATTTGCAGATGATGGAAAAGGCCGTTGCCGTCGATCTCAAGACGATGATCGAGGCCGGTGCGCCCATGGAAGCGTTCTCGTCGCTCGACGACGCCGTCGATGCCGGCGGCGAGCGCATGACGGCAGCCCTCGGTGCGCTGGCCGAAGAGGGCTCGGCGCTCCTGGAAGCGCGCGTCAACGATGCACAAGTCGCCTCCGGGCAATCCATGTTCTACCAGATCGTCATCGGCCTTCTCGGTATGGGCACGCTGCTCGGCATGATCGTCTATCACGGCAACATGCTGCGCCGGGGCATTTTCGCGGTGCGCGACAGCATGCAGCGCATTCTCTCCGGTGACCTCAATACGGTGGTCGCCGCCACGGCGCGCGGCGACGAGATTGGTGACATGGCCCGCTCGGCGGAGGCCTTCCGCCTTGCCGCCGTCGAAAAGCGCGGCCTGGAGCAGGCGAGCGAAGAAAGCCGCTCGCGCAACGACGCGGAGCGGCACAACCGGGAAGCGTTGGCGCGCGAAGATGAGCGGCAGATTCGTGCCGCGGTCGAGGCGCTGGGCCGTGGCTTGACGCGTCTTTCGGACGGCGATCTCAGCGTTGCCATCCTCGAACCCTTCCGCGCCGACCTCGAACAGCTGCGCATCGACTTCAACGGCACCGTCGAACGCCTGCGCAATGTCATGGCCGAGGTGAAGGACAATACCGGCTCCATCCAGTCGAACAGCGGCCAGATGCGCGCTGCCGCGGACGATCTCGCCCGCCGCACCGAACAGCAGGCAGCGTCACTCGAAGAGACCTCCGCCGCCCTCGACGAAATCATGACCACGGTGCGCACGGCGACCGCGCGTGCCGAGGAAGCCGGCCGCATGGTCGATTCGACCAAGGCGAGCGCGGTGGAATCCGAGCGTATCGTCAGCGATGCCATGGCTGCGATGGACCGAATCGAAGGCGCCTCCAGCGAGATCGGCAAGATCATCAACGTCATCGACGAGATCGCCTTCCAGACCAACCTCTTGGCGCTCAATGCCGGCGTCGAGGCGGCGCGCGCCGGCGAAGCCGGCAAGGGCTTTGCGGTCGTCGCGCAGGAAGTGCGTGAGCTGGCGCAGCGTGCCGCCGGCGCCGCCAAGGATATCAAGAGCCTCGTCACCCGCTCGTCGGACGAGGTGAAGACCGGCTCGCGCCTCGTGCAGGCGACCGGCGAATCGCTCGGCCGCATCGGCGGCGACGTGCTGCGCATTCATGAGCACATGGCCTCCATCGTCACCGCCGCCCGCGAGCAGGCGGCCGGCCTTCAGGAGATCAACGTCGCCGTCAACCAGATGGACCAGGTGACGCAGCAGAACGCCGCGATGGTCGAGGAGACCAATGCGGCAAGCCATACGCTGGCGCAGGACGCGGAAAACCTCACGCGCCTTGTCGGCCAGTTCCAGATCCACGAAGGCGTGCGCGCCTCCGTCGGTAGCCCGAGGGCGGTTTCCGCCGCCTCCCGTCCCGCCCCGTCTCCGGCAAGAAGCCTTGTTTCCAAGGTTGCCGGGGCTTTCAGCAGCAGTGCAGCGGTCAGGGGCAATGCCCAAGCCGCCGCAGAGAACTGGGAAGAGTTCTGAAAATGTCCAATGCCATCAAACAGTCCGGCGCCTATCTCGAAATCGTCTCCTTCCACCTGGGAGAACAGGAATTCTGTATCGACATCATGGCCATCCGCGAAATCCGCGGCTGGGCGCCCGTGACGCCGATGCCCCACACGCCGCCCTATGTGCTCGGCCTTATCAACCTGCGCGGTGCCGTGATCCCGGTCATCGACATGGCCTGCCGCCTCGGCATGAAGATGACGGAACCGTCCGAGCGCTCGGCGATCATCGTCACCGACATCGCCGGCAAGCTGGTCGGCCTGCTGGTCGAACAGGTTTCGGACATGATGACCATCAAGAGCGAGGCTTTGCAGCCGGCGCCGGAAATCATTCCGGAGGCCCAGCGCGCCTTCTGCCGCGGCATCGTGGCGCTCGAGAAGTCGATGGTCTGCTTCCTCAACCTCGACACAGTCATCGCCGACGAACTCGCCCAGGCCGCCTGATCGCGACTTGGGGAAGGATCTCGGGTTTTGAAGCACCTGGCCGGTTTCCGGCCGGGTGCTTTCGCGTATCTATGGGGGTTACGGCTTGCCGTTCGTCCAGGTCACCGTCTGGCCGTAGAGCGGCACGGTGGAGATCGACATCTTGGCCGATCCCTCGGTCAGTTCGCGCGAATGGGCGAGATAGATCAGCGTGTCGTTCTTCTTGTCGTAGATGCGCGTAACGATCAGCGACTTCCAGATCAGCGACAGGCCCGACTTGAAGACCTCTTCGCCGCCCTTGCCCAGATCGATGTCGCCGATGCTGATCGGGCCGGTCTGCTGGCAGGAAATCGCGTTGTTCGACGGGTCCTCGAACCAGTTGCCCTTCTTGAGGCGATCGATGACGGAGCGGTCGAAATAGGTGACGTGGCAGGTGACGCCCGTCACCTCGGGGTCGGTGACGGCGTCGATATAGATATCGTTGCCGATCCAGTCGACGCCGACCTTGCCGACCGTTTCGGCGGCTGCGGGCAGGGCGGCGAGCGCAATCACGCCGGCAGCGATGGCCGTGCGGAGCGGCGAGGGCACGAAAGTCTTCAGCGACATGGCGGGTCTCCTTGTTCGCTTTACACGTAAGGATGCCCGCCTGCCGCTTGCAAGACCCGAACTTACGATTTTGCCGCTGCGATCGTGGCGCGCACGGCGTCCCTGTCGGTCAGCGTCATTTCGTATTCGCGGTCCTTTTCCGTGCCGCCCATGCCGACATGCGGGTTGCGGAAGGCCATGCCGCTCGGCACGGTGGTCAGTGCGGCGAAATGCATTTCCACAAGACCGGTCGCGTCGCGCACCGTGCGGATATTGCCCGCGTCGAGCGCCCCGCAGCCCATGATGACGATGCGCCCTGCGCCCTGCTCGACGGCGGCCTTCAGGATGGCGATGCCGTCCACGGCGGTTTCGCGCTGGCCCGAGGTCAGCACGCGGTTGACGCCGCAGCGGATCAGCGCTTCCAGCGCCGCATGGGCATTTTCCGTCATGTCGAAGGCGCGGTGGCAGGTGACGGACATTGGGCGGGCGGCCTCGACCAGCGCCGTCGTCCGTGCCTCGTCGATGCGGCCATCCGGCGTCAGGCAGCCGATGACGACGCCGGCAACGCCTTCGCTGCGCAGCGCCTTGATGTCCTCGACCATCGTCTCGAATTCCGTCTCGGAATAGAGGAAATCGCCGCCGCGCGGGCGGATGATGACGTGGACGGGAATCTTGGCCGCTTTCACCGCGGCGCGGATGGTTGCCAGGCTCGGCGTCAGGCCGCCCTCGACCAGGCTTGCGCAGAGCTCCACACGGTCGGCGCCGGCCTCCTGGGCGGCGAGGAAACCGTCGATGCCTTCGACGCAAAGTTCGATGAGGGGCTTGGTCATGAGAGAATCCGCAGGTTGGTCAGGCTTCGTGCCAGACGGTTTTCAGGAGCCGCAGCCAGTTTTCGCGGCAGAGTTTTGCAAGGTCGTCTTCGCCATAGCCGGCCGAACGCAGCGCCTCGACCAGCGCCTGGTTGCCGGCGGCATCGCCGATGGCGGCGGGAATGGTCGCGCCGTCGAAATCCGAGCCCAGCGCCACGCAATCGATGCCCATGCGCTCGACCATGTAATCGATGTGGCGCACCATGTCGGAGAGCGGCGTATCGGCGCTCTCCATGCCGTCGGCGCGCAGCATTGTCGTGGCGTAGTTGAGGCCGGCAATGCCCTTGCGCTCACTGATCGCGTCGAGCTGCCGATCGGTGAGGTTGCGCGAGATCGGCGTCAGAGCATGCGCATTGGAATGGGTGGCGACGAGCGGCGCCGTGCTGACGCGCGCGACATCCCAGAAGCCCTGCTCGGTGATATGGGCAAGATCGACCATGACGCCGAGGCTGTCGCAGGCCTTGACCAGATCGACGCCGGCTTCCGTAAGGCCGGGCGCGGTGTCGGGCGAGGAGGGGTAGGCGAAGGGCACGCCATGGCCGAACGTGTTGTGGCGGCTCCAGACCGGGCCGAGCGAACGCAGGCCGGCGGCATAGAGCGTTTCGAGCGTCGAGAGGTCTTCGGCAATCGGCTCGCAGCCTTCGATATGCAGGATCGCGGCGAAGCGGCCGGCTGCGAAGGCGGCGCGGATATCGGCGGTGGAGCGGCAGATCGACAGCGCGCCGGCCCGTTCCAGGCGGAAGGCGATGGCGGCCATTTCGAGCGCGGTGTGGAGGGCGGCGGGCTGCTCCAGCGGGCCGACCATGCGGATGTTGTAATGGCCGTTCTCATCGACCTCACGCGGCGGATAATCCTCGTTCGGCGGGATGAACATGGCGCAGAAGCCGCCGGCAAGGCCGCCCTTTTTGGCGCGCGGGGCGTCGATATGGCCCTTGTCCGTGCCGTCGACGAATTCGGCGATCGGGTCCGCGCCCTTTTTTGCATGCTCCCATAGACGCAGGAGAACGTCGTTGTGGCCATCGAAGATCAATTGCATGTACCGCTCCCGGATCGAAACGCATCCTTTGCGTTGGGTAGAACCGATTCCGCCACAGCCTGCAAGGACTGTGGCGGTTCACCCATCAGGCTGCGAAAACCGGCGTGCCCGCGATCCAGGTGGAGACGACGTTGACGTCGCCGTCGATGACGGCGAAGTCGGCATCGTGGCCATGGGTGAGGCGGCCCTTGCGGCCGGTCATGCCGATGGCTTCGGCGGGATAGAGTGCCGCCATGCGCAGGGCTTCCTCCAGATCGAGGCCGACTTCGTCGCGCATATAGCGGATGCAGGAGGCCATATCGATATCGGCGCCGGCGAGCGTGCCGTCGGCGAGCGTCAGGCGGCCGCCCTCGCGGAAAATTTCGCGGCCGTTGAGGAAGAAGCTCGTCATGTCGGTGCCGATGGTCGACATGGCATCGGTGACGAGGAAGATGCGGCCGGGGCCGCGCTTGGCCCGAAGCGCCACGCGGATGGAGGCCGGATCGACATGGAAGCCATCGGCGATCAGGCCGGCATTGAGGGGGCCGAGATCGAGGGCGGCACCCACCATGCCCGGCTCGCGATGGCCAAGCGGGCTCATGGCGTTGAAGAGATGGGTCATCATGCGTGCGCCGGCTTCGACGGCACCGGCAGCCGTCTTGTAGCTGCAATCGGAATGACCGAGGCTGACGGTGACGCCGGCCGCATGGAGAGCGGCGATCTGGGCGTTCGTGGCGTTTTCGGGCGCAAGCGTCATCAAAAGCGCCGTCAATCCCTTACGGGCGGCGATGGTGCGGTCGAGATCGGCCTGTTCCATCGGGCGGATGAGCGCCGGATCGTGCGCGCCCTTGCGGGCGACGGAAAGATGCGGGCCTTCGAGATGCAGGCCGAGGAAGCCCGGAACATCGGCCGCTTGCGCGGCAAGGCCGGCGGCGATGGTCCGTGTCGTGACCTCGACATTGTCGGTGATCAGCGTTGGCAGCAGGCCCGTCGTGCCGAAGCGGGCGTGTGCGGCGCAGATGGTGCGGATGCCGTCGAGATCGGGCCGCTCGTTGAGCAGCACGCCGCCACCGCCATTCACCTGCAGGTCGATGAAGCCGGGGACGAGCGACAGCCCGTCCATCGGCACCGTGCGGGCGTCCGTCGGCACGTCGCGGTGGCCCGCGATGGCGGCGACCTTGCCGTCCTCGATCAGCAGCGCGCTGCCGTCGTGCCAGAGATCGCCGTCGAAAATGCGGGCGCCGGTAATGGCGGTGAGCGCTGTCATCGGGTTTCCGTCACTTTCTTCAGGTTGACCGGCTTGTCGGGATCGAGACCCTTGCCGCGCGACCAGGCTTCGACGAAGCCATAGAACGGCACGATGAGCGCCAGCGCATCGGTGATCGGGTGGCCGGTCGCGACGAACGGCAGTTTTCGCGCACTCTTGCCGCCGGAAGCGGTGACGCAGGCATAGGCGCCGCGGTCGGCCAGGCTATCCGCCATGCCGGTGACGGAGGCTTCCGCCGCGTCGCGGGCGGCAAGCGCGATCACCGGGAAGGACGGGCCGACGAGAGCGACCGGGCCATGCAGCACTTCCGCGGAGGAATAGGCCTCGGCATGCATGCCGGAGGTTTCCTTGAACTTCAGTGCAGCCTCGCTGGCAATGGCGAGGCCGGGGCCGCGGCCGAGCACGTAGAGCGACTGCGCATCCTTGAGATCGCCCGCAAGGTCGGACCAGTCGAGGGCGACGGCCTTGGCGAACTGCTCGGGCAGGCCCTTCACGGCGCGATCGAGATCGGCGTCGCCCGTCCATTCGGCGAGCACGGCAAGGCCGGCGACGATGGAGTTCACATAGGATTTCGTGGCGGCGACCGAGAGTTCCGGGCCGGCCGAAAGGTCGAGCGAGTAGGAGCAGGCGTCGGCCAGCGGCGAGGGCAGCGTGTTGGTGAGCGCGATAGAAATGGCGCCGCCCTTCGTGGCACCGTCGGCCATGGCGACGATGTCGGGGCTCTTGCCCGACTGCGAGATCGCGATGGCGGCCGCACCGCCGAGCTTCAGCTTGGCGCCGTAGATCGAGGCGAGCGAGGGCCCAAGCGATGCGACCGGCCGGCCGGCGGTGAGTTCGATTGCGTATTTCAGGAAGAGTGCGGCATGGTCGGAAGAGCCGCGCGCGACGGTGACGAAGAACTGCGGATCACGCTCCCGCAGTGCCTTGCCGGCGGCCGCGATGGCGCTTGACGAATTTGCCAGGACGCGGGCTGCCGCTTCGGGGATTTCATTGATTTCACGGCGCATGTTGGTCTGCATGGAATTCCCTTTGCGATTAGACAGTCACGTCTCGGACAATGTCAGTTCGGCGACGAAGTCATAGGCGTCGCCGCGATAGATGGAGCGGGTGAATTCGACCACCCGGCCGGTGCGAAGATAGGAAACACGCTCGATGGAAAGCCCGGCCGAGCCAGGCGGCACGCCGAGCACCGAGGCATCCGGATCCTTCATGTTATGGGCGGAGATGCGCTGCACGGCGCGCACCGGGCGGCAGCCGTGTTTTTCCAGTGCCGCATAGAGCGAACCCTGGACCTGCATGGGGTCCGGCAGGAATTCGGAGGAAATGCAGGCGCGCTCGATGGCGAGCGGCATGTCGTCGGCGACGCGCAGGCGCCCGAGCCGGGCAACCAGCGCATCGGCAGGCAGGCCGAGCATCATCATCTCGTCCGGCGAGGGGTGGAACAGGCCGCGGTCGAGCCATTCCGCGCGGGTCGTCAGGCCGCGCCGCGCCATGTCTTCAGTGAACGAGGTGAGGCGGGACAGCGACTGCTGCACCTTAGAGACCGGCTTGGCGACGAAGGTGCCGGAGCCGTGGCGGCGGATCAAAAGGCCGTCCTTGACGAGATCGTCGACGGCCTTGCGCACCGTGACGCGGCTGACCTGGGCGTGATCGGCGAGATCGCGCTCGGCGGGCAGGGCATCGCCATAGTTCAGCTTGCCGGAGGTGATCGCCTCTTCCAGCGTCTGGCGCAGTTTCAGGTAGAGCGGGCCGGGTACGCCCGATTGCAGGCTCTCCGGCGTCAGGATTGCGGAAAGGGAGGTGCTCATGCCGCCGCTCCCTGACGCTCTTTATAGCCCTTGGCGGCCAGCGCCACGGCACCCGTCAGCGCATCGGCCTCGGCTTCCACCAGGATCGAGCGGTGCTTTTCCGAAAGCCATTGCGGATAGAGCGGCGCAAGCCCGCCGAGCAGGCACAGCCGCGGCGCGCCGGCCAGCGCCATGATGGCGTCGAGGGATTCGTTGACTGCGGTAGCGCCCGTCTTGACGATGGCGATCGCCTGAGCGTCGCCCTGTCTGGCGTGATCGAACAGCAGGGGGGCGAAGCGGCCGAAATCGCCGGGCTTGGACAGGCGGGCGAATTCGACGATGCCGCGCGGATCGTGCTTAAATTCCTTGATAACCGCATCGGTGACGCGCGAGCGCGGATGCACGCCATCATGGGCGAGCAGCGCTTCCTGGAGCAGGGCGTGGCCGAGCCGCGCGCCGCCGCCGAGATCGCCGACCGTAAAGCCCCAGCCGCCGATATAGCGGACGGTGCCGTCCTTGCGGCCCATATAGATGGAGCCGGTGCCTAGGATCGCAACCGCGCCGTCCTCGTCGCCGATCGCGCCTTGCAAGGCAATCAGGCCGTCCGAGTCGATGGCCGTGCGGCGGAAGGGCAGGCGGTCATGCACATAGCGCGTGAGATCGCCGACATTGGTGCCGGCCAGACCGAGAAACGCGGTGGCGCCGTTGACGCCGGCCTCGTCGAGCCCTGCGTCACGATAGGCGGCCTTGGCGGCCTCCGTGATGGAGATGATGGCATTGTTGGGGTCGGTCAGGATATTGGCCGCGCCGCTCTTGCCGCGCCCGAGAATAATACCGTCGGGTCTTGCGACCGCCGCACGGCAACTCGTTCCCCCACCGTCGATACCGAGAATGTAATCTGTCATGGGCACCTCCGAGCGCAACGATACCAAAAAAATACCATTAACCAAGGGGTATGGTGGTATCGAACATGAGCTTTTCGACAAATTATTGATTTTAAATTATAAAAATAATTGACTGCAAAAAAGTGGTCCTAAAAATTAATTTCCTATGGACAATTGGTATTTTTTTGGCATTAATTTGGGCCAGAGGAGAGCGAACGATGGCTGCAGGCAGGACAGAAGGCAGGCACGATCAGGCGAGGGGGCTGGACGAAAGTCAGCCTCTCGACGCGCTGAAAGTGCTTGCGGATGGCCAGAAGGCTGCAGCCGCCGTGGTCGACGGCGCGCTTGCCGATATCGCCGCCGCTGCCCGTCTTGCCGCCGATGTGCTGCTTTCCGGCGGCCGCCTTGTCTATGTCGGCGCCGGCAGCTCCGGCCTGATGGCCATGGCCGATGCGCTCGAGCTTCCCGGTACCTACGGCATTGCCCGCGACCGCATCGTCATCCTGCTCGCCGGCGGCGCCGCAAGCCTGGAAGACCTGGCCGGCGGCTATGAAGACGACCGTGCGCTCGCCGTCGGCGATGCCGAAACGGCTGACGTCGATGCCAAGGACTGTGTGATCGCCGTTTCGGCGAGCGGCAGCACGCCCTATGCGCTGGCCATCGCGGCCTATGCGAAAGGGAAGGGCGCCAAGGTCGTGGCGATGGCCAACAATCCGGGTGCAGCTCTCTTCGACGGCGCCGATGTCTCGATCCTCTTGCAGACGCCGCCGGAAGTGATTTCCGGATCGACGCGCATGGGCGCCGGCACGGCGCAGAAGATCGCCTTCAACATGTTTTCCACGCTGGTCGGCATCCTGCTCGGCCACGTGCATGACGGCCACATGGTCAATCTCAAGGCCGACAATATCAAATTGAAAGGGCGTGCCTGCCGCATCGTCTCCGATATCTCGGGTGTCGGTCTGGACGAGGCAGAACGCCTTCTCACGCGCTCCGAAGGCTCGGTCAAGGAAGCCGTGCTGTTGGCTGCGGGGGTTCCGGATGCCAGTGCCGCGAAGGCGGCGCTCACCCGGTCGGGGCAAAGTCTCCGGCGCGCCCTCAAGGCTCTCGGATAATTCAAGTCTCAAAACGCGCTGCGGCGCATAAAAGGGGAGAATGCAATGACACGCAACGCAATCAAGGGTCTGCTGCTCGCCACGAGCATCCTCGGCACGGCCGGGCTTGCCCAGGCGGCCGACGTCACGCTGACCGTCGAAAGCTGGCGCAACGACGACCTTGCCATCTGGCAGGAAAAGATCATTCCGGCCTTCGAAGCCAAGAACCCCGGCATCAAGGTCGTCTTCGCGCCGACCGCGCCGACCGAATACAATGCCGCGCTGAACGCCAAGCTGGACGCCGGTTCGGCCGGTGACCTCATCACCTGCCGTCCGTTCGACGCCTCGCTGGAACTCTTCAAGAAGGGGCACCTGGCCAGCCTGAACGATCTGCCGGGCATGGAGAACTTCTCGCCGGTCGCCAAGTCCGCCTGGACGACGGACGACGGTGCGACGACGTTCTGCGTACCGATGGCTTCGGTTATCCACGGCTTCATCTACAACAAGGATGCCTTCGACACGCTCGGCATCTCGGTTCCGACGACGGAAGCCGAATTCTTCGCCGCCCTCGACAAGATCAAGGCTGAAGGCAGCTACATCCCGATGGCCATGGGCACGAAGGATCTCTGGGAAGCCGCGACCATGGGCTACCAGAACATCGGCCCGACCTATTGGAAGGGTGAAGAAGGCCGCGCTGCCCTCATCAAGGGTGAGCAGAAGCTGACCGACGACGCCTGGGTCGAGCCTTACCGCGTTCTCGCCAAGTGGAAGGACTATCTCGGCGACGGTTTCGAAGCTCAGACCTATCCGGACAGCCAGAACCTCTTCACGCTCGGCCGCGCTGCCATCTATCCGGCCGGCTCGTGGGAAATCGGCCTGTTCAACACGCAGGCCCAGTTCAAGATGGGCGCCTTCCCGCCGCCGGTGAAGAATGCTGGCGACACCTGCTACATCTCTGACCACAACGACATCGGCGTCGGCCTGAACGCCAAGGGTGCGAACCCGGAAGCTGCCAAGAAGTTCCTGACCTTCGTCGCTTCGCCCGAGTTCGCCGACATCTACGCCAACTCGCTGCCGGGCTTCTTCAGCCTGAACTCGACGGCCGTGAAGATGGCCGACCCGCTGGCGCAGGAATTCGTTTCCTGGCGTGAGAAGTGCAAGCCGACGATCCGCTCGACCTACCAGATTCTGTCGCGCGGCACGCCGAACCTCGAAAACGAGACCTGGACGGAATCGGCCAACGTCATCAACGGCACGGATACGCCGGAAGTGGCTGGCGAGAAGCTCCAGAAGGGCCTCGACAGCTGGTACAAGCCAGCCAAGTAAGCCCGGTTTCCGGCTGCTGAATTCTGCTTGAGGCGCGGGCATCGCCCCGTTCCGATCCTCCCCCCATAAAAATCGGGGGGAGGAATTCCAGGCGGCGCGGCTTGAACTGTCCTGCGCCTGCGTTGTCCCTTTTCGTCCCGGTGGACAGAGGGTGCCGAAGGGCAAATTCGGGGCGCGACCCCGTCACTAATGTGTATGCTGATTTTGTCATGTGCGGCTGACGCTGCCGCGCAGGGCGTTCGCGCATGCGGATTTAACGACAACAAACGGAGGGGCAGGCTGGGCCATGAGCAACACACCTTCTACCCATGATGCAACAGGACCTGTGATCAAGCGCCCGACGCGCTGGCATATCGTCGTCTTCCTGCTGCCGGCTTTCATCGTCTATTCGGCGGTCATGATCCTGCCGCTCATCGAAACGCTGCGTCTGTCGCTGTTCAACACCGTGGACGGCCAGTCGACCTTCGTGGGCCTTGGCAATTTCAAGGTCCTGTTCGGCGACGAGCGCTGGGCGCATGACTTCTGGAACGCGCTGAAGAACAACTTCGTCTTCTTCGTGATCCACATGCTGGTGCAGAACCCGATGGGCGTGGCGCTTGCCGCGATGCTCTCGCTGCCGAAGCTGCGCTTCGCCTCGTTCTACCGCACAGCGATCTTCCTGCCGACGCTCTTGTCCTTCGTGATCGTCGGCTTCATCTGGAAGCTGATCCTCTCGCCGATCTGGGGCGTTTCGCCCTTCCTTCTGGATCTCGTCGGCCTGAAGTCGCTGTTTTCGCCCTGGCTCGGCAGGCCCGGCTCGGCCCTCATCGCCGTGTCGCTGATCTCGGTCTGGCAATATGTCGGCATCCCCATGATGCTGATCTATGCGGCTCTCCTCAACATTCCCGAGGAGGTCATCGAGGCGGCCGAATGCGATGGCGTCACCGGCTGGAGCCAGTTCTTCAAGATCAAGCTGCCGCTGATCCTGCCGGCCATCGGCATCATCTCGATCCTGACCTTCGTCGGCAACTTCAACGCCTTCGACCTGGTCTACACCGTGCAGGGCGCGTTGGCCGGGCCTGACGGTTCGACGGATATCCTTGGCACGCTGCTCTACCGCACCTTCTTCGGTTTCCAGCTCCAGCTCGGCGACCGCTCGATGGGTGCCACGATCGCGACGGTCATGTTCCTCATCATCCTCGCCGGCGTCTCGCTTTATCTCTTCGTCATCCAGCGGCGCATGCGTCGCTACCAGTTCTGATCGGGAGGGCAAACCATGTCTAAAGCACGCGCTTCTCTCACCCGCTCGTCTCTCGTTCACCTGGCGCTGATCAGCTATGCGATCATCTCCGTCTTCCCGGTGTTCCTGACGATCATCAACTCGATGAAGGATCGCAACGCGATCTTCCGCAACCCGATGCAACTGCCGAGCCCGAAGACCTTCGATCTCGTCGGTTACTATACGGTGCTGGGGCAGGGCGACTTTGCGACCTACTTCCAGAATAGCTTCATCGTCACGGTGGCGGCAATCGCTCTCGTGCTGCTGTTCGGCGCCATGGCCGCCTTCGCGCTCTCGGAATACCGTTTCCGCGGTAACACGCTGATGGGGCTCTACCTCGCCATCGGCATCATGATCCCGATCCGTCTCGGCACGGTGGCGATCCTGCAGGGCATGGTGGCGACCGGCCTCGTCAACACGCTGACGGCGCTGGTCCTGGTCTATACCGCGCAGGGCATTCCGCTCGCCGTCTTCATCCTCTCGGAGTTCATGCGGACCGTCTCCGACGACCTCAAGAATGCCGGGCGTATCGACGGGCTCTCGGAATACTCGATCTTCTTCCGCCTGGTCCTGCCGCTGGTGCGCCCGGCCATGGCGACGGTCGCGGTCTTCACGATGATCCCGATCTGGAACGACCTGTGGTTCCCGCTCATCCTGGCGCCGAGCGAGGCGACCAAGACGGTGACGCTCGGCTCGCAGATCTTCATCGGCCAGTTCGTCACCAACTGGAACGCGGTTCTCGCAGCCCTGTCGCTGGCGATCTTCCCCGTCCTCGTCCTTTACCTCGTCTTCTCGCGGCAGTTGATCCGCGGCATCACCTCCGGAGCAGTCAAGTGAGTTCAGCCATGACCCCCATTCGCGTTCTTTCCGCCGGCCTCGGCAACATGGGCAGAAGCCATGCGCTCGCCTATCACGAAAACCCCGGCTACGAGATCGTCGGCCTCGTCAACCGCTCCAAGGTTCCGGTCCCGGCCGGGCTGGAAGGCTACGAGATCCACCCGTCGTTCCTCGATGCGCTGCATGAATTCAAGCCGGAACTCTGCTCGATCAGCACCTATTCGGACAGCCATGCCGAATATGCGATCGCAGCCCTCGAAGCCGGTTCACATGTCTTCCTCGAAAAGCCGCTGGCGACCACGGTCGCCGACGCCGAACGGGTGGTGGCCTGCGCCAAGGCGAACGGTCGCAAGCTGGTCGTCGGCTATATCCTGCGCCACCATCCCTCGTGGATCCGCCTCATCGAGGAAGCCCGCAAGCTGGGCGGTCCCTACGTGTTCCGCATGAACCTGAACCAGCAGTCGAGCGGCCCGACCTGGGCGACCCACAAGGCGCTGATGGACACGACCCCGCCGATCGTCGACTGCGGCGTGCACTATCTCGACGTGATGTGCCAGATCACCGATGCCAAGCCCGTCGAGGTACGCGGCATGGGCCTGCGCCTGTCGAACGAGATCAAGCCGGACATGTACAATTACGGCCATCTCCAGGTGCTGTTCGACGACGGTTCGCTCGGCTGGTACGAGGCGGGCTGGGGTCCGATGATCTCCGAAACCGCATTCTTCGTGAAGGATGTCATGTCACCGAATGGCTCCGTTTCGATCGTCATGGACCCGAATGCAAAGTCCGACGATATCGACACGCACACCAAGACCGCGGTCATCCGCGTTCACAACGCGGCCACCGGCCCCGACGGCAAGTTCCTGTCACCGGACGAGGACCTGAAGATGGCGGGCGAGCCCGGCCACCAGGAACTCTGCGATCGTGAACAGGCCTTCGTGCTGAAGGCCATTCGCGAAGACATCGACCTTACGCGGCACATGGACGACGCGGTGCAGTCGCTCAGGATCTGCCTGGCGGCCGATGAAAGTGTCAGAACCGGTCAGACGGTCAAGCTTTAAGGGGAAATCGAATGGGCTCTCTTCAACTTAAATCCATACGCAAGTCCTTCGGCAACGTCGATGTCATCAAGGGTATCGACCTCGACGTGAAGGACGGCGAATTCGTCATCTTCGTCGGGCCCTCGGGCTGCGGTAAGTCCACGCTGCTGCGCATCATCGCCGGTCTCGAGGACGCGACGTCGGGCTCGATCACCATCGACGGCGCCGACGTCGTCACCGTGCCGCCGGCCAAGCGCGGCATCGCCATGGTGTTCCAGTCCTACGCGCTCTATCCGCACCTGACGGTCAAGGACAATATGGGTCTCGGCCTCAAGCAGGCCGGCGCTCCGAAGGAGGAGATCGAGAAGCGTGTCGCCAAGGCCTCGGCCATGCTGTCGCTTGAAAAGTATCTCGGCCGTCGCCCGGCGGAAATGTCCGGCGGTCAGCGTCAGCGCGTCGCCATCGGCCGCGCCATCGTGCGTGAACCGAAGCTCTTCCTGTTCGACGAGCCGCTCTCCAATCTCGATGCGGCGCTGCGCGTCAACACCCGCCTCGAGATCGCCAGGCTGCATCGCGAGCTGAAGGCAACCATGATCTACGTCACGCATGACCAAGTCGAGGCGATGACGCTGGCGGACAAGATCGTGGTGCTCGATGCCGGTGTCATCCAGCAGGTCGGCTCGCCGATGGAGCTTTACAACAAGCCGGCCAACCTGTTCGTCGCAGGCTTCATCGGCTCGCCTGCCATGAATTTCATCGACGCAAGCCGCCTTGGCGTGACCGACGCCAAGACCATCGGTGTTCGCCCGGAACACCTGGCGCTTTCGCGCGACGCCGGCGAGTGGAAGGGCAAGGTGGTGCATGTCGAGCACCTCGGCGCCGACACGATCGTTTATATCGAATCGGAGAAGGTCGGCCTCATCACCGTCCGCCTGTTCGGCGAGCATCACTATGCCGTCGACGACGTGGTCTATGCCACGCCGGCGGCCGGCCAGACGCATCGTTTCGACGCCAATGGCCGGGCGATACGTTGAGGTCCCTCATCACGAATCCGTGATTGGGGTGGATTGCGGCCTTACGGTGCGTGATCTACGATTGTCAAACATCAGGAATTAACATACAGCCCTGTTTGTATGTTGTGATG
>NZ_JBLZPK010000023.1:0-3362 GCF_049199905.1 Shinella sp. M27
GGCCGGCGAGAGGCCGAAATCGCGGCTGTGCTTCTCGTAGATCGCGAGATCCGGCTTGATCAGGCCGACTTCACCCGAGACGGTCACGCCGCGCGGCATGTCGAGGAAGGGAAACAGCTTTCGGGCTTCCTTGAACGTATCGGCTGCGAAATTCGTCAGCATGGTCACGTCGCGGCCTTCCTGGATCAGCGCCTCCATGATCGCGACGCTCTCGACATAGGCATGCGAGACCATCTCATGCCAATATTTGCGGAAGGCGCGGATGTGTTCCACCCGGTCGGGATGCGCCTCGATCAACAGCGCCTCGGCATCCTCCCACTTGCGGCCGCGATCCTGCTCCAGGTTCCAGTCGTGCGTGCAGACATTGGTGAAGAACCAGTTGCGCTGGGCATCGTCGGGAATGAGACGGGTGAACGGGATATGCGGATCGTAGTGGATCAGCACCTTGCCGATGTCGAAAACGATGTGGCGGATTTCGATGCTGGTCATGCGGTCCTCGTCTTTTCGAATGCGTCGGGTATGGCCTGTTTTATTGCCTTCTTCATGACGGTCGGCAGAGCCTCGCCGTCGAGCGTCGCCTTCGGCTGCCACCATCCGGCGCCCTTCGCCGTGCCGCGCGGCACGCGCGAGCGATAGACGGTGAGGCGCAGCTCGAAATGCGTGAAGACATGGGTGACGGTGCCGGTGGCGTGCCAGTCGGCCGGAAAAGGCGCGGCGGTGGTTGCGGTGTCGCCATCGACGCGCGCCGTCCAGGCGCTGCCCGGCACTTCCGTCATGCCGCCGAGCAGGCCGCTCTCGATGCGCTTGCGCAGAAACACCGCGCCGTCCTCGTCTTCAGCCACGAAGGCAGCCCCCAACCGCACCGGCTTCTCCTTCTTCGCCGCCTTGCGCGGAAAAAGTTCGGGATCGTCGCGGCCAAGCACACGACAATCCACATTGAGCGGACAGAGCGCGCAGGCCGGCCGGCGCGGCGTGCAGATCGTGGCGCCGAGATCCATCATCGCCTGGGCGAAATCGCCCGGCCGGTCCTCCGGCGTCATGGCGGCGACAAGTGCCCGCATTTCCGGCTTTGCCGCCGGAAGCGGCGTCTCGATGGCATGGAGGCGCGAGATGACGCGCTCGACATTGCCGTCGAGCACGGCGCTCTTGCGGTTGAAGGCGATGGCGGCGATGGCGGCAGCGGTATAGTCGCCGATGCCGGGCAGGGCCTTCAGCCTATCCTCCGTATCGGGAAACACCCCGCCATGCTCGAAGGCGACCGCCTCGGCGCATTTCTTGAGATTGCGCGCACGGGCATAATAGCCGAGCCCCGCCCAGGACTTCATCACATCCTCGTTGTCGGCCTTGGCAAGGTCCGTAACCATCGGCCAGCGCGAGGTGAAGAGCGCGAAATAGGACTTTACCGCCTGCACCGTCGTCTGCTGCAGCATGACCTCCGACAGCCAGATGCGATAGGGATCTGGTCTCACCCCGGCCGCCGCCATCGACGGGCTGACGCGCCAGGGCAGGTCGCGATGGTGCTTGTCGTACCAGGCGAGGATAAGGTCGGCGGGCGCCATGGTCCGATGAGCTTGGGTCATGATTTGCCTGAACGGGATCGAAGGGCCTATAACTGGCGGACTGATCCGCGATCTTCAAGTGCTTCGCGGCAGAAACAGGAATATTTTCCCTGAGCAGTTCCGCAAAAGTGTGAAGCGGTTTTGCGATCGGAACTGCGTCTGAAAAGACAGGTAAAGCGTGAACAAAAACGTCCAGCAAAAGCCGCGCCGCGGCATTGTGCAGATCAGCGAAGTGGCCAATGGCCTCATCGATCCGGTGCTCGCCAAGCGCGCCGGCATCAACACGATGCTGCTGGGCTCATGGGACGAGATCGCCGGTGCGGAATTCGCCGAATGCACCCGGCCGGAGCGCATCGCCTGGCCGCGCCGCGCCTCCGAAATGGCGGGCGAGGGCGGCGGCTACCAGGCGGGCGTGCTGACGATCGCCTGCGAGGGCGCGCGGGCACTCTTCCTCAGCCACCAGCAGGGCGAGATCATCCAGCGCATCAACGGCTTCTTCGGTTTTCCGGCGGTCAACCAGATCAAGATCGTGCAGAAGCCGGTCAGCATTCAGAGCAACCGCCGTCCCAAGCCGCGTCCGCTGACGGGGGCGGCCGCCCAGCATCTCGATCATCTCGTCGAAGGCATCGAGGGAGACGCGCTGAAGGCGGCGCTGAAGCGGCTCGGCACGGCCGTGCTCGGCCGGCGCAAGTGAAGCGCGAAAGCCCGCGCCTGCAACCATCGAACGGTCACAATTCTTTGAAGTTACTAGCCTTAACTCCGCTTGTTCCCGCCCCAAAGCAGGTATAACGGGAGAGCCGAGAGCAAATCCGGACGCTTGTCAGCGGTTTTCGCCCGGAATTGCGCTAAGAGATTTCGAATCCCATTCCTTCCCACAGGAGAGACCATGTCCCTTTCCGAAATGAGCCTGATGAAGCGCCTCTTCTCCGGCGTCGCCGTCGCGGCGCTTGCCGTGACGCTGGCCGCATGCAGCGACGAGAAGAAGGAGACCGCCAAGGCTCCTGAAACCAGCCAGACGACGACGGAAAGCGCAAGCTCGACGCCGGCCACCTCGACGGAAACGAAGACCGAGACCGCCACGACGCCGACGACCACGACGACGGAATCGAGCACGGCGAGCGGCACGGCTGCGACCACGACCACCACGACGACCGAAACTGCCCAGAAGCCTGCCGCTGAAGCCAAGGCTGCCGAAGTCCCCACGTCCGAAGGCGATGTCGACATGGCGGAAGTGCTCAAGCCCGGCGCGCTGCCCGACATGGCGCTCGGTGAGGCGAATGCTCCCGTGACGATCGTCGAATACATGTCGACGACCTGCCCGCATTGCGCGGCCTTCCACAACAACACTTTCGACGCCATCAAGGCGAAGTATGTCGATGGCGGCAAGGTCCGCTTCATCGTGCGTGAATTCCCCTTCGATCCGCGCGCTGCCGCCGCCTTCATGCTGGCGCGCTGCAACCCGCAGGACACGACGAAGCTGACCGAAGCCGGCCAGTATTTCCCCATGCTTTCCATGCTGATGAAGCAGCAGGAAACCTGGGCTGCCGCACAGGATGGCCGCGAAGCGCTGCTGCAGATGTCCAAACTCGCCGGTTTTACACAGGAGAGCTTCCAGGCCTGCTTGACGAACCAGAAGCTTCTGGATGATGTGAACGCGGTACGCGAGCGCGGTGCCAAGGACTTCGGCGTCGCGGCGACCCCGACCTTCCTGATCAACGGCAAGCGCTATTCGGGGGACATGTCGGTTGACACCATGTCGGCCCTCATCGACAGCATGCTCTGATCCTTCTACCGGTTTTGAAG
>NZ_JBLZPK010000023.1:3629-47538 GCF_049199905.1 Shinella sp. M27
ACGGCTCGGTCTACCGCATCAACGGCAAGGAGGCGCGCGCCAAGGATGTGCAGCTGCTCTTCGCCGATGCCTCCACCGGCGCCCGCTCGCCCTCCATGGTGGGGCAGGGCCGCATCGGCGAACTCATCCAGGCAAAACCCCAGGCGCGCCGCCAGCTGCTCGAAGAGGCGGCCGGCATTTCCGGCCTGCATTCCCGCCGTCACGAGGCGGAGCTGCGCATGCGCGCCGCCGAAACCAATCTCGAGCGGTTGGAAGACGTCACCTCGCAGCTCGAAAGCCAGATCGAAAGCCTGAAGCGTCAGTCGCGCCAGGCGAACCGCTTCAAGATGCTCTCCGCCGATATCCGCCGCCACGAGGCGATGCTCCTGCATATCCGCTGGGTGCAGGCCAAGGAGGCCGAGGGCGAGGCCGAAAGCCAGCTCAATCAGGCGACCTCCATCGTCGCTGAGCGGGCGAATGCTCAGATGCAGGCGGCCAAGGAGCAGGCCGTCGCCAGCCTGAAACTGCCGGAACTGCGCGAGAACGAGGCGAAACTCGCTGCCGTGCTGCAACGCCTGCAGATCGCCCGCACGCAGCTGGAAGAGGATGCCGCCCGCCTGCTGCGCCGCCGCGATGAGCTTGCCCGCCGCATGGCACAGCTTGCCGAGGACATCGTGCGCGAAGAGCGCATGGTGGCCGACAATGCCGCCGTGCTGGATCGGCTGACGGCGGAGGAGGATGAAATCGGCGAAATCCTCGCCGAGGCCGACGAGCGCGCCGAAGCCACCCGCGAGACGATGGGAGAGGCCGCCGCAAAGCTCGCGACAAGCGAAGCGGCGCTCGCCGCCGTCACCGCTGAACGGGCGGAAGCCTCGGCGGTGCGCAACCAGCTGGAAAAGGCGATCCGCGATCTCTCGGAGCGCCATTTCCGCCTCGGCCAGCAATTGGATGCACAGGCGCGCGACCTCGACGAGATGGATGCGCGCATCAACGCGCTGCCCGATCCGGAAGAGCGCCGCGCCGCCGTGCAGTTTGCCGAAGAGGCTTTGGAAGCGGCCGGCGAGTTGCTGGTCGCCGTGGAGGAGGCGCTGGAGGAGGCGCGTTTTGCGGAGAGCGCCTTGCGTGGCCCGGTCGATACCACCCGCGCCCGCTTCGCCGGCATAGAGACGGAAGCCCGCACGATCCGGCGCATGCTGGAGGCCGGCGCTGCCGGCGGCTCCTTCGCGCCTGTCGTCGAGGATGTCGATGTCGACCGCGGTTATGAAACCGCGCTCGGTGCCGCCCTCGGTGACGATCTCGATTCTCCCGCCGACACCGATGCGCCCGTGCACTGGCGCCTTTCCGGCGATGCGTCCGGCGATCCCGCGCTGCCGTCAGGCGTCTCCGCCCTGATCACCCACGTCCGTGCGCCAAAAGTCCTGCATCGGCGGCTGGCGCAGATCGGCATCGCCGGCAGCGTCGATGCGGCGCTGACCCTGCTGCCGCAGCTGAAGCCCGGCCAGCGGCTCGTCACGCGCGATGGTGCCGTCTTCCGCTGGGATGGCCATGTCACCAGTGCCGATGCGCCGAGTGCCGCCGCCCTTCGCCTCGAACAGAAAAACCGCCTCGCCGAACTCGAAACGGAACTGGAAGACGCCCGCGCGGCGCTCGCTGATGCCGAAGCGGATCTCGCCCGCGCCGGCGAGACGATCCGCGCCGAGACGCAACGCCAGCAGGCCGCCCGCGAAACGCAGCGTGCCGCCACCCGCACGCTAGCCGAAGCCCGCGAGGCGTTGGAAGCCTCCGAGCGCGCCGCCGGCGATCTCATCCGCCGCCGTGCCGTGCTTGCGGAAACGCGCGCGCAGATCGAGGCGCAGGTGGATGAGGCTGCGACCTCGCTCGAGGATGCGCGCGCCGCGCTGGAGGATGCCCCGGATCTCGCCGATCTGGATCTTCGCCTGCGCACCCATACGATGGATGTCGCCACCGATCGTGCGACGCTCGCCGAAACCCGCGCCGCCCATGACGGCCTCGCCCGCGAAATGGCCGACCGAAAGCGCCGCCTGATGGCGATTTCCGCCGAGCGCGAGACTTGGAAAAACCGCGCCGCCAGTGCCGAAAACCACATCGCGACCCTGCGCGAGCGCGAGGCGGAAGCGCGCGAGGAAATGGAGGAGCTTGCCGAGGCGCCCGACGAGATCGAGGACAAGCGCCGCGAGCTGCTGACCGGCCTGACCAACGCCGAAGCCGCCCGCCGGGAAGCCGCCGATGCGCTTCAGGAGGCCGAAAACCGCCAGCGTGAGGCCGACCGCATCGCCGCGACGGCTCTCTCGCAGCTCGCCGAATCCCGCGAGGTCAGGGGCCGCGCGGAAGAACGCCTCGTTTCCGCCCGCGAACGCCGCGTCGAAGGCGAGGCGCGCATCCGCGAAGCCCTGTCCTGCGCGCCGCACGAGGCATTGCGCGTCACCGGCCACCCCGCCGATGCGCCGTTGCCCGACCCACGCGAGCGCGAACGCGAACTCGACCGGCTGAAGATCGAGCGCGAACGACTGGGCGCGGTGAACCTGCGTGCCGAGGAGGAGCAGAAGGAGCTGACGGAAAAGCTCGATGCTCTCGTCGCCGAGCGCGAGGATATCATCGAGGCGATCCGCAAGCTGCGCTCGGCCATCCAGAGCCTCAACCGCGAAGGCCGCGAGCGGCTGCTCGCCGCCTTCGACGTGGTCAATGTGCAGTTTCAGCGCCTGTTTACTCACCTCTTCGGCGGCGGCACGGCGGAGCTTCAGCTGATCGAGAGCGACGACCCGCTCGATGCCGGCCTTGAAATCCTCGCCCGCCCGCCCGGCAAGAAGCCGCAGACCATGACGTTGCTGTCAGGCGGCGAGCAGGCGCTGACCGCCATGGCGCTGATCTTCGCCGTCTTCCTCACCAATCCCGCGCCGATCTGCGTGCTGGACGAGGTGGACGCGCCGCTCGACGACCACAATGTCGAGCGCTACTGCAACCTGATGGACGAGATGGCGGCCTCCACCGAAACCCGCTTCGTCATCATCACCCACAATCCCATCACCATGGCCCGCATGAACCGCCTATTCGGCGTCACCATGGCCGAGCAGGGCGTGTCGCAACTGGTGTCGGTGGATCTCCAGACGGCGGAGCAGTTGCGCGAAGCTTCCTGACGGGAACAAAACCTCACCCGATGCATTGATGAGCGCCTGCGCGTTCCTGCAGGCGAGACATGCAATTGGGGATCAAATTCGTGAGCAGAGATACACTTTACATGGTCATCGGCGCCCTCATCGTCGTGGTGGCCGGGTTTTCCTATTATGCCTACCAGCAGGAGAAGAAGCCTGACGGCGTCGAAATCCGGGTGGATGAGAAGGGGCTTTCCATCGAGGGAAATTGAGGCCATGTCTGGTCTTGAGCCTGCCGCCGCCCCGAACGGGGCGTGCGGCATTATATTTTTCATCGATGATATTGCATCGCCGTCGCAATTTTGACGCAGTGCAGCAAAATTCCTATCGGGCCGCGTTTTCAACGGGATGGACTTCCTGTAGATTGAAAAAACGCATTTGGGGAGGCGTCGATGGAGAAGTGGGTCTATACCTTTGGGGACGGTCGTGCCGAGGGCAGTGCTGCGGATCGCAACCTGCTGGGCGGCAAGGGCGCGAACCTTGCGGAAATGTGCAATCTCGGCCTTCCCGTGCCCCCCGGCCTCACCATCGTCACCGCCGCCTGCAACCACTATTACGATAGCGGCCGTGCCCTGCCGGCGGGGCTGAAGGACCAGGTCCGCGAGGCGCTGCGCCAGATGGAGGCGATCACCGGCCGCACCTTCGGCGATACGGCCAAGCCGCTCCTGCTTTCCGTGCGTTCCGGCGCGCGCGCCTCCATGCCGGGCATGATGGATACGGTGCTGAACCTCGGCCTCAACGACAGGACCGTCGAAGCGCTCGGCCACGATGCCGGTGATGCCCGCTTCGCCTGGGACAGCTACCGCCGCTTCATCCAGATGTATGGCGATGTCGTCATGGGCCTCGATCACGAGGTCTTCGAGGAAATCCTGGAAGACGAGAAGGGCCGGCTCGGCCATGAGCAGGATACCGAACTCTCCGCCGTCGAATGGCAGCATGTCATCGCCCGCTACAAGGATGTCATCCGCGAGGAGCTGGACGAGGAATTCCCGCAGGATCCGGAAGTCCAGCTCTGGGGTGCCATCGGCGCCGTCTTCGCCAGCTGGATGAATGCGCGCGCCGTCACCTATCGCACACTGCACAATATTCCCGCCGTCTGGGGCACTGCCGTCAACGTCCAGGCCATGGTCTTCGGCAATCTCGGCAATTCCTCGGCGACCGGCGTCGCCTTCACGCGCAATCCCTCGACGGGCGAAAACAAGCTCTATGGCGAGTTTCTCGTCAATGCGCAGGGCGAGGATGTCGTGGCCGGCATCCGCACGCCGCAGAACATCACCGAGGAAGCGCGCCTCGCCTCGGGTTCCGACCGTCCCTCGCTGGAAAAGCTGATGCCGGAGGCCTTTGCCGAATTCCGCGGCATCTGCGACCGGCTGGAACAGCACTACCGCGATATGCAGGACCTCGAATTCACCATCGAGCGCGGCAAGCTCTGGATGCTGCAGACCCGCTCTGGCAAGCGCACCGCCAAGGCCGCGCTGAAGATCGCCGTCGAGATGGCGGAGGAAGGCTTGATCAGCGAAGGCGAAGCCGTCTCCCGTATCGATCCCGCCTCGCTCGACCAGCTCCTGCATCCGACCATCGATCCGCGCGCCCGCCGCGACGTCATCGGTTCCGGCCTGCCGGCCTCGCCGGGGGCGGCCACGGGCGCCATCGTCTTCACCTCGGAGGATGCGGTGCAGGCCGAGGAGGAAGGCCGCAAGGTCATTCTTGTGCGCATCGAGACGAGCCCGGAAGACATCCACGGCATGCACGCCGCCGAGGGCATTCTGACCACGCGCGGCGGCATGACGAGCCATGCGGCGGTCGTGGCGCGCGGCATGGGCACCCCCTGCGTTTCCGGCGCCGGCACGCTGCGCGTCGACCTGCGCAACGAGATGCTGGTGGCGCATGGCGTGACGCTGAGGAAAGGGGACGTCATCACCATCGACGGCTCCTCCGGCCAGGTGCTGAAGGGCGAGATCCCGATGCTCCAGCCTGAATTGTCGGGCGATTTCGGCCGCATCATGCAATGGGCGGACCGCACGCGCCGCATGAAGGTGCGCACCAATGCCGAAACGCCGGCCGATGCGCGCGCCGCGCGTTCCTTCGGTGCCGAGGGCATCGGTCTCTGCCGCACCGAGCACATGTTCTTCGAGGGTAACCGCATCAATGTGATGCGCGAGATGATCCTCGCCGAGGACGAAGCCGGCCGCCGTGCGTCTCTCGCCAAGCTCCTGCCCATGCAGCGTTCGGATTTTGTCGAACTCTTCGAGATCATGCACGGCATGCCCGTGACGATCCGCCTGCTCGATCCGCCGCTGCATGAATTCCTGCCGAAGACGGACGAGGAGATCGCCGAAGTGGCGGCGGCACTTGCCATCGACGAGGCCTTGCTGCGCCGCCGGGTCGATACGCTGCATGAATTCAATCCCATGCTCGGCCACCGCGGCTGCCGCCTCGCCATCTCCTATCCGGAGATCGCCGAAATGCAGGCCCGCGCCATCTTCGAGGCGGCCGTGGAAGCGGCCAGGACGACGGGTGCCGCTGTCGAACCCGAGATCATGGTGCCGCTCGTCGGCCTCAAAGCGGAGCTGGATTATGTGAAGGCGCGCATCGACGCGGTCGCCAAGGCGGTCATCGCCGAAAGCGGCGTGCCGATCACCTATCTCACCGGCACGATGATCGAGCTGCCGCGCGCCGCGCTGCGTGCCCATGTCATCGCCGAATCGGCCGAATTCTTTTCCTTCGGCACCAACGACCTGACGCAGACGACCTTCGGCATCTCGCGCGACGACGCCTCGGCCTTCCTGTCGACCTATATCCAGAAGGGCATCGTCGAGCAGGACCCGTTCGTGCAGCTCGATTTCGATGGCGTGGGCGAACTCATCCGCATCGCCGCCGAGCGTGGCCGCCGCACCCGGGGCGACCTGAAGCTCGGCATCTGCGGCGAACATGGCGGCGATCCGGCCTCGATCCATTTCTGCGAGGAGGCGGGGCTGGATTACGTGTCCTGTTCGCCCTTCCGCGTGCCGATCGCGCGGCTTGCGGCAGCGCAAGCCGCCTTCAAGGGCAAGGGCTGATCCGGCAAACGATCAGTGGCGCCGGCCGCGGACATAGATCACGGTCGGCTGGTTCCACATGATCGGGTCCATGCGCGTGACGCGGAACTCGGCGCGGCGGTCGAGATCGATGCGTTGCAGGCATTCCGCGAAGGCATCGGTGTTGGGGCGGAAGCCATAGGCGCGGCACTTGTTTTCATCGCCGGCGCGCACTTCGGCTGCCGTCTGGCAGCCGGCGAGGAAAAGCGCGGTCGCGGCAAGGGCAGCGAAGCGAATGAGGATTTTCGACATGGGAACTCCGGAAACTGTTATGCGACAGACATAACGCCTGTCGCCCGACAGTGTATAGCGCGCTTCCCGAATGGCGCGGTCCGGACGCTGGCCGTCATATGCGTTGCAGCACATCGACGAAAGCGTCGGCAAACCGCTTGAGGTCCGAAGTCTTCTCGTCGGGATTTTCCACGCGGATGGCCGCGCCTTCAGCATCGAGCAGCGCAAAGACGACGCTCAAAGCGCCCGCATCGCCCTTCGGCACACGCAACGCGGCGATGCGCAGGCAATCGTCCGCAAGGCCTGAGGCGGGCAGGTCGAAGAGATAATCGCCACCGAGCTGACTGGCAGCGGCGCGAACCGCTTCGGCAAAACCGGCTTCGTCGCCGGAAAAGCCGTCGAGCGACAATTCGAGTTCGAGAAGCTCCAGGGGGAGGGCGGGTTCGCCAGCCGTGATGGCGAGCGGTGTGTCGGCGGCAGTCTGCGTCGGCAACATCGTCTTGCTCCTAAACCAAGTCCAGCGAACGGGCGAAACGCTGTTTTGTTCGCCCGTGCATCCGTAAATTACCCCCGTTTATGAAAACTCGTTAACGAGCGTGGCAAATTTACGGCACGCAAGGTTTTTCGTAGGGCGTTATCGGAATGTCATCGCTAAAGCGCGCCACGACGCCGATGGAAAAATCCGCCTTCCTGCGTTAGGGAAGGAAAGCGGCAGCGACGCCGCGGGCAGAGCGGGTGAGCCATGGCGATCACGATCCAGTACGAACGGCCCGTTTCCCATGCGGCGCATTGGGCGCGGCGGCTTGCGCTGTTTTCCTGCGTGCTGTTCGTCGCCGTCGTGCTGTCGCATCGTTTCGGCCCGCTGACGACGCCGCATTTCCTGGCGCTTGCCGGCTTTGCCGCTGTTATGGCGGGACTGGCTGTGCTGCTGGCGGCCGTCGGCCTCGCGCGGCTCTGGATGGTCGGCGCGCGTGGTGGCAAGGCGTCGTTGACGGCGCTGCTCTTCTCGCTTTTGCCGCTCGGCGTCTCGGGTGCAGCGGCCTATGCCTATTTCTATCGCCCGGCGCTCTATGACGTGACGACGGACACACTCGCCCCGCCCCCCTGGCTTTCCCAGCCGTCCGCCCAGCAGGATTGGCTGCCGCGCGTCGGCATGGTGACGGCGCGTGATCGCGAGGTGCAGCTCGAGGCCTATCCCGCTTTGTCCGGGCGCCGCTACGAAGGCGCACTCGATCGCGTCTATCAGGGCGCGCGCAAGGTCGCCGCCGCCTATGGCATCACCATCACCAGCGAAGCGGGCCTCGACAATATCCAGGCCGATCTCGAAGACCTCGTCGTCGATCCGGGCAAGGTGGCGAAGAGCCAGGAGGAGCTTGGCGAGGTGCCGATCCCCGAGGCCCGACCGGAGGCCACGCCGACCCTGCCGCATATCGGCGGCCCCGGCGACGTGCTGCTGCAGGGCGAATGGCGCTCGCCGCTCTTCGGCTTCCGCTTCGATGTTGTCATTCGCCTGCGCGAGGAGGCGGAGACGACGCTGGTCGACATGCGCGCCGCCTCACGCTACGGGCCGCATGATCTCGGCATCGGCGCCGAGCTGGTCGAGGGCTATCTGAAGGCGCTCGACGCCGAATTGTTGGGCATCGCCGGAGATTAAGTACCCGGCGCCGGGAAATAGAGCCCGTTCAACGAGGGCGGCCCCTCTGTCACCACCTCGCCGCGCCCCACGAGATCCTCCAGATGTGCCAGCACCGAGAGCGCCGCCGCGCCGTGCAGGCGCGGATCGGTCTCGCGATAGATGACCTTCACCATATCCGCGATCAGCCGGTCGCCCGCCCGGATGCGCTCGCGCACCGCCCGCTCGCGCATGCGCCGATGTGTGCGCAACCCGCGCAGGAACGAGGCCGGTTCGCGCACCGGCCCGCCATGGCCGGGAAAATAGATGCGGTCGTCGCGTTCCAGCAGCCGTTCCAGCGAGGCCATGTAGTCCGCCATGGCGCCATCCGGCGGCGCGACGATGGTTGTCGCCCAGGCCATGACATGGTCGGCGGAAAACACGATGCCATCGGGACCGTCGAGCGCGAAGGCCGCATGGTTGGCCGTGTGGCCGGGCGTGAGCAGCGCGGTCAGCGCCCAGCCGTCGCCTTGCACGCGCTCGCCATGGCCAAGCGCGATGTCAGGTACGAAGTCGACGTCCGAACTCTCGGCAAAGGGGTTGCTTTCGCCCTCATGCAGCGGCCGTGCCGCCCGGTGTGGCCCCTCGGCGACGATGATCGCCCCCGTCTCCGCCTTCAGCCGGCGGGCAAGCGGGGAATGGTCGCGGTGGGTGTGGCTGACGGCGATATGCGTCACCTCCCGGCCGGCAAGCGCGCGCATCAGCGCGGCGAAATGCGCCTCGTCCTCAGGACCGGGGTCGATGACGGCCACGGATTTGCCGCCGACGATGTAGCTGTTCGTGCCGTGGAAGGTGAAGGGGCTCGGATTGTTGACGGTGAGGCGCTGCACGCCCGGCGCGACGGGTACCGCCTCACCATAGGCCGGCTTGAAATCGAGGTCGAAGCGCGGCGCGTCGTCTTGCGTTGTACTGGCCACAACGGTCACTTGTACTCGATTTCGATGAAGCTCATCGGCTTGTCGCCGCCATTGACGACATTGTGCGCCACGCCGGCCTCGCGCCGATAGACCGCGCCGGTCTTGCTGTGCACGCGCCGCTCGCCCGTCTCTTCCTCGATGAGAAAGTCGCAATCCGTCATCGGCACCACGACATAGCCGAGCCCGTGCACGTGATGGCCGGTATCGGCCCCCGGCTCGAAATCCCAGCGCGTGACGCGCACGACGGCATCGTCGAGAAGAATGGTGGGCACGGCCGGCGGACGGGCGCGAAACTGGGACATCAAGGCTCCTCGTGAGAATGGCGGCGCACAGGCCTGTTAGGCAGGCCCGAGCCGCCAAGACGGTCATCCCGCGACCCTATCCGCCACCGCCCCGCCTGCCAAGCACCAAGCGGCCCGGCATTCCAAATCGGGCACGGGCAAGAATTAATCGCGGAAGAGAGAACTTAACCATTGTCCACCCCCGCGCCCTTTGCTAATCAGGCACCCGCCGTGTTGGGGCGTCGCCAAGCGGTAAGGCACCGGTTTTTGGTACCGGCATTCCCAGGTTCGAATCCTGGCGCCCCAGCCAGCTCTCTTTTCAAGCAAACAGAATCCATTTCGATCAGGCTTAATCGCACGAAGCCTGCCGCTTCCACGGGTTGCTGGATGGCAACCTCGTGGTTTGACGGGTATTACCACAAATGAACGTCCGCAAAAGTCGCCGGGGCACATTGATCTCAAGCGGATTCTCCTTCATTCCGGTTGACCATCGGCGGCCTCACGGAAGGCCGTGATGACCCCGTCGCTTTTGACATGTCGGATGAAACGCATGACCTCATCGAACCGGCGCAAACAGGAGAGCAGGGACCCGTTCCTGGCGACGCCGGCGGGCGTGGCGCGCAGTGCAAGCCGCTCATGGGGCGGGCGGCCCAAGGCGTTGCAGCATATCATCGATACGATGGGCAATGTGATCGTATCGCCGGCCTCGCCGCTGATGGCGAATTTCACCGGCTGCAAGGTGATCCACAAGCTGCAGAAGCCGGGCGCCCATGTGACGGCCGTGGGCGATCCCGCGATCAAGGGCGCACGCCCGGCGAGCTTCGATACGGCGCTACGCCTTCTCTCCAAGCAGGGTGCCCAGGGGCGAGGGCTTTCCGAGGCGCTCGGCGACCTGCGTGATTCCATGGTCTGGCATCAGGGGCCGGCCGGACCCTATGCCAGCGTGAATTTCGAGCGCGACCATGCGCATGCGGTGCTGATCGGCGAACATGGCCTGGAGCAGCGTAGCGATGTCCGCATCGGCCTGACCCTGCTTGCGCCCTATACGCGCTTTCCCGATTTCCTCCAGCCTTACCCGTCCGTCGTGCTTCCGCTGACGGACGGCGAGTTCACGCTCGAAGGCGGCGACTGGAGCCGACGCCGCCTGGGCACGGCGCTGCACTATCCGGCGGGAAGCCATTTTGCCGTGCGCTCCACGGCCCGCCCCCTCATGATGCTGTGGGGGCATCTTTTGCAGAGCCGCTGACGAAGTGGCGCGTGCCTGTTTCTAAGCCAGGCCGCCGAGCGGGATCAGTTCCTTCGCGCCCGCGCGCCATTCGTTTCCTTCCCAGTCGCCAAGCCAGCGATCCACCCGCAGGCCGGCCTCGGCGATCAAACCTTCCAGCTCGGCCTTTTCCGGAAACGCGATGTGCGAGGCAGCCGAAAGGCGTTTGCCCGTCGCCTGGATTTCATAATGGGTGCCATAGGTGACGATGCCGGTCGCGGGGTCCTCGCTGACATCGTTCCAGGCGGAGACGGGGCCGAAGCGGGGATGCTCGACGGTGCGCAGCGATTCCTCCGGCCCCCATTCCTCCCATTCGCGGCAGGCAGGGTTGCGGCTGTCGAAGATGAAGCGGCCGCCGGGGGTGAGATGGGCGGCGATGGTCGAAAGCGCCGCGCGGCGATCCTCTGGCGTCAGGAAGACCTGGAAGGCGTGGCCGGTCAGCAGCACCAGCTCGAAGCGGCGGCCAAGCCGCAGTGTGCGCGCATCGCCCTCGATGAATTCCGCCGTGCCCGGTTTGGCCCGTGCGATCTCCAGCATGGCGGGAGCCGGATCGACGCCGACGACCGTGCGGCCTTTCGCCAGCGCCACGGCAAGCTCGCCTGTGCCGCAGCCGAGGTCGAGCACGCTTGCGGCATCCCTGGCCAGCGACAGGCAATAGTCGAAATCGGGCGAGCGCGACCAGCCGTTTTCGAGATCGTAGAAATCGGCGAGTTCGGGGTCGTGATAGAGACGGTCTTCCTGCATTCTGTCCTCCAAATGAAAAGGCCGCGCGTTTCCGCACGGCCTTGAAAGGGATCGATCGATGCGTCCGTTACTTGGCCGCGTCGAGAACCTTTTCGCAGTGCGACGGGCCGCCCTTCGGATCGGGACGATCGGCGACGGCGCGGATATTGTTGATCCTGTAGCTCTCGCTGACGGTCAGCTCGACCGTGCAGGACTTGCCCTTGGCAAAGCCGCCACGCCACTTGTAGATCGTCGCGCCGCCCGAACCCGCGGCGTCGGACTGCGGCGGGCCATAGGCCGCGAAGAAGGTGCCGGCTGTCTTGCCGTTCCAGCGGGCCTGCAGCGGATTGGACGCGACGGTGGCGGTGGTGCATCCGGCGAGGGCAAGCGCGACGCCTGCCAGAATTGCAATGCGGGAGTTCATAGTGCCAGTTCCTTGGACTTCGGTGCGGCCGTGTTGGGGCGACTCGAAAACGAGCCTCGATTCGCCATAGCGCAGCCCGTGCAAAAGGGGAATCGCTTGCCGTAAACTTTGTGATTGTCCCCGTCGAACGACTGGAAACCTTGCGGATTTGCAACAGTATGGCGGGAAGACCGCCGCTACGCCTGCTCGAACTCCACCAGCGCGCCGTGGAAATCCTTGGGATGAGCAAAAAGCACCGGCTTGCCATGCGCGCCGATCTTCGGCGTGCCGTCGCCGAGAATGCGGGCGCCCGTCGCCCGCACCGTATCGGCGGCAGCGGCGATGTCGGCCACCTCGAAACAGAGATGGTGGATGCCGCCGGCCGGGTTCTTCTCGAGGAAGGCGGCAATTGGCGAGGCCTCGCCGAGCGGATGGAGCAGCTCGATCTTCGTGTTGGGCAGCTCGACGAAGACGACGGTGACGCCGTGCTCCGGCAGGTCCTGCGGGGCGGAGACTTTTGCGCCGAGCGCGGCGTAGCGGTCCGCGGCGGCGGCGAGGTCGGGCACGGCGATGGCGACGTGATTGAGCGCTCCGAGCATGGGCTTCTCCTTACTGGTTGCGGATCCGGCCTTCGACGAGATCGAGCACGGCATTGGCCGCATCGAGCACGTTTGTGCCGGGGCCGAAGACCGCGGCGACGCCGTTTTCGATGAGGAAATCGTAATCCTGCCGCGGAATGACGCCGCCGACGACCACGACGACGTTCTCCGCCCCGCGTTCGCGCAGTGATGCGACCAGCGCCGGCGCCAGCGTCTTGTGGCCGGCAGCGAGCGAGGACATGCCGACGACCTGCACCTTCTGCGCGACGGCGAGGTCTGCCGCCTCTTCGGGCGTCTGGAAGAGCGGGCCCATCAGCACCTCGAAGCCGAGGTCGCCGAAGGCCGAGGCGATCACCTTCGCGCCGCGGTCATGGCCGTCCTGGCCGAGTTTCGCCACCATGATCTTCGGCCGCGCCTTGTGCGCGGCGATCCTGCCGGTGAGCGTCCTGAATTCCGGATCGTCGCCATAGGCGGGGCCGTAGATATCGCCGACCACCTCCGGCAGGGCGGCATGGTCGCCGAAGGCGCGGCGCATGGCATCGGAAATCTCGCCCACGGTGGCGCGCGCCCGTGCGGCCGCGACGGCCGCTTCGAGAAGGTTGCCTTCGCCGGTCTTGGCGACGGTTTCCAGTGCGCCGAGCGCCGCATCGACGGCCTTGCCGTCGCGGCGGCGGCGGATGTCCTCCAGCCGCTTGATCTGCGATGCACGCACGGCGCTGTTGTCGATCTCCAGAATGTCGATCGGCTGCTCGTCCTCCAGCCGGTATTTGTTGACGCCGACGATCACCTCGTCGCCGCGGTCGACGGCGGCCTGCCGACGCGTCGCGGCCTCCTCGATCAGGCGCTTCGGCAGGCCCTCGATCACGGCCTTCGTCATGCCGCCCATCGCCTCGACCTCCGTAATCAGCGCCCAGGCCTTTTCGGCCAGTTCGCTGGTGAGGCTCTCGACGTAATAGGAGCCGGCGAGGGGATCGACGACCTTGGTGACACCCGTCTCGTGCTGGAGGATCAATTGCGTGTTGCGCGCGATGCGGGCGGAAAATTCCGTCGGCAGCGCGATCGCCTCGTCGAAGGAATTGGTGTGCAGCGACTGCGTGCCGCCGAGTGCGGCCGACATCGCCTCGAAGGCGGTGCGCACGATGTTGTTGTAGGGATCCTGCTCCTGCAGCGAGACGCCGGAGGTCTGGCAATGGGTGCGCAGCATGCGCGAGGAGGCCTTCTTCGGCTGGAACTCGTCCATCACGCGGTCCCAGAGCAGGCGGGCGGCGCGCAGCTTGGCCGCCTCCATGAAGAAGTTCATGCCGATGGCGAAGAAGAAGGAGAGGCGGCCGGCGAAATCATCGACGGAGAGCCCCTTGGCGATGGCGGCGCGGACATATTCACGCCCGTCGGCGATGGTGAAGGCCAGCTCCTGCACCAGCGTCGCGCCGGCCTCCTGCATGTGATAGCCGGAGATCGAGATGGAGTTGAACTTCGGCATCTCGCGCGCCGTGTAGTCGATGATGTCGGCGATGATCCGCATCGAGGGCTGCGGTGGGTAGATATAGGTGTTGCGGACCATGAACTCCTTGAGGATGTCGTTCTGGATGGTTCCGGACAGCGCCTCGCGCGGCACGCCTTGTTCTTCGCCGGCGACGATGAAGCTGGCAAGGATCGGGATGACCGCGCCGTTCATCGTCATGGAGACGGAGATCTTCTCCAGCGGAATGTTGGAGAACAGGATCTTCATGTCCTCGACGCTGTCGATGGCCACCCCCGCCTTGCCGACATCGCCGACGACGCGCGGATGGTCGCTGTCATAGCCGCGATGGGTGGCGAGGTCGAAGGCGACGGAGACACCCTGCTGGCCGGCGGCGAGCGCCTTGCGGTAGAAGGCGTTGGAGGCCTCGGCGGTGGAGAAACCGGCATATTGCCGGATCGTCCAGGGACGGCCGGCATACATGGTGGCGCGCGGCCCGCGCACGAAGGGCGCAAAGCCCGGCAGCGAGCCGAGATGATCGATGCCGGTGAGATCGTCGGCGGTATAGACCGGCTTGACGGCGATGCCCTCAGGTGTGCGCCAGGTCAGCGTTTCCGGGGCGGCGCGCAGTTCCTTTTCGGCGAGCGCCTCCCAGTCTTTCAGCGTCTTGTCGGCCATCATTCGAACTCCAAGATCGTTTCATCCACCGCAAGGCTCTGCCCGACCTTGACGGCGAGGCGCTTGACGGTGCCGCGGCGCTCCGCCCGCATCATGTTTTCCATCTTCATCGCCTCGATCGTGGCGAGTGCCTGGCCCGCCTCGACGACATCGCCTTCCGCAACGAGAAGCGCGGTGACGACGCCGGGCATCGGGCAGAGCAGCAGCTTGGACGTATCCGGCGGCGCCTTCTTCGGCATGAGGCGGGCAAGGGCGGCGACACGCGGCGCACGCACATGCACCTTCACATCCATGCCATGCCAGCGCAGGCGGATCGCCGGGCCGGAAAGGTCCACCTTCACGCCCAGTCGTTCCCCCGCGACGGTGAAGACGGCATGGCGACGGCCGGGCGTCCAGTCGCTTTCGACGGTAAGCGTCTCGCCGGTCTCGAACTGGACGGAAACGCCGCCGTCCCGGTTTTCCAGCGTCAGCGCATGATCGCCATCGGCAAGGCTGGCGACCCATTGTTTGCCGACGACGCGGCGGTGATTGCCGATCGTGCCGGAAATCTGCGCGGCGCGCGCCTGCACGGCCTGCTGCACGAACGCGGCGACCGCGGCAAGCTTAAGGGCCGCCGCGGCATCCGGCGCGACGCCGTGAAAACCGTCCGGAAACTCCTCGGCGATGAAGGCCGTGGTCAGCCGCCCGGCGCGAAAACGGTCGTGGCCCATCACAGCGGAGAGGAAGGGCAGGTTGTGGCCGATGCCTTCGACCTCGAAATCGTCAAGCGCCGTTGCCATGGCATCGATGGCGGCGAGCCGCGTCGGCGCCCAGGTGCAGAGTTTCGCGACCATCGGGTCGTAATACATCGAGATTTCGCCACCCTCGAAGACGCCGGTATCGTTGCGCACGACCGTGCCGTTCGCCTGCGCGCCTTCGACTGGCGGGCGGTAGCGGGTGAGGCGACCGATGGACGGCAGGAAGTTGCGGTAGGGGTCTTCCGCATAGAGCCGGCTTTCGATGGCCCAGCCGTTGAGCGTCACGTCGTCCTGCCCGAAGCTCAGCGTTTCTCCCGCGGCGACGCGGATCATCTGCTCGACGAGATCGATGCCGGTAATCAGCTCCGTCACCGGATGCTCCACCTGCAGGCGCGTATTCATCTCGAGGAAGTAGAAATTCCTGTCCCCATCGACGATGAATTCCACCGTGCCGGCGGAATGATAGCCGACGGCCTTCGCCAGCGCCACGGCCTGTTCACCCATCGCCTTGCGGGTCGCGGGGTCGAGGAAGGGCGAGGGCGCCTCCTCCACGACCTTCTGGTTGCGCCGCTGGATGGAGCATTCCCGCTCGCCGAGATAAAGCGTGGTGCCGTGTTTGTCGCCCAGCACCTGGATTTCGATATGGCGCGGCTGCGTCACGAACTTTTCGATGAAGATGCGGTCGTCGCCGAAGGAGCTCTTCGCCTCGTTCTTCGAGGCCTGAAAGCCCTCGCGCGCCTCCGCATCGTTCCAGGCGATGCGCATGCCCTTGCCACCGCCGCCGGCAGAGGCCTTGATCATCACGGGATAGCCGATCTGGCCGGCGATCTTCACCGCCTCGTCGGCATCCTCGATCAGGCCCATATGGCCGGGCACGGTGGAAACGCCCGCGTCGGCCGCGAGTTTCTTGGAGGTGATCTTGTCGCCCATTGCTTGGATAGCGCCGACCGGCGGGCCGATGAAGGCGACGCCTTCCTTCTCCAGCGCCTCGGCGAAGGCGGCGTTTTCCGAGAGGAAGCCGTAGCCGGGATGCACGGCATCCGCCCCGGTCTTGCGGATCGCCTCGATGATCCTGTCGATGACGATATAGGACTGCGCCGACGGTGCCGGGCCGATATGCACGGCCTCGTCGGCCATCTCGACATGCAGCGCACCCCGGTCGGCATCGGAATAGACGGCGACGGTGGCGATGCCGAGTTTCTTCGCAGTCTTTATGACCCGGCAGGCGATTTCGCCGCGATTGGCGATCAGGATTTTCTTGAACATTCTTTAAGGCCTTTATCGCGTCGCTCAGAGCGGGATCGTGTCGTGCTTCTTCCAGCGCGTTTCCACCTGCTTGCCACGCAGCGAGGCGAAGGCGCGGGCGATGCGGCGGCGCGAGGAATGCGGCATGATCACCTCGTCGATGAAGCCGCGCTCGGCGGCGACGAACGGGTTGGCGAAGCGCTCTTCATATTCCCTGGTGCGCGCGGCGATCTTTTCCGGGTCGCCGAGTTCCGAGCGGTAGAGGATTTCCGTCGCGCCCTTGGCGCCCATCACCGCGATCTCGGCGGTCGGCCAGGCGTAGTTGATATCGGCGCCGATATGCTTGGAAGCCATGACGTCATAGGCGCCGCCATAGGCCTTGCGGGTGATCAGCGTCACCATCGGCACGGTGGCCTGGCTATAGGCGAAGAGCAGTTTTGCGCCGTGCTTGATGACGCCGCCATATTCCTGTGCCGTGCCCGGCAGGAAGCCCGGCACGTCGACCAGCGTCAGGATCGGAATGGAGAAGGCATCGCAGAACCGCACGAAGCGGGCGGCTTTGCGCGAGCTGTCGATGTCGAGGCAGCCGGCCAGCACCATCGGCTGATTGGCGACGACGCCCACCGTCTCGCCCTCGATACGCACGAAACCGATGACGATGTTCTTCGCGAAGGCCTCCTGGATCTCGAAGAAATCGCCCTCGTCGGCGATCGCCGTGATCAGTTCCTTCATGTCGTAGGGCTTGTTGGAACTGTCCGGGATCAGCGTGTCGAGCCGTTCCTCCAGTCGTGCCGGATCGTCGTGGAAGGGCCGGAGCGGCGGCTTCTGGCGATTGTTGAGCGGCAGGAAATCGAACAGCGCGCGAACCTGCTCCAGCGTCTCGATGTCGTTTTCATAGGCGCCGTCGGCGACGGAGGATTTTTGCGTGTGGGTGCGCGCACCGCCCAGTTCTTCCGCCGTGACGATCTCGTTGGTCACGGTCTTCACCACATCCGGCCCGGTGACGAACATGTAGGAACTGTCACGCACCATGAAGATGAAATCGGTCATGGCGGGCGAATAGACCGCGCCGCCTGCGCACGGCCCCATGATCACGGAGATCTGCGGCACGACGCCGGAGGCCTCGGCATTGCGCTTGAAGACCTCCGCATAGCCGGCGAGCGAATCCACGCCCTCCTGGATGCGCGCGCCGCCCGAGTCGTTGAGGCCGATGACTGGCGCACCATTCCTCACCGCCATGTCCATGATCTTGCAGATCTTCCTGGCATGGGTCTCTGAGAGCGAGCCGCCGAGCACGGTAAAGTCCTGGCTGAATACATAGACCTGCCGGCCGTTGATCGTGCCCCAGCCCGTCACGACGCCGTCGCCGGCCACCTTCTGCTCGGCCATGCCGAACTCGGTCGCCCGGTGGGTGACGTACATGTCGTATTCCTCGAAGGAGCCCTCGTCGAGCAGCACGTCGAGGCGTTCGCGCGCCGTCAGCTTGCCCTTGGCATGCTGGGCATCGATGCGGCGCTGGCCGCCGCCGATCCGCGCCGCCTCCCGGCGGGCTTCGAGTTGGTCGAGAATTGCGTGCATCGCTCTGTCCGTGTCTGGTTCAACAGGGGGCGTGAAAAATGCCCCGGTCGATCATGCTTAGGCCCAATAGCGGCAGAAATGAACACTTGATCGGGTGCACATGCAAGCGTTACACATTTTGCAAATTAATTTTGCAAAGTTGCAAACATGGCGGCGAACAAGCTCTATATCGGCAGACGGGTGCGCGACCTGCGCCAGGCGAACCGCGCCACACAGGCGCAGTTCGCCGAACGCCTCGGCATTTCCGTCTCCTATCTCAACCAGATCGAAAACAACCAGCGCCCGGTTTCGGCCGGCGTGCTCGTGGCGCTCGCCGAGAAATTCCGCATAGATCTCGCCGAACTCTCGGGCGGCGAAGGCGATCGGCTGGTTTCGGCGCTCTCGGAAACGCTGACGGACACGCTTTTCGACGGCTATTCGCCAAGCTTGCAGGAGCTGAAGCTCGTCACCCAGAACGCACCGGGCTTTGCGCACGCGCTGATCGCCGCGCACCGCGCCTATCGCCACACGTCGGAGCAGCTTGCCAGCATCAACGACACGCTGGGCCGCAGCCCCGCCGCCGTCGAGGCGACCCCCTATGAGGAGGTGCGCGATTTCTTCCATTTCGTCGACAACTATATCGGCGACCTCGATCTGCTGGCCGAACGGCTGGCGGCGGAGATCGGTATCGGCGACGCCGATCCGGGGCCTCTCTTGTCCAGCTATCTCGAACGACAATATGGCGTGCGGATCACGCGTGCCGCGCAAAACGACGATCTCGTGCGCGCCTATGATCCCAAGGCGCGGCTGCTCACGCTGAACTCCTATCTGCCCGCGCCGACCCGCCATTTCCAGATCGCGCTGCAGATCGCCCAGCTCCATGCCGAAACCATCGTCGACAGGGTTGCCGGCGGCGCCGGTTTCCGCACGGCCGAAGCCTATGAGATCTGTCGCATCGGCCTGCACAACTATTTCGCCGGAGCGCTGCTCCTGCCGTATCACAAGTTCATGGAGGCGGCGCGCGAGGTGCGGCACGATCTCGACCTGCTCTCCGCCCGTTTCGGCGCGAGCCTCGAGCAGGTCTGTCACCGGCTGTCGACGCTTCAGCGGCCCGGCCAGAAGGGCGTGCCGATCTTCTTCGCCCGCATCGACCGGGCGGGCAACATCACCAAGCGCCACAGCGCCACACGCCTGCAATTCGCCCGCTTCGGCGCCGCCTGTCCGCTGTGGAATGCCCATCAGGCCTTCGAGAGCCCCGGCCGGATTTCCCGGCAGCTCGCCGAGACGCCGGATGGCGCGCGCTATCTGTGCCTTTCCATGCAGGTCTCGCGCGGTGGCCGGGGCTTCCGCCAGCCGCAGCAGCACTATGCGCTGGCGCTCGGCTGCGAGATCTCCTACGCCGAAAACTTCGTCTATGCCGACGACATGGATCTCAGCAATGCCGGCGCCTACGACCCGATCGGCATTTCCTGCCGCATCTGCGAACGCACCCAATGCGCCAGCCGCGCCGTGCCGCCGCTCAAGGGGCATCTGGTGATCGAACACAACATGCGCCGCACGATCCCCTATTCGATCCGGCCGATGGGAGACGAGTGAGCACGTGCAACGGTCGCAAGCGCGTGCGACATAGTCCCGATGGTCATCGGGCCGTTCAAGCGAGGCGTCGTTTAGGGAGGGTTTCGGGAAAGTGTCAAAGCCCTGAAGATCGAGGCTTTTAAGCTGGTCGGAGTGGAGTGATTCGAACACTCGACCCCCACGTCCCGAACGTGGTGCGCTACCAGACTGCGCTACACTCCGTGACCAGCGGCGCCTCTATAGAACAGGGTTTTGCCTTCGACAAGCGCAAAATATCAAAAAAATCCGCGATCTTGGGGAAAGTGCTGGTGCGCCGGGAAATTTTTCTTCTTGGCGGGAACCGGTTTGCCGTTCTGCCGTTTGGAAGCCCATGGAACAGATCGCCGCCGAGCTCTTCGGAAAGACCGAAATTCCCTATCCCGTCATGCTTTTGCGCATGACGGGCGCCATCATTCTGGGGGCTGTCATCGGCGGGGAGCGCGAATATCGCGATCAGGCGGCGGGGCTGCGCACCCATATCCTCGTGGCGCTCGCGGCCTGCGTCTTCGCGCTGCTTTCCATCGAGAGCGTGCACATGGCCGGCTTTGCCGATGAGCAGGTGCGCATCGATCCCCTGCGCGTCATCGAGGCGGTCACGTCGGGCGTGGCGTTTCTCGCCGCCGGCATGATCGTTTTTTCGCGCGGCGAGGTGCGGGGGCTGACGACGGGCGCCGGCATGTGGCTTGCAGGCGCGGTCGGGCTTGCGGTGGGGCTCGGCTATTGGTTCCTCGCGGTCTTTGCAACGCTCGCCTGCTTTATCGTGCTGTTCATTCTCGGAAAAATCCGTTTCGCCAAGCCGAACGACGGTGACAGTTCGGTGCATAAACATGATTAAAATTATCATGTTTTCACGCCGTCAATCGAAATTCTGTTGCTTTACGAATAAATCGCGCCCTATACCGTCTCTCATCAAAGCCGCGCGTTAAACGTGCGCGCGGCTCCGTATCCGGCCGAGGGCGGCGGAGCGGTCGAGGGGCCTTCGCCGCTCGGACAACGGCCGGTTGCCGGCCGAACCTCCGGCGTCGAACTTTAAAGAGATATTCCCATGCGATCATCGGGCAAGTCCGGTGTGGACGAACTCAGAGCCGTGCTGAAGACGAGTGCCGCTGGCTTCCTCGCCATCGGCCTTTTCAGCTTCTTCGTGAACCTGCTCGTCCTGACCGGGCCGCTCTTCATGCTGCAGATCTACGACCGGGTGCTCGCCTCCCGTTCGGAGGCGACGCTGGTGGCGCTGACCGGCCTCATTGTCGGGCTCTATCTCATCATGGGCGTGCTCGACCATCTGCGCAGCCGCATCGCCGCCCGCATCGGCGCGCGCTTCCAGGCCCGCTTCGACAAACGCGTCTTCAACGCCGTACTCGACCGCGCCACGCTGCACGCGCAGGGTATTTCGACGGTCACCGGCATGCGCGATCTCGATGCCATCCAGAAGGTGCTGTCGTCGCCCGCCGTCTTCACGGCCTTCGACATTCCCTGGACGCCGCTCTTCATCTTCGTCATCTTCACCTTCCACCCCTGGATGGGCATGCTCGGCGTCGTCGGCGGCCTCATCCTCGTTGGGCTCACCTGGCTCAACCAGAACGGCACGAAGGAAGACCAGGAGCGGGCGATGATCGCCGGCCGCCAGTCCGACGAGATGACCCAGACCTTGCAGAAGGAAAGCGACACGGTTCGCGCACTCGGCATGCGCCGCTCCGTCGCCAGCCGCTGGCAGCTCCTGCGCGACAAGGCGCTGGAAGCCAATATCCATTATTCCGACAGCAACGGCTTCTACTCGATCGCTTCCAAGACCTTCCGCGTCTTCCTTCAGTCGGCCATTCTGGCGCTCGGCGCCTATCTGGTGCTGAAGAACGAAATCACCGCCGGCGCGATGATCGCAAGCTCCATCATCATCGGCCGCGCGCTCGCCCCCATCGAGGGCGCCATCGGCCAGTGGGCGCTCATCCAGCGCGCCGTACAGGGCTGGCGCCAGCTCTCCGAGCTTCTGGGCCGCGTGCCGGAGGAAGACGCGCGCACCGCGCTGCCGAAGCCGCGCGCTATCGTCGATGTCGAGCAGGTCACCGTTGTGCCGCCGGGCGAGAAGGTCGCGACGGTGCGCATGCTGAGCTTTGAACTGCGCCCCGGCCAGGCGCTGGGCGTCATCGGCCAGAGCGCGTCGGGCAAGTCGACGCTGGCGCGGGTGCTGACCGGCATCTGGCCGCCCGCTGGCGGCAAGGTGCGCCTGGACGGCGCTTCGCTGGAACAGTATGGCACGGATGGACTTGCCGACCATGTTGGCTACCTGCCGCAGGATGTCGTGCTGTTCGAAGGCACGATTGCCGAAAACATCGCCCGCATGGCGCTCGATCCCGATCCGATGAAGGTGGTGGAAGCGGCCAAGAAGGCCGGTGCGCATGACATGATCCTGCGCCTGCCCGATGGCTACGACACCAAGCTGCCGGCCATGGGCGGCCGTCTCTCGGGCGGCCAGAAGCAGCGCGTCGGCCTCGCCCGTGCGCTCTATGGCGATCCGGTTCTGCTGGTGCTCGACGAGCCGAACTCCAACCTCGACGCCGAGGGCTCGATGGCGCTCAACCTCGCCATCCGCAACATGAAGGCCGAGGGCAAGTCGATCGTCATCATGGCACATCGCCCGGCCGCCATCGAGGAATGCGAGCTCATCCTCATCATGGAAAACGGCCAGCGCCTGGCCTTCGGCCCGCGTGACGACGTTCTGCGCGCGCATCTGCGCAACCATACGCAGGTCGTGGGCGGCACGGGCACCGGCGGCAGCAACAAGTAAGGACAGGACCATGGTTCGGGAAACAGGCTCCAGGGACAGAAAGTGGAGCAGCCGCCGCTATGCGATCGCCGGCTATACGACGGTCTTCGTGCTGCTCGGCGGCATGGGCGCCTGGGCGGCGCTGACGCGCATCAACGGCGCGGTCGTCGCTGCCGGCATCATCGAGGTCGCCGCCAACCGCCAGGTCGTGCAGCACCTGACGGGCGGCGTGGTGGGCGAGATCCGCGTCAAGGAAGGCGATACGGTCAAGGTCGGCGACGTGCTGATGCGCCTCGACGACACGTTCGACCAGTCGGAACTGACCGTCATCGAAGGCCAGCTCTACAGCCTGCTCGGCACGGCGGCGCGGCTTCAGGCCGAACAGGACGACAAGACGGAGATCACCTTCGATCCCGATCTCCTCAAGGCCGTGGCGACCAATCCGGAAGCCGCCGAGATCGTCACCGGCCAGAAGCGGCTGATGGCGGCGCGGGCGGAAACCCGCGACAAGCAGGCCGCGCAGCTTCAGGAAAAGAAGGCGCAGATCGCCAAGCAGAATGAAGGCCTCGAAAGCCGCATCCAGGCGCTGGAAACCCAGGTCAGCCTCATCGGCAAGGAGCTGGACGCGCAGAACAAGCTGCTTGCCCAGTCGCTGACCAATGCCAGCCGTGTTCTCGCCCTTCAGCGTGAAGAGGCGGAAATCCGCGGCACGATCAGCCAAGCCCGCTCCAACATCGCCGAGAACACCGGCCGCGTCGCCGAAATCGAGATCGCCATCCTCAACATCCATTCGACGGTGCGCGAGGAGGCGACGACCTCGCTGCGCGAGATCGAGGCGAAGATCGCCGAGCTCAAGGAGCGCCGCAACGCCAAGCTGGAAACGCTCGGCCGCATGGATATCACGGCCCCCATGTCCGGCGTGGTGCTCGGCATGCAGGTCCATGCGCTGCGCTCGGTCATCCGTCCGGCCGATCCGCTGCTCTACATCATCCCGCAGGAGCAGGACCTCGTCATCTCCACGCAGATCTCGCCGACGCAGATCGACCAGGTCCATGTCGGCCAGATGGCGCATATCCGCTTCGGGGCTTTCGACCACCGCTCGACGCCGGAAATCTTCGGCCATGTCACGAAGGTCGCCGCTGACGTGCTCTCCGACCAGCGCACCGGCGCCACCTTCTACAAGGCGGAAATCAAGCCGGAGGCCGGCGAAATGGCCAAGCTCGGCGACAAGCACGTCATGCCCGGCATGCCGGTCGAAACCTTCATCCAGACCTCGGAACGCTCACCGCTCGAATATCTGGTCAAGCCGCTCGCCGATTACTTCGCCAAGGCGTTCCGCGAACGGTAAGTCCGCTCGGCGGAACCGGTCCATCAAAGCTCAAAGGGCGCCACGGCGCCCTTTGTTATGCCTTGCTCATGGAACAAATTCACCCCTCGGGCATTCCTTTTCCAACAGTCAAAGGGAAAGGAAACTTCAATGGCTCGGGCTTTGATTCTCTGGTTGATGGGCGTTCCGCTCTTCCTCGTCCTCTTGCTCTGGTATTTCTTCTTCTGAGCAAAGACGACAAACAAAAAGGGGCCTTGCGGCCCCTTTTTACGTTCCTGTGCTGACGATTACTCGTCGAGATCCGCAAGGATTTCCGCAGCCCGGCCCGCGCTGGTGTGGCGCACGTCCACGTCGTGGCGGCGGTCGGCGAACAGTTCGGTCGCCATGATCTTTTCGGCGAGATCGGCGGGCAGCGAGAGCAGCACGCGCTGGTCGTCCTTGTGGATGCCACCCAGTTCCGAGCGGCGGCCCGAGATCATGCCGCCGGCCACCGTGTTGTTGGTGTCGGGATCGATCAGGATGAAGGCGCCGGTCGTGCGGTTCTGCTCGTAGGTGTCGAAGATCGCCTGTTCGTCGAAGGTGAGATGCACCTTGCCGATGGCGTTCATGCCGAGCTTGTCGGCCGAGGCCCATTTCGAGGTCTTCGGGTCGAGCTGGCTGATCGGATCGACGGTGACGCGCTGGCGGCGCGAGCCGCTCTTCAGCCAGTAGCGCTTGCCGGGCTCGATGCCTTCCGGCTGGAGGGCCACGAGCTGGGCGTCGAAGCCGCGGCCGGTCATCGGCTGGCTGTCGATGGCGACGATCATGTCGCCGCGCGACACGTCGACCTGGCGGTCGAGCACCAGCGTGATGGCGTCACCCGCGACGGCGGCGTTGCGCACGAGGTCGAAGGTGACGATCTTGGTGACGTTGGCGACCATGCCCGATGGCAGGATGACGACCGAATCGCCCGGCTTCACCGAGCCGCCGGCAACCGTGCCCTGATAGCCGCGAAAACTTTCGCCCGGACGCGAGACACGCTGCACCGGCAGGCGGAAGCCGACCGTCTGGTTGGAGCGGGTGGTGGCCTTTTCCAGCGTCTCGACCAGCGTCGGGCCTTCATACCAGGGCATGGCGGCGCGGCCGTCATAGACGACGTTCTCGCCCTTCAGCGCCGACATCGGGATGGCGGTGATCTGCTTGACGCCGAGCGTCAGCGCGAATTCCTTGAAGTCATGCGTGATCTGCTCGAAGCCGGCGCGGTCGTAGTTCGTCAGGTCGATCTTGTTGATGGCCAGCACGAACTGGCGAATGCCCATCAGCGCGGCGATCGTGGCATGGCGGCGGGTCTGTTCGAGAATCCCAGCGCGGGCATCGATCAGCAGAATGGCGAGATCCGCCGTCGAAGCGCCGGTCGCCATGTTGCGGGTATACTGCTCGTGACCGGGCGTATCGGCGACGATGAACGAGCGGCGGTCGGTCGAGAAGTAACGATAGGCGACGTCGATGGTGATGCCCTGTTCACGCTCGGCCTGCAGACCGTCGAGCAGCAGCGCGAAATCGGGCAGGCCGAGATCGTTCTGCTTGCCGCTGTCGCGGTGCAGCGTCGCGGCCTGGTCTTCCTTGACGGCCTTGGTGTCCCAGAGCAGGCGGCCGATCAGCGTCGACTTGCCGTCGTCGACCGAGCCGCAGGTGATGAGGCGAAGCGGGCGGGAGTCACGGATTGCTTTAGCCGTTTCGAGGGCCGGTTCTTCCACGGTGAAAACCTCGGCGGTTGCGGTGGCGGAAACGGTCATCTCAGAAATACCCTTCGCGTTTCTTCTTTTCCATGGAGCCGGACTGGTCGCGGTCAATCGCGCGGCCCTGGCGTTCGGAGACGGTGGCGGTCTCCAGCTCGGCGATGACGTCGTCGAGCGTCGTGGCATTGGAGCGGATGGCGCCCGTCAGCGGGAAGCAGCCGAGCGTGCGGAAGCGGATAACACCTTCCTGCTTCACTTCGCCGGGCAGCAGTTCGAGGCGCGGGTCCTCGGCCAGGATCATCATGCCGTCACGCTCCACGAAGGGGCGTTTTTCCGCGAAATAGAGCGGCACGATCGGGATATCCTCGGCCTGGATGTAGCGCCAGATATCGACCTCGGTCCAGTTGGACAGCGGGAAAGCGCGCACGCTCTCGCCCTGGCGAATCATGCCGTTATAGACGTTCCACAGCTCGGGACGCTGGTTGCGCGGATCCCAGCGATGATCCGGCGTGCGGAAGGAATAGATGCGCTCCTTGGCGCGCGAGGCTTCCTCGTCGCGGCGGGCGCCGCCGAAGGCCGCGTCGTATTTGCCGGCGTCCAGCGCCTGGCGCAGCGATTCGGTCTTCATGATGTCGGTGTAGAGCGCCGAACCGTGGCTGAACGGCGTGACGTTCTCGGCCGCACCGCGCGGGTTAACGTGCTCGATCAGGTCGAGATCGTATTCCTTCACGATGGCGTCGCGGAAGGCGATCATCTCGGCGAACTTCCAGCCCGTGTTGACGTGCAGGAGCGGGAAGGGCACGCGGCCGGGATAGAAGGCCTTGCGGGCAAGATGCAGCAGAACCGAACTATCCTTGCCGATCGAATAGAGCATCACCGGACGCTCGAATTCGGCGGCGACTTCGCGGAAGATGTGGATGGCTTCGTTTTCCAGCGCCTTCAGATGCGGATCGAGCGGCGGCTTGTGCGGTGCGTTCTGCTTCGCTTCCGCTTCGTGACGGGTATCGGACATGGAAATTCTTACTCCGGATAGGTAGGACGCCTTGGGAGGGCTCGTTCTGGTCAGGCCGCGCTGGGGGCCGGGATGGTTGTGGCTTCGGCGACGTGCAGGCCGCATTCGCGCTTCTCGTCGTTTTCCCACCACCAGCGGCCGGCCCGTTCGGGCTCGCCCGGCTTGATGGCGCGCGTACAGGGTTCGCAGCCGATCGAGGGATAGCCGCGGGCATGCATCGGGTTCACCGGCACGGCATGGTCGGCCACATAGGCCTTGATGCGGTCGATGTCCCAATCCGCCAGCGGATTGATCTTGATCAGGTTGCGCTCGGCGTCGAACTCCGCGAACGGCGTGTCGGCACGGTTGCCGGACTGGCCGCGGCGCAGGCCGGTGATCCAGAAGGATGCCCCTTCGAGTGCGCGCGCAAGCGGCTTCAGCTTGCGCACGCCGCAACAGGCGTGGCGGGCTTCGACGCTGTCGTAGAAGCCGTTGAGGCCGTACTTCGCGGCATAGGCGTCGATATCGTCCTGCGCGGGCACATAGCGGGTGATGCTGATACCGTACTGGCCCTCGGTCTCGTCGATGAGATCGACGGTCTCCTTGAAGAGACGGCCCGTCTCCAGCGTCACGACGTCGATGCCGAGGCGATCGGTGCCGATGGCGGCGGTGATCACCTGGTCCTCGATGCCGAGGCTGGTGGTGAACACGGCGCGCCCGCCGAGCTCGGCCACGAGCGAAAGACGCCCTGCGAGGTCGAGATTGGCGAGCTTGTCATTGAGGGCCTGCGCGGTGCCGTTTCCGGTGAGAGCAGTCATTCTAATCCATAGCCTTTGCGAGAAGTTGCCGGATTATCGCAGGCCGGTCTCCCGGAAGACAGCAAAACGGATTTCCAAAGTTTCAGCGGAGGAGCAAATATCTCTCTTTCCGGCGCTTCCGGCAGAAATCCTGACGCCTCGGCATGGCCGCAAAACTTCCCGAAAAAACTCAGCAAAGAAACTTGACAAAAAAATTCAGATTTAATAGCTGAGTTTTGTATTCAAGTTTATAGCGGGCATCGGGCCCGCAGGGAAGGACTGGGGACCATGGCCATCACGATTACCGCCAACGACGCCAACAAGGACGGCAAGGGCATCGACTTTTCCGCCTATCTGTCGAACTTCAACAAGACCTTCACGCGCGCAGGCTACGGTGGCTTCAACAGCACCGATCCGATGGCGATGAGCGGCACGCAGTACTATTCGAACGACGCCAGCAAGTACGGCGTCGTGCTGACGTCGGGCAAGACGGCGTGGAACTACAACATGTCGACGCACAAGATCACCGGTTCGCTGAACACGGTGGAGTTCGGCAATTCGATCGCCCTCGACAGCAAGACCAACACCTTCAAGATGGTCTCCGACGTGAAGATCGCCGGCCTTGGCGTGACCGACACGACGCTCGGCGGCCAGCTCCTGAGCGACATCATGGGCGGCAAGTCGACGACCGCGGGTGCGACCGCCGGCCTCGTCAAGATCCTGAACGCCAACTCGATCGTCTTCAACGGCAGCACCGGTGATGATGTCTTCTCCGGCTATGCTAAGAACGACACGTTGAATGGGGGCAACGGCAACGACAAGCTCTATGGCAATGGCGGTGCCGACACGCTGAATGGCGGGAACGGCAATGACACGCTGTATGGCGATGCCGGCAATGACACGCTGTCGGGCGGCGCAGGCAACGACAAGCTCTACGGCGGCGCTGGCGACGACACGCTCTCCGGCGGCGACGGCAACGATACGCTGAACGGCGGCGCCGGTATCGACACGTTGCGCGGCGGCAACGGTGACGACTTCCTGTTCGGTTATGCTGGCAACGACAAGCTCTACGGTGATGCCGGCAACGACACGCTGTCGGGTGGCGCAGGCAACGACAAGCTCAATGGCGGTCTCGGCAACGATAGCCTGACCGGCGGCGCAGGTGCCGATACGTTCTACTTCTTCGCCGGTCAGGGCAATGACCGCATCACCGATTTCGAAGCGGGCAAGGCCGGCCTCGATGTCATCCGCCTCGACAAGGCCGTGCTGAAGAACTTCGCCGACGTTCTCAGCCATGCCACGGAAACGCGTGCGGGCGATCTGGTCATCAAGTATGGCGCAGGCTCGATCACTCTCGAGGGCATCGCCAAGGCCGACCTGCACACGAGCGACTTCCTGTTCGCATAAGCCGCCCAGACCTCGGGGTGCTTCAGAAAGCCGGGCGCAAGCCCGGCTTTTTGCTGTCAGGGGCTGTGGTCGGGGTGCAGGACGAGATCGCCCCAGCGCGTGTGCCACAGATCATCCTCATCGACGATGACAAGCTTGCGCCGGTGGATATCGCTTGCAACCATCTGCCGGGCGCTGGCGAGCGCGTCCTCGACGGGCAACGGAACGGTGTCCCGCGCCTGCACGGGGTCCGTTATGAAGGCGCAGGGACCGGCAATGCCGTCGATCAGCGTGATGACGAGATCGGTTTTCGCGCTCACATGGTGGGTGAAACCTTGTGGTAGATGGGCATGGGCTTCCTCCGGAAATGCCCGCCTAAACCCACGCCAATCCCAATCGTTCCAAAGATTTAGCGGTCGCTGACCGCCGCGCGCGGATTGACCCACGGCTCCTGGTTGGAGCGGGCGAGCGGTTGCCTGCCGAGAATGTGGTCCGCTGCCTTCTCGCCGGTCATGATCGATGGCGCATTGAGGTTGCCATAGGTCACATGCGGGAAGATCGAACTGTCGGCGACCCGCAGTCCGTCGACGCCGATGACGCGGGTTTCCGGATCGACCACCGCCATAGGGTCGCTTGCCGCGCCCATGCGGCAGGTGCCGGAGGGATGATAGGCGCTTTCCAGATGCTCGCGCAGGAAGGCATCGATCTGGTCGTCCGTCTGCACTTTCTCGCCCGGCTGGATTTCCGGTCCGCGGAAATCGTCGAAAGCCTTCTGGCCGAAGATTTCGCGGGTGAGGCGCACGCAGTGGCGGAATTTGATCCAGTCTTCCTCGTGGCTCATATAGTTGAACTTGATGACCGGGTCGGCCATCGGATCGGCGGAGCGCAGGGTCACGTTACCGCGCGACTTCGACAGATTGTAGCCGACATGCACCTGGAAGCCGTGGCTCTTCGCCGCCGCCTTGCCGTCATAGGAGATGGCGACGGGCAGGAAGTGATACTGGATATCCGGTTGCTTCAGCCCCGGTGCGGAGCGCAGGAAGGCGCAGGCCTCGAACTGGTTGGAGGCGCCGAGACCGCCCTTGGAGAGCAGCCATTGCGCGCCCGCCACGCCCTGCCAGAACCACGGCAGCCAGGAATAGAGCGAGACCGGCTTGGTGGAAACCTGCTGGAAGTAGAATTCCATATGGTCCTGCAGGTTGGCGCCGACGCCGGGACGGTCGACCTTCACCTCGATCCCCATGTCCTTCAGGTGCTGCGCCGGGCCGATGCCCGAGAGCATCAGCAGCTTCGGCGAGTTGAAGGAGGAGGCCGAGACGATGACCTCCTTGTTGGCCCTCACCACCTCGATCTTGCCGCCGCGCTCGATCTCGACGCCGACGGCCCGGCCGTTCTCGATGATGATCTTGCGCGCAAAGCAGCGCACCAGCGAGACGTTCGGCCGCTTCAGGGCGGGGCGCAGGTAGGCGTTCGCCGCAGACCAGCGCCGGCCGTTGTAGATCGTCTGCTCCATCAGGCCGAAACCTTCCTGCTTGGAGCCGTTGTAATCCTCCGTCGTCTCGAAACCGGCCTGCTGGCCGGCCTGGATGAAGGCATGGAAGAGTGGGTTCGTCACCGGACCACGGCGCACATGCAGCGGCCCGTTGGTACCGCGCCAGCCGGCCTCGCCGCCCAGCGACGTCTCCAGCCGTTTGTAATAGGGCAGCACGTCCGCATAGGCCCAGCCCTGCGCGCCAAGCTCTTCCCAGCGGTTGAAATCCTCGGCATGGCCGCGCACATAGACGAGGCCGTTGATGGAGGACGATCCGCCGATCACTTTCCCGCGCGGCGCGGTGATGCGCCGGTTGTTGAGATGCGGCTCGGGCTCGGAGAGGTAGCCCCAGTTATAGCGCTTCATGCTCATCGGCCAGGCGAGTGCTGCCGGCATCTGGATGAACGGCCCGATATCCGAGCCGCCATATTCGAGCACCATGACCCTATGCTTGCCATCCTCCGAGAGGCGATAGGCAATGGCCGAGCCGGCCGAGCCGGAGCCGATGATGATGTAGTCTGCGTTCTGCATGGCGGTCCCCAGCCAATGTTCTTCCAACGCCCTTTACGGGGCGAAATCTCAATACGGCGCCTCGACCTTGCCCATCGACACGTAAACCGTCTTCAGCTCCGAATAGTGCTCCAGCGCCGCCAGCGAGTTTTCGCGGCCGAAGCCGGATTGCTTGGAGCCGCCGAAGGGGATTTCCACGGGGGCGAGGTTGTAGGCGTTGATCCACAGCGTGCCTGCCTCCAGCTGATCGACGACGCGGTGGGCGCGGGTGATGTCGGCGGTGAAGACGCCGCCGGAGAGGCCGAATTCGGTCGCGTTGCCGCGTTCGATGACCTCGTCCTCATGGTCGAAATCGAGCACGCACATGACGGGGCCGAAGATTTCCTCGCGGGCGATGATCATGTCGTCGGTGACATCGGCAAAGACGGTCGGCTGGATGTAGTAGCCTTCGGCCGAAACGTCGTTCGGAATGCCGCCGCCGGTCAGCAGCGTCGCGCCTTCGGCCTTGCCCTTTTCGATATAGTCCATGACCTTGTCGCGCTGCGCCTTGGAGACCATCGGGCCGAGCTGGGTCGCCTCGTCCATCGGGTCGCCGATGACGATTTTCTCCGTACGTTCTTTCAGACGAGACAGGAACCTGTCCTTGATGCCCTTCTGTACGAAGACGCGGGTGCCGTTCGAGCAGACCTGGCCGGTCGAATAGAAGTTGCCGAGCATTGCGCCACCGATGGCGCTTTCGAGATCGGCGTCGTCGAAGACGATGAGCGGCGACTTGCCGCCGAGTTCCATCGTGACGTGCTTGAGGTCGGAAGCCGCAGCCCCCGCCACCTTCTTGCCCGTCGGCACGGAGCCAGTGAGCGAGACCTTGGCAACGTCCTTGTGGTTGACGAGCAGCGGCCCCGTCGAGCGGTCACCCTGGATGACGTTGTAGAGACCCTTCGGCAGGCCGGCTTCGACAAGGATTTCCGCGATCTTCAGCGCGCCGAGCGGCGTGTTTTCCGAGGGCTTGAAGACCATGGCATTGCCGCAGACCAGCGCCGGCGCGCCCTTCCAGCAGGCGATCTGCTGCGGATAGTTCCAGGCGCCGATGCCGACGCAGACACCGAGCGGCACGCGCTTGGTGAAGGCGAAATCCTGGCCGAGCGGGATATAGTCGCCGTTGAGACCGGCCGCCGCGATGCCGCCGAAGAATTCGAAGGCATCGGCGCCCGAGGTCGGGTCGGCGACGATGGTTTCCTGGATGGGTTTGCCGGTATCGAGCGTTTCGAGTTCGGACAGCTCGCGATTGCGCTCGCGCATGATCTCGGCGGCGCGTTTGAGGATGCGGCCGCGCGCCGTCGGGCTCATCGCGGCCCATTCCTTCTGGGCGCGCTTGGCGGATGCGATCGCCTTTTCGACGATCGCGGGCGTTGCGGCATGGAGCTTGGCGATCACCTCGCCGGTAGCGGGGTAGAGGCTTTCGAAGGGCGTGCCGGCTGTGTCTTCGACATACTCGCCGTCGATGAAATGCGAGGCTTTGGGTTGGGCTCTCATCTTATTCTCCCCGCGGATAGCGTTTGGATTCCTCGAGATTGTCGAGGTTCATGTGGTTGCGCATGTAGCGTTCGGATGCCTTTTGCAGCGGCTGGTGGTCCCAGGGGTAATAGGCGCCGTTCCTCAACGCCTCATAGACCACCCAGCGCCGCGCCTGGCTTTCGCGCACGGCGGCGTCGAATTCGGCCATGTCCCAGCGCGCCTCGCGCATCTGCCGGAAGGCGGCGAGTGTCGCCTGGATGACTGTGTCTTCCGACGTGGCGAGGTTGGTGAGTTCGTGCGGATCGGCCTCGAGGTCGTAAAGCTGCTCGGGGTCGAGTTCGCAGTGAATGTATTTCCACTTGCCCTCGCGGATGCCGACGATCGGCGCGTAGGAGGCTTCCGCCGCATATTCCATCAGCACGGGCGAGATGCGCTCCGCGCCGTTGATGATCGGCAGCAGGCTTTCGCCATCCGTCCAGGGCATCACCTCGTCCATGGAAATGCCGGCGAGATCGCAGAGCGTCGGCGTCACATCGAGATTGGAGGAGGGGGCAAGATGCAGGCCGGGTGTTACGCCGGGGCCGGCGACCATCAGGGGCACGCGGGCAGACCCCTCGAAGAAGTTCATCTTGAACCACAGGCCGCGCTCGCCGAGCATGTCGCCATGATCGGAGCAGAAGAAGATCAGCGTGTTGTCGAGCATGCGGGTGCGCGTCAGCGTATCGACAAGCTCGCCGACCTTTTCGTCGAGATAGGAAATGTTGGCGAAATAGGCCTGGCGCGAGCGGCGCACATGCTCGCCGTTGATGGCGAACTTGGCATAGTCGCAGGAATGCAGGATGCGGGCGGAATGCTGATCCTGCTCGTCCAGCATTCCGACATCGGGCAAGAGGTGCTCGCAATCCTCATAGAGGTCCCAGAATTTTTTGCGCGCGACATAGGGATCGTGCGGGTGGGTGAAGGAGACGGTCACGCACCACGGGCGGCGATACTGGTCGTCGTTGTCGCGCGAGAGCTGGTAGAGTTTCTGGTTGGCGAGGAAGGCGACCTCGTCGTCATATTCCATCTGGTTGGTGATTTCGGCGACACCCGCGCCCGTCACCGAGCCCATATTGTGATACCACCAGTCGATGCGCTCGCCCGGCTTGCGATAATCCGGCGTCCAGCCGAAATCGGCCGGGTAGATATCGGTGGTCAGCCGCTCCTCGAAACCATGCAGCTGGTCAGGCCCGACGAAATGCATCTTGCCCGACAGCGCCGTGTAGTAACCGGCGCGGCGCAGGTGGTGCGCGAAGGTCGGGATGGAGGAGACGTATTCGGCCGCATTGTCATAGACCCGCGTGCGGCTCGGCAGCTGGCCGGCCATGAAGGAGGCGCGGGCCGGCGCGCAGAGCGGCGAGGACGTGTAGTTGTTGCGGAAGCGCGCCGAGCGGGCGGCGAGCGCCTTCATATTCGGCGCATAAAGCCAGTCCGCCGGCCCATCGGGGAAAAACGTCCCGTTGAGCTGGTCGACCATGATGATCAGGATATTCGGCTTGCTGGCGGTCACGGACAGGTCCTTGGAAAATGAAATCAGAATTAGCGTTTCTCTGTGACAGACACTCGCCGGCCCGCGTCGGGTAAAGCAGCACCCGCGACAGCGGCAAGCTGTGCATCCACGTAGCTCTCGGTTAGCGCGATCGAGGTGGCGATGCTGACCGGTGCGGAGCGCAAGCCCTGCCGCAGGTATAGCCCGTCGATCATCGCCGCGGCACCATCGGCGATTTGCGCGGCGTTCTCAGCCGCGCAGAGCTGCTTGAGGCTGGAGAGCAGGCTGGAATTCAGCCGCCGCGCATAGACGACGAGCAGCCGACGAACCGCCTCGGAACGCTGCGCCTCGGAATAGAAGGCAAGCCACGCGGCCACCGTTTCCGGCGCAAACTGATGCGCCTGGAAATTCACGCGGATAACCGCCGAGAGCCGTTCCCGCGGCGTGCGCGCCTCCCTGAGGGCCGCCACGGCGTCCGTGCGTAATTGGCGCAGCAGGCTGCGGATCGTCTCGATGACCAGCTGTTCCTTGGAGCCGAAATAGTGATGGGCAAGCGCCGGCGACACGCCGGCATGGCGGGCGATTTCCGACATGGTCACGGTCAGCGAGCCGTGATCGCCGACCGCTCTCAGCGTCGCGTCCACCAGCGCCTTGCGGCGCACCGGCTCCATCCCAACCTTCGGCATGTCATTCCCCTGATTTTTATCAAGCGTATTTTTAATTGATCGATCAATCAATAAAAATCTTCGGCGTCGGCAGGAGTTCAATCAGATGTCGCAAAGGCGCATTATTTCGTGTTAGGCTGGTTTTGTTTTCATTCAATTTTCGAGGTGCGTCATGGTCCTCTCTCCCGGAATGAACCCATTCTCCGACGTCCGCGCCAAATGGGGCTGGTTCGTCGCCCTCGGCGTCGTCCTGCTCGTTTTCGGCGGCATCGCGGCAGCCAATCTCTTCATCGCGACGGTCGCCTCGGTCTACTATGTCGGCATGTTGATGATCGTCGGCGGCGCCGTGCATCTTGCCCATGCCTTCGAGGTCAAAGCCTGGCGCGAGACGATCGCTTGGGCGCTGAGCGCGCTGCTTTATCTGGCAGCCGGCGTGCTCGCCTTCGTCAACCCGGTGCTGACCTCCGCCGTCCTGACCCTGCTGATGGCCGCGGCCCTGCTCGTCGCCGGCGTCTTCCGCATCTTCGCGGCCTGGCGCGTGCGCCCGGAAAAGGGTTGGGGCTGGCTGATGGCGGGCGGCATTGTCACCGCGCTTGCGGGTCTCGTCTTCCTGCTCGGTTGGCCGGTCAACAGCCTGTGGCTGCTCGGCCTTTTCCTCGCCTTCGATCTCGCCATGCAGGGCTGGGCGCTCATCGGTTTCGGCCTTGCGCTGCGCAAATAAGCGCTGCCCTTTACCTCCCGCCGCCATCGGCCCATCATGCCGGCGGGAGGATTCTTCATGGACGTTTCCATCATCGGCTGGGCGCATACGCGCTTCGGCAAGCTCGAAGGCGAGACGGTCGAGAGCCTGGTCGTGACCGTTGCGCGCGAGGCGATCGCCCATGCGGGGCTTGCGGCCGGCGATATCGACGAGATCGTGCTCGGTCATTTCAACGCCGGTTTCTCGCCGCAGGATTTTACCGCGAGCCTCGTGCTGCAAGCCGATAACGCCTTGCGCTTCAAGCCGGCGACGCGGGTGGAAAATGCCTGCGCCACGGGCTCGGCCGCCGTGCACCAGGGCATCCGTGCCATCCGCGCCGGTGCCGCACGCCATGTGCTGGTCGTCGGTGTCGAGCAGATGACGAAGACGCCCGCCGCCGAGATCGGCGCGAACCTGTTGAAAGCCTCCTATCTACCCGAGGACGGCGACACGCCGGCCGGTTTTGCCGGCGTCTTCGGCCGCATCGCCTCCGCCTATTTCCAGCGCCACGGCGACCAGTCCGATGCGCTTGCCGCCATCGCCGCCAAGAACCATAAAAACGGCGTCGCCAATCCCTATGCCCAGATGCAGAAGGACCTCGGCTTCGATTTCTGCCGCACCGAAAGCGAGAAGAACCCCTTCGTCGCCGGGCCGCTGAAACGCACCGATTGCTCGCTGGTCTCCGACGGCGCCGCCGCCTTGGTGCTAGCCTCTTCCGATGCCGCCGCCAGCGCGCCGCGGGCCATAACCTTCCGCGCCGCCGCGCATGTGCAGGATTTCCTGCCGATGTCGAAGCGCGACATCCTGATGTTCGAGGGCTGCACGGAAGCGTGGCGGCAGGCGCTGGCGCAGGCCGGCGCCACGCTCGGCGATCTCTCCTTCGTCGAAACCCATGACTGCTTCACCATCGCCGAGCTGATCGAATACGAAGCGATGGGCCTTGCCAGGCCGGGCGAGGGCGGCAGACTGGCGCTCTCGGGTGAAACCGCGAAAGACGGCCGCCTGCCGATCAATCCCTCCGGCGGCCTGAAATCGAAGGGGCATCCGATCGGCGCGACCGGCGTTTCCATGCATGTGCTGACGGCCATGCAGCTTGCCGGCGAGGCAGGTGGCATCCAGGTGCCGGGCGCCACGCTTGGCGGCCTCTTCAACATGGGCGGGGCGGCCGTCGCGAACTATGTCTCCATCCTCGAACGGAAGCACTGAGACGAGGGCGACCTATGCGACCGCCTTTGCCACCAGATCAGGGTGCTGCCCGATCACCCGCACATAGGCGACGGCGAAATCCGGGGCGGTCGCGCGGGCCTGTTCCCAGTCGCGCAAGGTCCCGACCGGCACACGGAAGCGATCCGCGAATTCGGTCTGGGACAAGCCGAGCGCGGTTCTGGTCCTGCGGATCAGCCGTGCGCGCTGGCCGCGGTTCATCGCCTCGACCGTGATATCGAAATCCTCCGGATCCGCTGGATCAGAGGGAAGAATGATAGGCGTTTTCTTCACCCTTGTTGCTCCTTCTCACCGAAATGAAGCGGGGTAGATCGTCCCGCCAGACAAAAATACCGGTAAACAGCCTCTCTTCCACGCTACCGATCACCTTGACTCGTTCTTCGCCGTCTTCCGGGCGAAGAGAGGGAAGGATCAGATGATTGCCATCCTCGAAGAGCCCATCGCCGAAGCCCAGGGAAACTCCGTGCTTCTCTCGGTTGACGGCGTCCTTTGCGGGATCGAACCTGTTCGACATAAGGGAATCATACTGGAATTCCGTAGGGATTCAAATGGAAATACGGGATTCCCGTAGTGTGCCGGAATGTGGGGACAATCGACATGAACTATCTGATCGTCTTTTTGGGTGCAGGCATGGGCGGGGCCGGCCGGCATGGGGTGAATGTGCTGGCGGCAAAGCTGTTCGGTACGCATTTTCCCATGGGCACCTTGATCATCAACGTGTTGGGCTGCTTGCTGATGGGCCTGATCGCCGGCGTCTTCGCCTTCAAGGTCAGCCTGCCGCAGGAGGCGCGGCTGTTTCTGACCACCGGCATCCTCGGCGGCTTCACCACCTTCTCCGCCTTTTCGCTCGATGCGGCCCTGCTCTGGGAGCGCGGCGAGATGGGGCTGGCAGCACTTTATGTCGGCGCGTCGGTTTTTGTTTCGCTGCTGGCGGTCGCCGCCGGACTTGCGCTGACGCGGGTCATGCTCGCGGGAGGTGCAGTGTGAAGGCCTTTCTGACCTCCTGGCAGGTCTGGGCGCTCGGCTCGGCAGTCTTCGCCGCCCTCACGGCGATTTTCGCCAAGATCGGCATATCAGACGTCAATTCCGACTTCGCCACCTTCGTGCGCACCGTGGTCATCCTGCTGGCCATCGCCGTCATGCTGACGCTCGCCGGCAACTGGCAGGCGCCCGGCACGGTGCCGGTGAAGAGCTGGATCTTCCTCATTCTCTCGGGTCTGGCGACCGGCGCCTCCTGGCTCTGCTATTTCCGCGCGCTACAGATCGGCAAGGCCGCGCAGGTCGCACCGGTCGACAAGCTCTCCGTCGTGCTCGTTGCCGTTTTCGCTGTCCTTTTCCTCGGCGAGCAGCTTTCGACCACGCACTGGATCGCGGTTGCGATGATTGGCGGTGGCGCACTGCTGCTTGCCTTGCCCATATGAGGAATTTCTTTTTCAACCCTTTGTAGTCGTTGCAGTTTCATAGAATTGTCACACTAAAGAAACGGATTTTTCAGGGATCGGAGGAGAGACTTCGCGGCATTGTAAAAGCCTCGGAGCGTCCCATGTCCGCCGCCGAACTGCTCGCCCTTCGTCGCTTCGGCGATGGTGAGATCGTCACGCTCGCCAAGCTGGTCATCGAAACGGCCTTCCAGCCGATCGTCGAGGCCGCCACCGGTGCCGTCTTCGGCTACGAGTCGCTGATGCGCGGTTTCGACCGGCTCGGCTTTCGCTCGCCGCTCGATCTTCTCGACCGGGCGCATGAGGCCGGCCAGCTTCTGGCGCTCGAGCATATGGTCAACAGCCGGGCGATCGCGGCCTTCGCTGCGCTGCCGGATTTCCGCTCGCGCACGCTGTTCGTCAATCTCGATTCCCGGCTGGTGGCCGAGGGTTCCGACCTCGTCGAGCGCCTTGCCGGCCATCTCAGCCGCGCCGGCATTCCGGCGTCGTCGATCTGCTTCGAGATTTCCGAGCGCTTCAACAACGATCAGCTGCCGGATTTCGCCATGCTGGTCCGAAAACTGCGGCTCGCCGGTTTCAAGCTTGCCATCGACGATTTCGGCGTCGGGCACAATGGCTTGAAACTGCTCTGCGATCACCCGGTCGATTATCTCAAGATCGACCGCCACTTCATTTCCGGCATGGAGGCGGATGCGCGAAAGCGTCATCTCGTGCGCAACACGGTCAATGCCGCTCATGTGCTCGGCATCCGCGTCATCGCCGAGGGCGTGGAGAGCGAGGCGGAGTTCATCGCCTGCCGCGAAGCGGGTTGCGATCTCGTGCAGGGCTGGTTCGTCTCGCGCCCCGTCACGGATTTTTCGGCGCTGAGCCCCGTCTATGCGCAGGTGGCGCGAGCCGGCGGCACGCGCCGCTCGTCGCGCACGCTGGATAGCATCCTCATCCGCCGCGAGATCGAGCAGGTCGCGGTGCTCCGGGAAAACGAGAGCCTGGAATCGGTCTTCGAATTCTTCCGCCGCGATCCCAAGCGCACCTTCTTCCCGGTGCTGAACGCCAATGACGAGCCGCGCGGCATCCTGCACGAATATCATGTGAAGGAGCTGAGCTATCACCCGTTCGGCCGCGACCTCCTGAAGAACAAGCTCTACCAGAAGAGCCTGTCGCATTTCGTCACCATGGCGCCGATTGCCGATCTCGATACGCCGGCCGAGCAGCTGCTCGAAGTCTTCACCGGCATGGGCGGCAATGAATGCGTGATCCTCACCGAGAACCTGCGCTATGCCGGCATCCTCTCGGCCTCGTCGCTCTTGAAGATCATCAACGAGAAGCGGCTGAAGACGGCGGAGGACCAGAACCCGCTGACCGGCCTGCCGGGCAACCGCTCGATCCGCGATTACCTGCAGGACAAGGCGCTCGACGGCGACCAGCTGCGCTGCCTGTGCTACTTCGATTTCGACAATTTCAAGCCGTTCAACGATCACTACGGCTTCCACAAGGGCGATCTTGCGCTGTCGCTTTTCGCCTCGCTGCTGCGGCGCGAATTCGTCGGCGAGGATGTCTTCGTCGGCCATGTCGGCGGGGATGACTTTTTTGCCGGCGTTGCCGGTCGGCCGGTGGAGGCGGTGCAGGATATCCTGGAACGGCTGCTTTCCGATTTCGCCCGCGAGGTGCGCGCGCTCTATTCGCCGGAGGATCGGCTGGCCGGGGAAATCCGCGGCCGCGACCGGGCCGGGCATCAGACGAAATTTCCGCTGATGCGCTGTTCGGCCGCCGTGCTGGTGGTGCCGGAAGGCGAGGTGATCGGCGAGGCGGGGCAGATCAGCAGCCGCATCGCCGCCCTGAAGGCGGATGCCAAGGAGAGCGACGGGGGGCTCGTGCTCTCCTCGGTCTCGGGCGAAATGCAGCGTGCGGCGGCTGCACCTCGTCAATCATAGAGTTTCCGGGTACCGGAAACTCTTGGGGGCGGGCCCTCGCGGACCCGCCCCGTGCCACGTCAGCGGAGAATCTTCACCGTCTTCGCTTCGTGGTTCTTGCCGGACATGTCGAAGGAGATGGCCACCTTCTCGCCAGCCTTCAGTCCGGGATCGTGAAACCCCTTGGGAAGGTGGTAGACGGTGCCATCGGCAAGCGTCAGAGACATCGACGCCTTGTTGTAGTCCTTGACCGTACCGGTCGCCGACTTGGCGGCGAGGGCAAGACCTGGGGTGGCAAGAATGGAAACGATGGCGAGATTGGAAAGAAGAACACGCATATGTGTCGTCCTGAAAAGCCCCGGGCGGGGGCTGAGAAGCCGTCCGGGAGGCGTCGCGTCGCAGCCTTAAGGGAAGGGCTGCCGGCGCTCCCCGGCTTCGGAAGGAAAGCTAGGCCCGGAAAAATCCGTTTTCAAATTAACAAGATTTAATTTTCGTTGCCGCGAAACAGCCGGAATTTCAGCGCTTCGCGGCCGAATGTTGACGATGTTCAAGCGCCACGTGATGTCGCAGCAAAAGCGCCCAAGCGATTCAAAAGATTCGCACTTTGGGCTAGAATCACCAAAGACGATGCGGTCGCAACACGCGGGGAGGCTTTATCCATGCCGGTTCCATCATCCATGTCCTATATCGGGCTCAGCGAACACGGCGGCCCGGACGTGCTGTCGGTGATGGAGGGCCGCACGCCGCAGCCGCGCACCGGCGAGCTTCTCGTGCGCGTCGAGGCGGCCGGCATCAACCGGCCTGATGTGCTCCAGCGCAAGGGCGATTATCCGCCGCCGCCGGATGCCAGCCCCATCCTCGGCCTGGAGATTGCAGGCGAGGTGGTGGCGATCGGCGAGGACGTCACCGGCTACCATATCGGCGACAAGGTCTGCGCGCTGGCCAATGGCGGCGGCTATGCGCAATATTGCGTCGTGCCGGCCACCCAGGCGCTGCCGTTCCCGAAAGACTATGATGCGGTGAAGGCGGCGGCGCTGCCGGAGACCTTCTTCACCGTCTGGGCGAACCTCTTCATGATGGCCGAGCTGAAGCCCGGTGAAAGCGTGCTCATTCATGGCGGATCGAGCGGCATCGGCACGACGGCGATCCAGCTTGCCGCAGCGCTGGGTTCACGCGTCTTCACGACGGCCGGTACGGCGGACAAATGCGAGGCCTGCCTTGATCTCGGCGCCAGCCGCGCGATCAACTACCGCAGCGAGGATTTCTGCACCGTCATCGCCGAAGAGACAGGCAAGGCTGGCGTCGATGTCATCCTCGACATGATCGGTGCCGCCTATTTCGAGCGGAACCTGAAGTCGCTCGCCCGTGACGGGCGTCTGTCGATCATCGCCTTCCTCGGCGGCACCTTCGCCGAAAAGGTCAGCCTCGCGCCCATCCTGCAAAAGCGCCTGCGCCTGATGGGCTCGGCCATGCGTCCGCGCACCGCGGCGGAAAAGCAGGAAATCCGCGATGCCCTGCTGGAGAAGGTGTGGCCGCTCCTGGAGGAGGGGCGCATCGCCCCGGTCATTCACGCCGTCCTGCCTTACAAGGAGGCCGCCGCCGGCCATCGTATGATGGAGCATGGCGATCACATCGGAAAGATCGTGCTGACCTTCGATTAAGACCTATTCGGCACAGGTGATGCGGTCCCGGCCGAGATGTTTGGCGCGGTAGAGCGCCCGGTCGGCACGCTCGAAGAGGTCCTCCGCCGCCGTGCCGCAGAATTCCGCAATGCCGGCCGACATGGTGTAGGCGCAGCAGATATCGACGCGGTTTTCCGCCCGCGCCATGTGGCTGCGCAGCCGCTCGATGGCGTCTGTCGCCTGGCGCAGGCCGGTGCCCGCCATCAGCACCAGAAATTCTTCCCCGCCGATGCGCGCGAAAAAGTCGCCGCCGCGCAGTTCCTGGCGGCCGGCGGCAGCGAAGTGTTTCAGCACCCGGTCGCCATTGGCATGGCCGTAGCGGTCGTTGATGCTCTTGAAGTTGTCGAGGTCGATCAGAACAAGCGAGAGCGGCGTGCCGTCGCGCGCCGCCGCCTGCATGTCCGCCTCCAGCCGCTCCATGGCGGCACGGCGGTTGAAGAGGTTGGTCAGCGGATCCGTATCGGCGGCGAGCCGGGCGGCGTCGTGGGCAAGCTGCAATACACGCTCGTTGGATTTGAGCATGGTGATGTCGGTGAAGACGTGCCACAGCCAGCCGCCCGGCAGCAGCGTTTCATTGGCGAGGAACCACCTGTCATCGCTGATGTCGATCTCGAAGGTGCGCTGCGGGCTGCTGCGCCGCTTCTTGCTGGCCATGTCGAGAAAGTTCTCGACCGGCGTGCTGATCTTCGGGCCGACGCGCTTGCCGTGACAGTTGCGCATGATGTCGGCAAAGGTGCTGGCATCTGGCTGCACGTCGAAGAGCAGGCGGAAGGCTCCCGAGCCGTAGGCAAGCTCATCGTCGGGCGAAAACAGCGCGAAGGCAACGCCGGATGCATCGAGGCCGGAGAGGATGAGGTCTGTCGTGGCGCGGTCACGGAGAAGGGCGAGGGGCAGGATCGTATCGATCCTCGCCATGCCGCTTTCCTCCAGCCAGCCATGTCCATCGCTCAGCCGCAACCGCTCGTCCTTTCCGGGGCAGAATCATCGGCCAGACCGACGATAGGTGCCCTTTGTGGCAGAAGGCGGCAGTGTCGCAATCGCGACCGCCTGATGGCGTTAACAAATCCTCAATCGCCGTGCCCGGTCGCTTTGTGCGGAAGGCCGATGGCAAGTAGGATGGCGAGGGCCGCCGGCAGCGCGAGCAGCGCATAGAGCCAGCGCGCCGCCGTCACCGCACCCTCGACGCCACCCGGCTGCAACAGGCCGGTGGAGTTGACGATGATGCCGGCGAGTGCCGCCCCGAAGGCCGCACCGAGCGCCTGCATGGTGGTGATGGCCGCCGACGCCTTGTCCGTTTCGCCTGCGGGGGCAAGCCACATCACATGGGTCACGAGATGCGCCCAGCCCATGCCGATGCCGAACCCCATCAGGTAGGTGAATACAGTCGAGAGCACGAGCAGCAGAAGGCCGCTGTCGGGATTGTGCCGGGCAAGCGTGAAGACGAGCAGCGCGGTCGCGACCGTTTCGATCGCGCCGCCGACGAGGATGACGCGGTTGGCCAGCCTTCCCTTCAGGCTTGCGGTCATGAAGGCCGCCGTCGTCCAGCCGAGCGCCAGAAGCGCCACGAGATAACCCGAGACCAGCGGCGTGACGCCATGCAGCACCTGCAGGAAATAGGGGATGTAGACATCCGAGCAGATCGTCACCAGCAACAGCAGCATGATGAGATAGACGCGGGCGAGCGGCGAGCCGAGGCGGATCGTGCCGGCCGGCAGGAGCCGCGCCTCGGCATGGCGCTCGATGGTGATGGCGGCGATGACGCCGATGACGGCGGCAGCCGACAGAACGCCGCGCAGCGCCGGCGCATCCACCGAGCTTGCGAAGGAGAGCAGCACGACGGCCGTCACCAGAAGCACGATCTGCACGAAGGGCGTCTTCGTCGTCACGCGCTCGCCTTCGCCGGAGGGCAAAAGCCGGGGCGCGACGAAGGCCATGATGGCGGAGAGCGGAACGAGCAGCGCAAAGGCCTCGCGCCAGGCGCTGCCGGCGGCGAAGATGCCGCCGATGGTCGGGCCGAGGAAGGTCGCGATGCCCCAGACGGCGGCATAGAGCGTGGACGCCGTGCTCCACAGCGCCTCGGGATAGACATGGCGGATGAAGGCATAGCCGAGCGCCACGAGGAAGCCGGCGCCAAGTCCCTGGACCGCCCGGCCGGCCAGCACGATCTCCATCGTGGGTGCGATGGCGCAGACCAGGCTGCCGATGCCGAACAGCACCGCGCCGAAGACGTAGCAGCGGTTGAGCGTCACGCTTTCCGGCCTGACGGCCACGAAGGTCGAGCCCAGAACGGAGGCCGCGACATAGATCGTGGTTGCCCAGGCGAAGAGTTCGAGACCGCCGATATCGCGCACGATCGAGGGCATCAGCGTGGCGGTGATATAGGTCTCCACCGCATGCAGCATGATCCCGCCGCCGAGCATCAGCGTGCCGAACAGGGTGCCGCGATGAAACAGGCTGGACAGCCGCGGCGCGACTTCCTTCGGGGTGACAACACTATCGGACATGGGAACGGACCTTGGCATGCAACATTGCGGACTGAGACGTCGCACGGCCCTACCGGGAGTTCAAGCCGTGACTTTT
>NZ_JBLZPK010000023.1:47773-53251 GCF_049199905.1 Shinella sp. M27
TCCTCGGGCTTGACCCGAGGATCCACACATCCGCACCGTCTCGTCTGTGGTTTGGATCCTCGGCTCAAGGCCGAGGATGACGGAGGAGAGGTGGGAGGCTGGAAAATGACGGAAGATGGGAGGTGAGGGGCAGCGAGAGGCGAAGGCGACATAGGAGGCGAGGGTGTAGGCCTGCACCGGCAAGCCGTCGACCCCGAGCCACCGATCTCGACCCTCCGGCCAGCCCGGCCTTACGGGTTCCACTCGCCGGCAACCTGCCGCGTCGCCACGTTGAAGCGGTTCCAGACATTGATCGCCGCGATCTCCACGACGAGGGCGGCCAGCGTCTTCTCGTCATAGTGGCGGGCGGCCTCGTTCCAGATCGTGTCCGGAACCGGCTCCTCGCGGTCGGCGATGCGCGTCAGCGCCTCGGTCAGGGCCAGTGCCGCGCGCTCGGCATCCGTATAGAACGGCGCCTCGCGCCAGGCGGCGACGGAGAGGATGCGCCGGTCGCTCTCGCCGGCCTTCTTCATCATGCGCGGATGCAGATCGACGCAGAAGCCGCAGCCATTGATCTGGCTGGCGCGCAGATGCACGAGATGGGCGGTCTTTTCCGGCAGGTCCGTCTTCTGGGCCGCACCCTGCAGCGCCTGCATGGCCTTCATGACTTCGGGCAGGACGGCGACGATATTGGTCATACGGGATTGCATTTTTATGCTCCTTGCACTGTTTTCGCTTCGACGGCTGCGAGCCCTGTCACACCGGTGCGGCTTCGTTCGTCATGGCCATGACGCCGCGAACCGAGGGAGTGTGACCGATGAGCGAAAAAAAAGTTTTGGACCGAGCGTTTCGAGGCCGAGCGCGGCCGTCTGCGCAGCGTGGCCTTCCGCATGCTGGGCTCGCATGCGGAGGCGGATGATGCCGTGCAGGAGGCGTGGCTTCGGCTGGAGCGCGCCGGTGACGGTATCGAAAACCCGGCAGGATGGTTGACCACCGTCGTCGGCCGCATCTGCCTCGACATGCTGCGCGCCCGCACGAAGCGCCGCGAAGATCCGATCGATGGCGACGAGGGGGAGGTGCAGCACGCCGATCCCTCAGCCGGCGCCGATGAACAGGCGGCGCTCGCGGATTCGGTCGGCCTGGCGCTGCTCGTCGTGCTGGAGCGCCTCGCGCCCGTCGAACGCCTCGCCTTCGTGCTGCACGACATGTTCGACGTGCCTTTCGAGGAGATCGGCCGCATCGTCGATCGCTCCCCGGTCGCCGCCCGCCAGCTGGCGAGCCGCGCCCGCCGCCGCGTGCAGGGCCTGCCGGAAACGCCGTCCGCCGATTACGACCGCCGCAAGAATGTCGTCGCCGCCTTCCTCGCCGCTTCGCGCGACGGCGATTTCTCCGGCCTGCTCGCCGTGCTCGATCCCGATGTCGTCTTCCACGCGGATGCCGATGCCGTCCGACTCGGTTCGCTCGCAGAAATGCACGGCGCCCAGGCCGTGGCGACCAATTTCAAGGGCAAGGCGACGGCGGCAAAGCTCGCCCTCATCGATGGCCAGCTCGGCCTCGCCGTCATTCTCGGTGGCGCGCTCAAGCTCGTCGTGCTCATGGAGGTCGAGGGCGATCACATCATCGCGATCGACTCCATTGCCGATCCGGTACGCATCGCGGCCTGCGAGGTGGAGTATCTGTAGGCGGCGGCCACAAGGAGATACCCCGAAGCCTCGACATTCCCCCACCCACCAACGTCATGTCAGGCCTTGAGCCGAGGATCCATGCCACAGGCAAGGCGGTGCGGATGTGTGGATCCTCGGGTCAAGCCCGAGGATGACGGAGAGGAGAGAGAGCAGCCGGCGGGCGGCTGCGGAGACTAAATGCCGATCCGCCCGATCGCCGGGATCTTGATCGCCGGCCGCATCACGTCGACGCCGGCGACGAGGCCCATGATGTGCAGCTCCAGCCCGCTGCGCATGCCGGCGGAAACGCCGATGAGGCCGTAGAGCGTGGCATGCACGTCCCTGCCATCCGCATCCACGGCAAAGAGCTTGCCCTCCGGCAGGTAGTCGCGCCCCACGGCATCCGGCGGCAGCACGACGCCGAGTTCCGGCACGCTGCGCAGCACATGGGCGACGAAGGTGTTGGAGTTCGGCCCCGGCCAGAGGCGGTAGGCGCCGGGCTTCGAATAGGGATAGGCGGCAATCGCCTTCTCGATTTTCGGGATCAGCCGCGCAGCCTCTTCGCCGCTCACGGAGACGACGGTGTGCGGCGTGTTGGAATACCAGAAGGCGTCGGGCGCATAGGCGTTCTTGCGCACCGGTGTGCCCCAGCCGACCTTGTCGTAACGGTTGTAGCTTGCGGCATTCGCCGCCTTTGTGACGATCCAGGCATGGCTCGCCACCGCGCCCTTCAGGCCGCCTGTCGCGGCGGAGAAGATGTGGATCGTCGCCTGCGGCGTCGTCTTCGCCTCCGGCAGGATGCCGGCGGAGGTCCAGTTCGCCTCGCGCCAGTTGGCCGGACGATCCTTGATGTACCAGTAGCCGGCGGCGCCAAGGGCGGGCATCAGGTAGATCACGAGAAAGAGGACAAGGACGTTCCTCAGCAATTTCATGCGGGCGCTCCGAAACCGAGTGGGCAGTTCGATCGATTTCGGATAATACCGCAGCGGAAATCGGAAATTTGAGGGCACGATCATGGCAAATCCGGTACTTGTCGAAGTCACGCGCGGCAATCTCGTCGAAAGCCGCCATCGCGGCATGGTCGTGGTGGTCGATGGCGATGGCGCGGTGGTGTTTTCGCAGGGCGATATCGATGGCGGCGTCTTCCCCCGCTCGGCCTGCAAGGCCATGCAGGCATTGCCGTTGATCGAAAGCGGTGCCGCCGATGCCCATGCCTTCGGCAATCAGGAACTGGCGCTCGCCTGCTCCTCGCACAGCGGTGAAGCGGCGCATGCGCGGCTGGCCGGCTCCATGCTCGCCGCCGCGGGCGTCGATGAGAGCGTGCTGGAATGCGGCGCGCACTGGTCCTTCGAGCAGCCCGTGCTGATCGGCCAGGCCCGTCTGCTCGACCGCCCGACGGCTCTGCACAACAATTGCTCCGGCAAACATGCCGGCTTCGTCTGTGCCGCCTGCCACACCGGCAAGGACCTCAAGGGCTATGTGCGCTACGAACACCCCGTGCAGGCCGAAATCCGCGGCATCATGGAAAGTCTGACGGGCGCAGCCCTCGCCGTCGACAATTGTGGCGTCGACGGCTGCTCGATCCCGACCTATGCCGTGCCGATGAAGGGCCTTGCTCACGGCTTTGCGAAAATGGCGACCGGCGTCGGCCTCGGCGCCGAGCGCGCAAAGGCCTCGCGCCGCCTGATGGACGCGTGCATGGCCGAGCCCTTCTTCGTCGCCGGCACGGGCCGCGCCTGCACCCGCCTGATGGAAACCGCCCCCGGCCGCATCTTTGCCAAGACCGGCGCCGAAGGCGTCTTCTGCGCCGCCATTCCGGAAAAGGGCCTCGCCATCGCGCTGAAATGCGAAGACGGCACGACCCGCGCCGCCGAAAGCATGGTCGCCGCCACGCTTGCCCGCTTCTTCACGGAAGAGCCCGACATCCACGCCGCCCTGATCGCCCAGGCCAACCGCTCCATGAAGAACTGGAACGGCATCCATGTCGGCGATATCAGGGTGACGGACGCGCTCGCGGCCTGATCAGGCTTCCAGTATCTCCACATCCAGTTCCCGATAGGGCGCCAGCATTTCCGGTGCGAGGCTATCCGGCACGATAAGGCCGGTGGCGAAGCCTGTCGGCATGATCTTCCAGGGGGAGGCGCGGCCGAGTTTTTCGGCGGTCAGCAGCACCCAGGTCGCGGCGGCGTTGTCGGCGATGAGGCGTTTGGTGGCGGCTTCCTCCATGTCGCCGGTCGTTAGGCCGTGCGTGGGGTGGGCGGCCGTCACGCCCAAGAAATAGAGGTCGGCCTTCAGGCCGCGGATCGCCTCCAGCGCAAGCGCCCCCGTCGTCACCATCGAATGTTTGTAGAGCCGTCCGCCGATCAGCACGACCTCGGCGGTCGGGTGGCGTTCGAGTTCGCAGGCGATCGTGGGGCTGTGCGTCACCACCGTGAAGGCGAAGCTGCGCGGCAGCGCGCGGGCAAGCGCTGCCGTCGTCGTGCCGCCGTCGAGAAAGATCACCTGACCCGGCGCGATCATCGCCGCCGCGCGCGCGCCGAGCGCGGCCTTCTCGTCGGTTGCCAGCGTCTGGCGTGCGGCGAAATCCGGCAGAGCGGGGGCAAGCGGCAGCGCCCCGCCATGCACGCGCTTCAACAGCCCTTCCGCCGCCATTTCCCGAAGATCCCGGCGGATCGTGTCCTCTGACAGATCCAGCTCCGCCGCGAGCGTCTTGGCGACGATTTCCCCGTCGCGGGTCAGGCGCTGGGCGATGAGCGCCTTTCTCTGGCTGGTCAGCATATCCGAACTCCGTCTTGACTCTGCACGAAACTGCACGAATAATCGTGAAATATCCAGAATAATCCGGATATTTCGTGCAAAATGTAAGGAGCAAGACATGTTGATCCTGATTGCCGGCCCCTATCGTTCGGGCACCGGGGATGACCCGCAGAAGATGGCGGAGAACCTGAAGCGGCTGGAGGCGCCGTCCTATGCGCTGTTCAAGGCCGGCCATGTGCCGATGATCGGCGAATGGGTGGCGCTGCCCGTCTGGCATGCGGCCGGTGGCCAGGAGATCGGGGATGCCCTGCACGAGGAGATCTTTTATCCGACGGCGCATCGCCTGCTCGAACTCTGCGAGGGCGTGCTGCGCCTGCCCGGCGACAGCAAGGGCGCCGACAACGACGTGCGCATCGCCCGCGAACGCGGCATTCCGGTCTGGCATCGGCTGGAGGATGTGCCGGGCTGCGCGGCGGCGGCGTAATTTTTTCGAAAACCTTGTCGGGAAGGGGCGGCGTGTTACGTCCTTGTGGCATGACGGGGTGAACACGCCCCGCATCGCCAACAATCAAGGAGGATTTCCATGCGCATGATTTTCGTCAACCTGCCCGTCAAGGACCTGCCGGCGACCCGCCGCTTCTTCGCGGCGCTGGGCTTTACCTTCAACGAGCAGTTCTCCGACGATACCGCCGCCTGCATGGTGGTGGACGAGAACATCTTCGTCATGCACCTGACCGAGGAGAAATTCGCCCAGTTCGTCAACGGCAAGGTCGGCGATCCCGAACAGCAGACGCAGGCGCTGACCTGCTTCTCCGCGGTCAGCCGCCAGGAAGTCGACGACTTCAAGGCCAAGGCGCTGGCCGCCGGCGGGCGCGAATGGAAGCCGAACATCGAATTCGGCCCGATGTACGGCTGCTCCTTCCAGGACATCAACGGCAATGTCTGGGAGTTCATGCATATGGATCAGTCGGGCGGCCAGGGCTGATCAATATCCCTTTAAAATGAGGCCTGCGCCTGATGGCGCAGGCCTTTTTGTTTAGTCGTCGTGGCTATGCGCTTCCGCGACGAAGCTGAGTGT
>NZ_JBLZPK010000023.1:53311-60998 GCF_049199905.1 Shinella sp. M27
GTCCGTCATTGCGGATCGCCACCACGACCTCGCCATCGGCATCGGTCGGCGCGCTCTTAAGGGAAGCCTGGTTGACGTAGTCGAGCGTCACCACCGCGCCGGCAAGCGGTTTGCCGTCGTGCAGTACGCGCAGGCGGATCGGATCGCCGGCCTTGCGGCCGACCGGGTTGTCGAGCGGCAGGATCTGCAGGTCCTGCTTCGGGAAGGCGGGCAGGGCACCGTGGGCGTGGAGGAGCGACAGGCTGTTCTTGATGTAGTGGCCGGCGGCTTTGGCGTCCGCCACCTTGTCCTTCGCCGCGTTCACCCATTTGCCATCCGTCTTCTCCGTCCAGTAACCGTTGTCGAAGGTGAGAAGAATGGCGGCGGGCTCGCCCTCCGGCTTCAGGATCGCGTGCTTCTCGCGTTTGTCGATCTCCACCGGCGTTGCGGCTCCCTCTTCGGAGATCGCCAGCGCCTGCGTGATGCGTGCGGGATCATAGGGGTCGTCACCCGCGCCATGGCCATAGACGACGCCGAGATTGCCCCAGCGCTCCGCCACCCAGGCGCCATGCGCCCCGGCGGTGAGGGGCAGCGAGAGAACGAGCGCGAGCGCGCCCGAAACAGCGAGAATCTGCTTCAGCATTATGGTCTCCAGATAGGTAATGTTATTACGTTACTGAGGTGGTGTAGCGTTCAGTGCTCCGGCCTGTCAAGCGGGCAGCGCGAAAGATCAATCGAGCAACTTGCGCAGCTTCGCCGGCGCCTTGAGGCGCCAGGATTCGGCGAGGCGGTGCCGAAGCTCCGCGTCGTCGATGACGGCGGCGCGCACCAGAAGGGCCGGCCAGCCTTTGTAATGGTCGGTTTCGTAATAGAGCTCGGGCGCCATTTCGATCAGGCGCTCCTTGTCGTCAAGCGGCACCATCAGCACCAGCGTTTCGGCATCCTTGATGCGCACGAAGAGTTTTCCCGCCACCTTCAGCGCTGGGGTGCCGTAGGACGTGCCGGTCTCGACACTGGGCAGGTCCTCGGCGAGGCGCCGGAGCCGCGCCAGAAGCGGATCGTCGGACATGCGAAATCCTCCCCGCCCAGACTATACCAGGGCGGGAAGGACGGCGAGGGGGAGGATCAGGAGCGGCAAGCCGCTTCGCCGGGCTGGGTCTGTGCGCGAAAGAGGCCGAAGGGCAGGTCGCCCAGCGCGCGGGAATCCATCGTCTCGATTTCGGGATGCGCCAGCGGGTCACGCATCCAGATGGGCGTCTCCGCCGGCTCGGCCTCGGCCTTCAGGGCTGCTGCGATCATGGAGAAAATCTTGAACATTGTCTTCTCCTTTCGGTTCGTTATCATTGTTGATGATTGATAATCGCGCCGAAAGAGCGCGTCATCAATCGAGCACTTCGTGACGGGGATATAGAAAAACTATATGCGAAATCTCAGCCTCGTGCATCTGAACGGCCTTCGCGTGCTGGAGGCAGTGGGGCGGCTCGGCTCCTTGCAGGCGGCGGCGGAGGAGCTTGGCGTCACCGTCGGCGCCGTCAGCCAGCAGGTCATTCGCGCCGAGGAGCAATTGGGGCGGGCGATCTTCGACCGCACCAACCGCGGCCTCGCGCAGACGGCCTTCGGCGCGCCCTTTCTCGCGCGCCTCTCGGCGGGCTTCGGGCAGATTTCCGAGGCGGTCGCCACCACCCAGCGCCGCGACGATGCGATCCTGACGATCTCGGTCGCGCCGATCTTCGCCTCGCGCTGGCTCATCCACCGCATCGATCGTTTCGCCGCCGCCCATCCCGAGATCAGCCTGCGCATCGAGGCGACGACGACACTGGTCGATCTCGCGCGCTCGGATGTCGATCTCGGCATTCGCGTCGGGCCGGGCACATGGCCGGATGTGCGGGCGGAGTTTCTGATCCCGCAGGTGATGTTTCCGGTGTGCGCGCCGGCGCTGGCGGAAAAAATCAGGACGCCTGAGGATCTCGCCACGCAGCCGGCCGTCGTTGATGGCAATGACGAATTCACCTGGGAGCGCTGGCTGAAGGCGGCGGGGCTCGATAGTCCTGCCCCCAAGGCGCGGCATGTCTTTTCCGATGCCTCGCTCTGCCTCGATGCGGCGCTGGCCGGGCAGGGGGTGCTGCTTGCCTGGCCGGTGCTCGCCTCCTGGGCGTTGAAGGAGGGGCGGCTCGTCGCGCCGTTCCCGATCCGGGTCGAGACCGGCAACGGCTACTATTTCGTGACGGCCCCCGGCGTGCCGGAGCCGCGAAAAGTCTCGATCTTCAAGCGATGGCTGCGGGCCGCCATCGTCGAGGACGAGGACGGCTTTGCCGGTGCCGTCATTCCAGCTCTTTCGCCCGCGTCTCCATCATCGCCCTGAAGGCCGGGCGCGCCTGGCAGCGCTCCAGCCAGGCCTTGACGTTCGGGGCGGCGTCGAAGAGCTGCGGCTGGCTCATCGCATAGCGGAACACTTCCGCGACATTGAGATCGGCCACGGTGAAGCGGTCGCCGACGACATGGCCGGTGGCGGCGAGATGTTGGTCGAGCCGCTGGAAACATTTTTTCAGCGCCTTGGCCGCGCCGCGAATGGTCAGGCGCCCCGCCTCGCTTTCGGCCGCATTGGTGTCGAGCGCCAGAATGATCTTCACGGCATGCGGCTCCACCTCGGTTGCCGCCCACATCGTCCATTGCAGCATTTCGGCCTCCTCCGTCACCGTCTGGCCGGAAAGCGCACCGCCATGCTTGCGGGCGAGATAAAGGTTGATCGCCAGCGACTCGGTCATCACGAAGCCGCCATCATCGATGCAGGGGATGAGGCCCGTCGGGTTGACGGCCAGGAAGTCCGGCGACTGCGTGTTGAGGGGGGCGTCGGCCGCATGCGGATCGTCCACCCGACGGGCTTGCACGACCGGCACGGAAACGAAGGGCAGGCCGAGTTCGCCCGCCAGCCAGTAGTTGCGCGAGGCGCGGGAGCGGTAGACGCCGTAAATGCTGAGCATGGATCCTCCTGATGCAAGCGGTTTGGAGACCGGACTTGCGATAGAACAAAGTGCCCCGGCGTTTTCCGCCCTAGAAAGGCATGAAGCGCAGGGGATCTGCCGGCACCATAGGCGGCGGGCCTTCCGTGCGGTAGGCTGATCGCCTGATCGATCGATGAATTGTCGTGATGGCGCTAGTCAGATTTTCATTTGAAATGCGTTGTGCAGGCTTGTTCTGGACACTGGCCTGATGACCGCGAACAGACTGGAGGCGTCGAAGCTGGACATCTGCACATGAATGATATTGCCGCGCCGCGCCAGTTCCGTAATCGCCCAAACCGTGTGACGCCCTTCGGACGGTTGGAGGCGTCGGTTTCCCGAGGGGCGTTCCTGGGCAATCGAGGCGACCTGCATGCCGCCGATGGTTCCATCCGCAAATCCTATGCGGTGAAATTCTGGATTTGCTGCACGCTCGAGGAAACCAACGGTCAGCGGGTGACGTTTGACAAGCGCGGACACTATACGCCGCTCTTCTTCTGGGACGAGGCCGTCGCAATGTCGGCCGGTCACCGTCCCTGCGGGCAATGCCGAAAGCCAGCATTTCATGCTTTCAAGCAAGCGTTCAATAGGGTCAAGAGATTTCCTGACGACCATTTCATGTCGGTCAAGCAAATCGATACCGAGATCCATGCTTGCAGGCTCGATGAGCATAAGCGCCAGCGCCGATACAGGGCATCGGCGACAGAGCTGCCCTCGGGGACGTTTGTGGCCTTCGACGCAGAGCCGGAAACCGCTTTTTTGCTGTGGGATGGCCTGGCCTATTCATGGAGCCATTCCGGATATGCGGAGCCGGTCGGCATCGATAGCTCCACCCAGGTCGACGTGCTGACGCCGCGGATACTGGTGGAGGTCCTAAGAGCGGGCTATCTCCCCTCGGTCCGTCTCCCGTCAATGTCACAGGAAAATCCGAGTAGCCGATGGTAAGCGGTCTGGCCGTCTGCTTTGCCGCATTGACCTCTCGCCGGCATGGGGTTATGGGCGAAAGGGTCCGCGCGCTTGCGGATGGGGACGAAGAATGAGACGAGGGATGACACATTGGGGCCTTTGCCTGCGCATGCTGTGCGCGGTCGCCCTGCTGTTCGTCGGTCTCGCCCATCGCCCGGCCATGGCCGCGATCCCCGCCGGCGTCTCGCTTGCGGAGTATGTCCTGCCCGACGGCACCTTCGCCGATCTCTGCCTGAACAATGTCGTCGACGGCAAGACCAAGCAGGCCATGCCCGGCAAATGCGAGGCCTGCCGCATCGGCGGCGCCATGCTGATGCCCGAGCCGGCGACGTTTGCCACCACCGTTCTCACCTTCCGCCAGGTTGCCGCCCTTCCGCTTGTCGAGGAGGCGCTGCACTCACGGCGTGAGCGGCCCGGTGCGCCGCCGCGCGCACCCCCCTTCCTGTCCGTCTGATTTTAGCAGTCCGCGCGGCGAAAAAGCCGCCGTGCGCCCGAAATCCAGCCTGACAGGACCGTCTCATGTCCGTAATCTCAGACGCGCCGGCCGTTGCCGCCGCCGAACCCTCCGCACTTGCGCAGCGCCTCTATCGCGCCATCTGGCGCTGGCACTTCTTCGCCGGCCTCATCGCCGTGCCCTTCATGATCAGCCTTGCCATCACCGGCGGCCTCTATCTGTTCAATGACGAGATCGATGCCAGCCTGTTCCGCTACCGCAACTATGTCGCGGTGGGCGATGCGGTGCTTCCGCCGTCGAAGATCGTCGAAAAGGCGATCGAGGCGGTGCCCGGCGGCACGCTTTCCTCCTATCGTACGCCGGCCGGTGCCGACCGTTCCGCCCGCGTGACGCTTGCGACCGATACCGGGCGCGAACTGGTTTTTATCGATCCCTATAACGGCGCCGTGCTCGATACGGTGGGCGCCAAGGAGGAGTTCAACGAGGTCGTGCAGGACCTGCACAGCCTCGATTATTTCGGTACCTCCTGGGAGCGGATCATCGAGGTGGTCGCGGGCTTCGCCATCGTGCTGACGCTGACGGGCATCTATCTCTGGTGGCCGCGCAACCAGACGGGTGGCGTTCTCAGCGTGCGCGGCACGCCGAAGAAGCGTGTCTTCTGGCGCGATCTGCATGCCGTCACCGGCATTTTCGCCAGCGTCGTCATCCTGTTCCTCGCCTTCAGCGGCCTGCTCTGGTCGGGTTTCTGGGGCGCCAAGCTCAATGCCAGTCTCACGGCAAACGGTATGGGCTACCCCGTCCAGCTCTGGGACAACGTGCCCCATTCCATGCTGGTCACCACGGATGTGCAGCCTCAGGCCTCCTGGCTGATGGAAAATGCTCCGGTGCCGGAATCGAGCCTGCCTGCCGGTGGCCAGACGGCGCTGCCGCCGATCGGCCTCGACAATGCGGTGACCATCGCCGATGCCGCCGGCATGCTGCCCGGCTACGAAATGTCGCCGCCCGCAGGCGAAACCGGCGTCTACACCGCCGCGATCTACCCGGCCGATCTTCAATATGAGCGGACCATCCATCTCGACCAATATACCGGCGAGCGCCTCGTCGATATCGCCTTTGCCGACTACCCGGCGACGGGCAAGGCCATCGAATGGAGCGTCAACCTGCACAAGGGGCAGGAATGGGGCCTGTTCAACCAGCTCCTGATGCTTTCGACCTGCCTCATCGTCATCGCCATGAGCGTGTCGGCCGTCGTCATGTGGTGGAAGCGCCGCCCTGCGGGCCGTATCGGCGTGCCGCCCGCACCGCGCGAAAAGCGCATCTATATCGGCCTGTGGGCGATTGCCGGCGTCTTCGGCGTACTCTTCCCGCTGACCGGCATCACCATTCTCGCCATGATCCTGTTCGACCAGATCGTCATCCGCTCCGTGCCGCCGCTGCGGCGCCTGTTCTCCTGATTAAAGACAAGGAAACGACCATGAAACGCATTCTCGCAACCATCGTCGCACTGACCCTCTCGGCCGGCGCCGTGCTGGCCCACGACTTCACCGTCGGCACGCTCGAAGTGCATCACCCGGCCTCGAAGGCGACGCTCCCCGGCCAGCCCGTCGGCGGCGGCTTCATGACCATCACCAACAAGGGTACTGCGGCCGACCGCCTCGTCTCCATCACCGCGCCCGACGTTTCTGATGACGTGCAGATCCACGAAATGGCAATCGAGAATGACGTCATGAAGATGCGCCAGCTGCCGGATGGCGTGGAAATCCCGGCCGGCGGCAAGGTCGAACTCAAGTCCGGCGGCCTGCATGTCATGTTCATGAAGATCAAGCATCCCTTCAAGGAAGGCGAGAGCTTCAAGGCGACGCTGAACTTCGAAAAGGCCGGCGCCCTGGACGTCACCTTCAAAATCGAATCCGCCAAGCCCGGCAATGCTACGGGTGGCGAAGGCGGCGCGAACCATGAGGGGCATGGCGGCTAAGGAAAAAGCGGATGAGGGGGCAATGCGGATATGCCCCCTCATCTACCTGGCGTCTCTCCATTCGGGCAAAAGGGAGAGGCGCTTTGCGGGGACGGATTCAGCCCGTCCGGTTCCGTTCGATCGTCAGATGCGCGTAACCGGACGATTCGGTGGCAAGATCGCCGGTCGTACGCTCGCTCCAGCGATAGCCGACGATGGCGCCATCAGGCGTTTCGTCGAAGATATTGCCGGAAATCAGCGCCGAACCGGCTTCCTCGACCACGCTGACGGCGCAGCCGACCGGGCTTTTGCGCACGAGATTGCCGGATACGACGAGGCCGCGCATATAGGGCCCCCAGCCGAGCACCAGGCCCCATTTCGGCGCGTTTTCCACCGTGTTGCCGGAGACGACTGTGTCGGCCTCCACGGCGATGCCGAAGCCGAAGCCCGCGCCGTCGTGAATGTAGGGGCCGTCGAGCTTGAGATTGCGCACGACGTTGCCGGTGACGGTGGCAAGCCGGCCACCCTCGTTGAAATTGACGATCAGGATGCCGTTCGCCGCGCCGTCGATGAGATTGCCGTTGACGATGGCGCCCTCGAAGCCGAATTCCGAGTAGATCGCCGTCTCGCCGCTGTCGAGGCAGGTATTGCCCGCGATCTGGATGTTGGAGCCGGCATTGGAGCGGATAGCGGAGAAGGCGCAAGCGGAGACGTGATTGTTCGTCACCATGACGTCGTCGGCGCGAAAAATGTTGATGCCGTTGCCATATTGGCCGGTGCCGCCGCGCGTGGCGGAGATGCGGGCGATGCGGTTGCCCGAGACGATGGTGCCATCGCGGCCCTTCTGCCAGCGGTGGACGAGGATGCCGCCATTGCCGCAATCGAAGACCTGGTTGCCGGTGACGGAGAGGTCATGGCTCTCGACGGCATAGAGGGCATAATCGGCCGCTCCAGACAGCCGATTGCGCTCGATGCGCCCGCCGGAGCGCTCGAGGCTGACGGCGGTTTTCGAGGAGCCCTGGATCTCGCAATTCTCGATGACGACATTGGCGACGTTACTCAGATGGACGAGGCCTTCCACGGTATCGCCGAGCCAGCGGTTCGCCCCGTCGATGACGAGATTGGCAAGCTCGATGCGGGAAACGCCGTCGGCCGCGAAGAGATGCCCGCCGCCGCCATAGACGATGCGGGTGGCGCCCGGCACGCCGGTCAGCCGCGTGTTATCGGGCAGGGTGATGTTGGAGATCGCATAGTCGCCGGGCGGCAGGAAGACCGGCGTGTTCTTGGCGGCGGCGTCCTTCAGCAGCTTTTCGAAGGCCTTGCTCTTGCGGTCGT
>NZ_JBLZPK010000023.1:61352-72200 GCF_049199905.1 Shinella sp. M27
TTTCGCCGGTTTCCTTTAGGTTTGGATAACGACTCTAGGTGTAGCGTCAGCTGTTCCGGGAAGAGCGGCGGCAGGCTGTGGGCTTCCTTGCGTTTGGGCTTTGCAGGGAACCATGTCGAGTAATCTGTCCCATCTTGGCAATGATGACGCGGATGCGACCGCGCGTCTGATGTCCGCCAGCCAGCGCCTCATCACGGAGGCGGCACGGCTTTTCCCGCTCGCCGCCGCGCAGAACGAGCGCACGCTGTGGCTGGAAGCCATGATCGACGAGGTGCCGGACTACCTCTATTTCAAGGACCGCAACAGCCGCTTCGTCGTGGCCAACCGCGCCATCGTCAAGGACAACAGGCGCGAAGGGCTGGAAACCCTGGATGGCCTGTCGGATTTCGACATCCACCCCGAGCATGTCGCGCGCGGCTTCTTCGAGACCGAGCAGGAGATCATCCGCACCGGCCGGCCGATGCTCGACATGGAAGAGCTGATCCGCGATTCGAGCGGTACGCTGAAATGGCTGCTCACCTCGAAGCTGCCGGTGCGCGATGCCAAAGGGGAGGTGATCGGCATTGTTGGCATCGCCCGCGACATCACCGAGCGCAAGCGCTCAGAAAGCCTGCATGTCGGCCAGGCGCATCTTCTGAAGATGATCGCAATCGGCGCGCCGCTGGTCGATGTCTTCTCCTCGCTCATCCTGTTGATCGAGGCGCACGTCTCCGATGTCACCGGCTCGATCCTGATGCTGGCGCAGGATGGCAAGCACATCACCCACGGCGCGGCGCCAAACCTCGACCCGGCCTATTGCAAACTGATCGACGGGCTCGAGATCGGCCCGGTGGTCGGTTCCTGCGGCACTGCCATGTGGCGCGGCGAACCGGTCAATGTCTCCGATATCGAGACCGATCCGCTTTGGGAGAATTTCAAGGCGTTCGTCGCGCCCTACGGCTTCCGCGCCTGCTGGTCCGCACCCATCCGCTCGTATCAGGGCAAGGTGCTCGGCACTTTCGCGCTCTATTCCCGCACCCCGGGCGAGCCGACGGCCGAATGCATGAAGCTGGTTGGCATGGCGACGCACATTGCCGGCATCGCCATAGAACGCAAGGAGGCCGAAGACAGCATCCAGTTCATGGCCCATCACGACACGCTGACGGGCCTGCCGAACCGCAGCATGCTCGACGAGCGCGTGGCCTCAGCCATCGAGGCGGCGGACGATCGCGGCGGCACGATGACGCTCGCCTTCATCGACCTCGACAATTTCAAGCTGGTCAATGACAGCCTCGGCCACCATGCCGGCGACGAACTCCTGAAGATCGTCGCCACCCGCATGCTGCGCTGCGTGCGCGCAAGCGACAGCATCATTCGCCTCGGTGGCGACGAATTCGTCATCCTCATCAACGGCGCCATGCGCCGTGGCGAAAGCGTCGACGACCGGCTGCGCGCCGTGCGCGAGGCGATTGCCGAGCCCGTCGTCATCGAAGGCCGCTCCTTCCAGGTCACATGCTCGATGGGCGTTGCCGCCTATCCAGAGCATGGCCGCAACGTTACCGAGCTGCTCGCCCGCGCGGACGTCGCCATGTATCGTGCCAAGGAAATCGGCCGCGACGCCATGCAGGTCTTCACCGCCGAGCTTGCCAACCGGGCGCATGAAAAGCTGGAGCGGCAGGAAGAGCTGCGCCGCGCGCTGGCGCAGGGCGAACTCTTTCTGCAATACCAGCCGCAGATGGACCTTGCGACCGGCCGCATCTTCGCCGTCGAGGCGCTGATCCGCTGGCGCCATCCCGAGCGTGGCCTCATCGGCCCCGGCGATTTCATTCCGCTCGCCGAAGAGACGGGCCTGATCGGCCCGATCGGCGACTGGACGCTGCGCGCCGCCTGCCGGCAGAACAAGGCCTGGCAGGTCTCCGGCCTGCCGCCCATCGTCGTCAGCGTCAACGTTTCGGCCCGCCAGTTCCAGGAAAAGGACTGGGTGGAGCGCGTGGCTGCCGCGTTGGAAGAGAGCGGGCTTGAGGCGCGCTATCTCGAGCTGGAGCTGACCGAAAGCCTGATCATGCAGGACGTGCAGCAGGCGGTGGAGACCATGCACCGGTTGGAAAAACTCGGCGTGCATCTTGCCATCGACGATTTCGGTACGGGCTATTCCAGCCTTGCTTCGCTGAAAAGCTTCCCCGTCGGCCGCCTGAAGATCGACCGCTCCTTCGTGAAGGACCTGCCGGAGGACGGCGACGACGCGGCCATCGCCCGCGCCGTCATTTCGCTCGCCCACACGCTGCAACTGCGCGTCATCGCCGAGGGCGTGGAAACCCGCGAGCAGATGGAATTCCTGCGCGAGGCGGGCTGCGATGAGATCCAGGGCTATTATCTCAGCCGTCCGATCGATGCGCGCGGTCTTCAGGCGATTCTCTGCATTCCCAGCCTCTGACGTTCAGAGCCGTTTCAGCAGGCGGCTCTTGACATTGTTACGTTGATATCAACAGTAAGAACTATGTCCGATGATGCGCTGATTCCCTACGAGACGACGCTTTTCGTGCGTGACCATTGCCTGTGCCTGCATGCGCAACGTGCGGCCCGCGCGCTGGCCCGCCGTTTCGACGATGCGCTGCGGCCGCTGGCGCTGACCAACGGCCAGTTCTCCTTGCTGATGGCGCTGAACCGCCCCGAGCCGCCGCCGATGGGACCGGTCGCCGCCGTGCTCGCCATGGACCGCACGACGCTGACCGCCGCGCTGAAGCCGCTCGAACGCCGCGGTCTCGTGCGCGTCGAGGCCGATCCGCGCGACCGCCGCGGCCGCCTGCTGCGCCTGACAGAGGAGGGCCGCCTACTGCTGACCCAGGCTTTCCCGATCTGGAAGGAAACCCATGAGAAGATCGACCGCCAGCTCTCGTCCGTCGATATGGCCGTGCTCAGGGCCGGCATGATGGCGATTGCCTAGACTGCGTGGTAGACGGTTTGGGAGGTTGAAACATGGCGATCAAGCGGATGGACAATGTCGGAATCGTCGTCGAGGACCTCGACGCGACGGTCGATTTCTTTCGCGACCTCGGCCTGGAGCTCGAAGGCCGGGCCATGATCGAGGGGGAGTGGGCCGGGCGGGTCACGGCACTGGGCGACCAGCATGTCGAGATCGCCATGATGCGCACGCCCGACGGCCACAGCCGGCTCGAGCTCTCCCGTTTTCTGCGGCCGGCCGTCATCGCCGATCACCGCAACGCCCCGGTCAATGCGCTCGGCTATCTGCGCGTCATGTTCGCCGTGGACGATCTCGACCAGACGCTGGAGCGGCTTCGCCCGCGCGGCGCGGCCCTTGTCGGCGAGGTCGTCGATTATGAAGGCGTCTATCGGCTCTGCTATATCCGCGGCCCGGAAGGGCTTCTCATCGGGCTCGCGCAGGAACTGCGCTGAGGCGGCAACGCAAACGCCGCCACCCCTCTGGCAGAGCGCCGCAAAGCCACTATCTTCCTCATCATGAAGCCCGATCAGCTCCTCAAGCCGGCGCCCGCCGGCCTTTATTGCCCTGCCGGCGATTTCTACATCGATCCCGTCCGCCCCGTGGCGCGGGCGCTGATCACCCATGGCCATTCCGACCATGCCCGCGCCGGTCATGGCGCTGTGCTGGCGACGCGCGAAACGCTCGACATCATGGCGATCCGCTATGGCGAGGATTTCTGCGGCACCATGCAGGCGGCGGGATTTGGCGAGCGCATCGATCTTTCCGGCGTCACGGTTTCGTTCCATCCCGCCGGCCATGTGCTGGGCTCCGCCCAGATCGCGGTGGAGAAGGACGGCCTGCGCATCGTCGCCTCGGGTGATTACAAGCGCGGCGCCGATCCGACCTGCGCGGCCTACGAACCGGTGCCCTGCGATGTCTTCATCACCGAGGCGACCTTCGGCCTGCCGGTCTTCCACCATCCGGATCCCAAGGCCGAGATGGGCAAGCTGCTCACGTCGCTCCGGCAATTTCCCGAGCGCAGCCACCTGGTCGGCGCCTATTCGCTCGGCAAGTCGCAGCGCGTGCTGCGGCTGCTGCGCGATTGCGGCTATGACGCGCCGGTCTATATCCACGGCTCGCTCGCCCGCCTCTGCGACTACTATGTCAGCCGCGGCATCGATCTCGGCGACCTGCGCCCCGCCACCACCGAGAAGAGCAGCCCTGCCGACTTCAGGGGCGCCGTCGTCGTTGGTCCGCCCTCGGCCTTCGCCGATCGCTGGGCGCGCCGTTTCAACGAACCCCTCATCGCCTTCGCCTCCGGCTGGATGATGGTGCGCCAGCGCGCCAAGCAGGGCGGCGTCGAGCTGCCGCTTGTTATCTCCGACCATTGCGACTGGCCGGAGCTGACCGAAACCATCCGCGAACTCGCGCCAAGCGAAGTCTGGGTGACCCACGGCCGCGAGGAAGCCCTCGTGCGCTGGTGCGAACTGTCAGGCGTGCCGGCCAAGCCGCTGCATCTGGTGGGCTATGAGGATGAGGGGGATTGATGCGCGCGACGATGCACCGTCCGATATCAGGAGAAAAACATCAGGAGCCTGATATGCAGCATGCCGATGGTGCAGCCCACGAAGGCGCCCACGGGAGCAATGGTGATTGCGCCGAGGATGCCCGCAATGTCGTAGCCGCCCCAAAGGCCGAGAAAGAGACCCACCGTGCTGAGAATGGTGGTGATGGCATTGTGTATTTTTCCTATGAGGTGGCACGTGGGGAGCTGCGCTCGACATCGCAAGAGGCAGCGTCGCCATGAGAGCCTTCGCCACCCTGCTCGACCGCCTCGTCCTCACCCCCTCGCGCAATGGCAAACTGAAGCTGCTTGCCGACTATTTTCGCGACACGCCCGATCCGGACCGCGGCTACGGACTTGCCGCTATTGCCGGTACCTTGGACCTGAAGAGCGTCAAGCCCGCGTTGTTGCGCGAGCTGGTGCTGGAGCGCATGGACGAGGTGCTGTTCCGCTATTCCTATGACTATGTCGGTGATCTCGCCGAAACCATTGCGCTCGTCTGGGATCAGGAGCGCAAGGAGCGCGTGCCGGATGAGGCGCAGCCGCGGCTTGGCGCCGTCGTTGCCCGCATGAATGCGCTCGGCCGAACGGAGGTGCGCGGCGCGGTGCGCGATCTGCTCGACCGGCTCGATCCCTCCGCCCGTTTCGCCTTCCTGAAGCTCGCGACAGGCGGCTTGCGCATCGGCGTGTCGGCCCGGCTCGCCAAGCAGGCGTTGGCCGAATTCTCCGGCATGGATGTCACGGACATCGAGACCCTGTGGCACGGCCTGCAACCGCCCTATGAATCGCTCTTCGCCTGGCTTGAGGGCACTGCGGACCGGCCGGTTCTGGCGACGCCTGCCATCTTCCATTCCGTCATGCTCGCAAATCCGGTGGGCGAGGGCGATCTCGACAATCTCGACCCCGCCGATTTCGCCGCCGAATGGAAATGGGACGGCATTCGCGTGCAGATGTCATCGTCCGGTGAAACGCGGCGGCTCTATTCCCGCTCCGGCGACGACATTTCCGCCGCCTTTCCGGATGTGCTCGACGCCATGAATTTCGAGGGCGTGGTGGATGGCGAGCTTCTGGTCGGCGGCACGGCGCGCACCAATAGCCCGACCCGCACCTTCTCCGATCTCCAGCAGCGGCTGAACCGTAAGACGGTCAATACAAAAATGCTGGAGGATTTCCCGGCCTTCGTGCGGGCCTATGACGTGCTCTTCGAAGGGGAGGTGGATGTGCGCCCTGCTGCCTTCACCGAGCGCCGCGAGCGCTTGGCCCACCTCATCGAAAAGGCCCCGCACGACCGCTTCGACCTCTCGCCGCTCGTGCCCTTCGAAAGCTGGGAAGCGCTCGAAAAAATCCGCCGCGACCCGCCCGATCCGGTCATCGAGGGCGTGATGATCAAGCGGCTCGACAGCGCCTACCAGGCCGGCCGTATGAAGGGGCCGTGGTTCAAGTGGAAGCGCGATCCGTTCAATGTCGATGCCGTGATGATGTATGCCCAGCGTGGCCACGGCAAACGGTCGAGCTACTATTCCGATTTCACCTTCGGTGTGTGGACCGAGGGGCCGGACGGCGACGTGCTGGTGCCCGTCGGCAAGGCCTATTTCGGCTTCACCGATGCCGAGCTCGAAGTGCTCGACCGCTTCGTGCGCAACAACACGACGGACCGCTTCGGCCCCGTCCGCGCGGTTCGGGCCGAGCCAGCCTTCGGCTTCGTGCTGGAAGTCGCCTTCGAGGGTATTAACCGTTCCACCCGCCACAAATCCGGCATCGCCATGCGCTTCCCCCGCATCGCGCGCCTGCGGCAGGACAAACTGCCCGCCGATGCCGACCGGCTGGAAACGCTGATGGCGATGGTGGAGGCGAAGGAGGGGTAATGCGGTTCTTGCTTGTCGGTCGCCTATAGGCTACCGTCGATCCATGATCATCAAGGAAGCCCCTGCATTCACGAAATGGCTTGGCGCTCTTGGAGATGCAAACGCACATGCAAGGATCATCCGCCGGGTGGAGCGTTTAAGGCAGGGCAATCCCGGACAGGTGAATGACGTCGGACGCGGCGTTTCCGAGATGAAAATCGATTACGGGCCGGGCTATCGCGTCTATTTCGTTCAGCGCGGCCCGGTCTTGATCCTGTTGCTTTGCGGCGGCGATAAATCGACCCAACGCCGCGATATCAAGCGGGCAATCGAGATCGCCGCACAATGGAGTGAATGACCATGGTCAAAAAGAAAATCGCCGATCTTCCGACCTTCGATGCGGCCGCGCATCTCGATACGCGGGAGCGGCAGGCCGCCTATATTGCGGCCGTGCTTGAAGACGGCGACATCGCGGAAATCCGCGATGCGATCGGAACCGTTGCACGCGCACGCGGCATGGCCGATATCGCGGCCGCCGCAAATCTCAACCCGAAAAGCATCTACCGTGCGCTCGGCAGCAGCGGAAACCCCGAATTCGCCACCGTCTTCAAGGTCCTCTCGGCCATGGGATACACCTTGACGATCAAGCAGCAGGATGCCGCATAGACGGGTCAAAGCCCCAGCGGTGAAAGATCCGGGCCGAGCGGCACGATGCGATTGGGGTTGAGCGACTTGATCGAATAATAGCCGTGCTTGATGTGGTCGATATTGACCGTCTCGCGCACGCCCGGAAGATCCAGCACCCGCTTTGTGTAGGCCGAGAGCGCCGTGTAATCGGCGAGGCGCTGGCGGTTGCATTTGAAGAGGCCGAAATAGGCCGCGTCGAAGCGGATGAGCGTGACGAAGAGGCGGATGTCGGCTTCGGTGAAGGTGGTGCCCGTCAGGAAGGGGCGACCGTCGGAAAGGCGGCTTTCCAGTTCGTCGAGCATGGCGAAGACGCCCTGATAGGCTTCCTCGTAGGCGACCTGCGTGGTGGCGAAGCCGGTGCGATAGACGCCGTTGTTGAGGGCGGGATAGATGCGCTCGTTGAGGGCATCGATTTCGGCACGAAGCGCTTCCGGGTAGAGATCGACGCTTTCATCCGCCAGAGCGCCGAAACCGTTGTTCAGCATGCGCACGATATCGGCCGACTCGTTGTTGACGATGGTCTTCCTTTCCTTGTCCCACAGTACGGGCACGGTGGCGCGGCCGGTGAAGGTCGGCGCGGCCCGCGTGTAGAGTTCGTGCATATAGGTCGCGCCGTTCAGGTCGTCGCGATTGGAGCCGGGGAAGGTGCCGAACTGCCAGCCCTGATCGGACAAAGCGGGCTCGACGACGGAGACGGAGATCGCATCGTCCAGCTTCTTAAGCTTGCGGGTGATCAGCGTGCGCGAGGCCCAGGGGCAGATGAGTGCGACATAGAGATGGTAGCGGCCTTTTTCGGCAGCAAAGCCGCCTTCGCCGGTCGGGCCGGCGCTGCCATCAGGCGTCACCCAGTTGCGGAAGCTCGAGACCTGGCGCACGAAACCGCCCTTGGCGTCCGTCGCCTGCACCGGCTGCCAGTCTTCCGTCCACTTGCCGTTGACGAGCATCGCATCACCTCATGTCGTTGATTGTGGCCCAGACGTACCGCCCGCGCGGGAAAACGGCAATTCGCGCGGCGATTGACACAGCGTTCACAAAGCCGCGCCGGCCGCCCCGCCGGCGTGGGCATGCTGCCACAGTCGCGGAGAAACGCCATGCGCAAGCCTCGGGCCAGCCGCAATTGCCACAATTAGGGCAGGGTTATGGACCTAGTTCGCGCTTGTTAGCTAGTGATTCAGCCTCCTCGTTCATCCTGCCTTTCCGTCAAACGGATATTGACCCCTTCCATGACCGATACCGCGCTTTCCCGCCGCCGCTTTCTCCAGTTCTCCGGCCTCGCCATGGCGACCGGCCTGGCGGGCTGCACCTCGTCGATGAACACGGACCGTTTCCGCGAGGAGACGCGCCCCTATTTCCGCAATCCCGCGCTGGAGGGCCGGCCCGAGATCATCGCTGACGGGCGCGGCCCCATCAGCATCTACGGCCAGACGCCGCCCTCGGGCCTGCTGCCCGAATCGTCAGCCTATGCTGCCATGTACGGCCCGGTGAACGATGGCGGATTCCAGGTGCCGGCGATCCCCTACCAGCAGATCGACGCGCGCTTCTACCGTCACGAGGTCGATAGCCCGTTTGCCGAGCAGCCGGGCACGATCATCGTCGATACCGGCAACCGCTTCCTCTATCTCATCCTGCCGAACGGCCGCGCCATGCGCTACGGTGTGGGCATCGGCCGGCAGGGTTTTGCCTGGTCGGGCCGCGGCGTCATCCAGTGGAAGCAGGCCTGGCCGAAATGGACGCCGCCGGACGAGATGGTCAAGCGCCAGCCGGAACTGACGAAATATTCCGGCGCCAATGGCGGCATGCCCGGCGGTCTCAACAATCCGCTCGGCGCGCGCGCCCTCTATATCTTCCAGAACGGCCAGGACACGCTCTACCGCCTGCACGGCTCGCCGGAATGGAAGTCCATTGGCAAGGCCGTGTCGTCGGGTTGCGTGCGCATGCTCAATCAGGACGTCATGGATCTCTACGACCGCGTTAAAGGCAAGGCGCCGATCCTCGTCATCTGATCTCCTGTCGAAAGAGACAAAAGGCCCGGATATCGGGCCTTTTCGGATTTTTGGCGTTTGAAAACACCGTTTATGCAGCTTTTGGGCGAGTGTGACGCAGTCTGTTCAATCATTAATGAGTGATTTCTAATTTTAATTAATACTTAAATAAAATCCGCCACGCTCAGGGCATCCAAAAGTCCCGAACGGCAAGGCATTCCCATGCAGATATCGACCAAACTCGGTGCGGTGACCCTCTTCCTGACGCTGTTGCTCGCCGGCGCCATTCTTTCGACCTATCTCGTTCTCAACACCATGTCGGCCAAGATGGGCACCATCGTCGTCGACAGGCTGGTCCCCGCCGCAAGCCTCAAGAAGGTCGGCGATCTCTATGCAGTTAACATCGTGGACACCGCGCACAAGGTGCGCAGCGGTGCGCTCTCCTGGGAGGAGGGGCACCGGCTGAACACCGAGGCCGTCGCCGAGATCCAGAAGATCTGGGACGCCTATACCGCGACCTACCTCACCGACGAGGAGCGCGGCCTTGCCAGGCAGATGACCGACGAAATGCAGAAGCAGGCCGGCAGCATCAACGATCTGCTGGCCATCATGCAGAAGAAGGATCAGGCGGCGCTCGATGCCTATGTAACGACCCGGCTTTATCCGACGATCGATCCGATCGGCACCTATATCGCAGCGCTGATCGACCTTCAGATTCGTGTCGGCCAGGAAGAGTATGCCGCCGCGGAGACGCATGAACATGATTACCGGCTGCTTCTCGCCCTGTTCGGGGCTGTCGCCGTTGCGGTTGCCGGCCTGTCCTTCTGGATCATCGTCGCCGGTGTCTCGCGTCCGCTGCGCACCATCACCAAGGTGATGCAGACGCTGGCGCAGGGTGTGACGGATTTCGAAGTGCCGTTCCGCAGCCGCAAGGACGAGATCGGCCAGATCTCGGGCGCGGTTGAAGTCTTCCGCCAATCGGAAATCGCCAAGGTCCGCTTGCAGGCGGAGGCGGAAGCATCGCGCGTTCAGGCCGAGAAGGACCGCGTGCGCCTTCAGGAAGAAGCCGAGGCGGCCGCGCAGAAGCGCCTGCAGCAGGCGACATCCGGCCTTGCCACCGGTCTGCGCCGTCTTGCCGGCGGCGATCTCTGCTTCCAGCTCAACGAGCCCTTCGCGCCCGATTTCGAGCAGCTGCGCAGCGACCTCAATTCCGCCGTGGGCGAACTCGGCGAAACGCTGCGCGCCGTCTCGCAGGCCGTTGATGAAATGGACACCGGCACCCGCGAAATCAGCACGGGCGCCGATTCGCTCTCCAAACGCACGGAACAACAGGCCGCTTCGCTGGAGGAGACCGCTGCGGCGCTTGACGAGATCACCGCCAACGTCACCAATTCGACGCGCCGCGCCGAGGAGGCGCGCGCCGTTGCCGCCGAGGCGAATGGCAATGCGGCCCGCTCGGGCAACGTCGTCGCCAATGCCGTCAACGCCATGCAGCGCATCGAGCAGTCGTCGAGCCAGATTTCCTCGATCATCGGTGTGATCGACGAGATTGCCTTCCAGACGAACCTTCTGGCACTCAATGCCGGCGTCGAGGCGGCGCGGGCAGGCGAGGCGGGCAAGGGCTTCGCGGTGGTTGCGCAGGAGGTGCGTGAGCTTGCCCAGCGTTCCGCGCAGGCCGCCCGCGAGATCAAGGACCTTATCCGCAACTCCGAAGCCGAGGTGAAGAACGGTGTCAAGCTGGTCAGCGAGACCGGCGAGGCCTTGCAGGCGATCGGCGGCAATGTCGCGACGATCAACCAGCACATGGAGGCGATTGCCGTCTCCGCCCGCGAACAGTCCGTCGGCCTTTCG
>NZ_JBLZPK010000023.1:72513-83811 GCF_049199905.1 Shinella sp. M27
GCTTTTCATTTGGGATAGGCTGATCAGGCGACGGTCGTCTTGACGTCGAGATTGCCGCGCGTGGCGTGGCTATAGGGGCAGACGACATGGGCCTTCTTGATGAGGTCTTCGAGAACGGCCTTGTCGACGCCGGGCGCGGAGACTTCGAGCGAGGCTTCGATGCCGAAACCGCCGCCGTCTTCACGCGGGCCGATGCCGACCGTTGCGGTGACCTTGGCGTCTTCGCCGATCTTGACCTTCTCCTTGCCGGCGACGAACTTCAGCGCGCCGAGGAAGCAGGCCGAATAGCCGACCGCAAAGAGCTTTTCCGGGTTGGCGCCCGTTGCGCCGTCGCCGCCGAGTTCCTTGGGAACGGTCAGCGTGACATCGACGGTGCCGTCTTCGGTTGCGCCATGGCCGGCGCGGCCACCGGTTGCAGAAGCCTTGGTCCTGTAGAGAATGGGCATGGGTGTCTCCTTCCTTGCTGTCGTTGTTGATGGTGATTGAATAGCGTAAAATTAAATTGCGCGCAATATGATTTTGCAAATTGCAATTTTGGCCCTTTGTGCGACAATGAAGCATGACCGACAAACGTGACGAAGCTGAGACGGACACCATTCCCGAGGGCATGCTGGCGCTCGACCAGCAGCTCTGTTTTGCCGTCTATTCCGCAGCACACGCGCTCAATCGCACCTACAAGCCGCTGCTCGATCCCTATGGCCTGACCTATCCGCAATATATCGCGCTGATGACGCTCTGGCATGAGGACGGCCGCTCGGTGAAGGCACTCGGCGCGACGCTCGGGCTGGATTCCGGCACGCTCTCGCCATTGCTGAAGCGGCTGGAGGCATCGGGTTACATCACGCGCGCGCGCGACAAGTCGGACGAGCGGCAGGTCCTCGTTACGCTCACCGAAAAGGGCAGGGCCATGCAGCGCGATGCGGTGGCCATCCGCATGGAGATCGGCAAGGCGACCGGCTGCACGCTGGAGGCCCTTCAGGCGCTGACCGGCGAACTCCAGGCGATGACCGAACGGCTTGAAAACGGCGCACGCGACGACGCCGCCTGAAAAGTACGATTTTACCGTAAAGCTTTCCCCGCGGCACCTGTTCGCGATTCAGCCTTCGCGCTAGAGTGCGCGCGGCGACGAAGAAACCGTCGATGGGGGCACGGTTGACTTTCACATGGTCCTGGGAACGGACGAACGGTGCGGCGAGCCTGTGGTGCGTCGCCGTGGGTGTCGTCATGATGACGCTGTGGCTGGCGGAGCCCGCCGGCCTCGCCGCCGCGCATCCCGGTCTGTTCGGCATGAAGTTCAACGCCGCACTCACCTTCGTCGTGCTCGGCATGGCGCTCTGGCTTGCGGCCCGCGGCTGGAAACAGCTGCCGGCGCTGATGATGGTGCCGGTCTTCCTCTACGGCGCGATCGCGCTCTCCCAGCATATCTTCGGCATCGATACAGGTATCGACACCCTGCTCAACACGCCCTTCGTCGATATCGGCACGAGCCTGCCGGGGCGCATCGCGCCCAACACGGCATTCTGTTTCATGCTGATGAGCGTGGCGATCGCCCGCCGTGCGCTCTGTGGCAAGAACGATGTCGTGCAGGTGGCGCTTGGCTTCGCGACCTTCATCATCGCCGCGGCCGCCCTTGTCGGCTATGCGATCTCGCTGGACTTCGCGCATGACTGGATCCGCTTCACGCGTATGTCGTTTCAGAGCGCCAGCTGCTTCGTGGCGCTCGGCATCGCCATCATCTTCGTCGGCACGGAGAAGACCGGCTACAACCGGCTGACCATCGCCGCCATTCTGGGCCTGCTAACCTATCTTATCCTGCTGGCTATGGCCTATTACGAACTGGCGCGCTACGAAAACACCTTCGGCATCACCTTTACCATCAATGGCATCAACGCACGCAGCACGCTCTCCTCACTCGTCCTGATATCGGGTGCGCTCTATGGCGCGCTGGTGGTGCATCTCTATTTTTCCTCCCGCCGCGCCAGCGCCATGGCGGCGGATCTTGCCGAAAGCCGAGGGCGTCTTGCCGCCATCATCGACAATGCGGTGGACGGTATCATCACCATCGACCAGCGCGGCCTCATCCAATCCGTCAACGACGCCTGCACGCGTATCTTCGGTTACGCGCCGGAGGAGATGATCGGCCGCAACGTCAAGATGCTGATGCCGGAGCCCTACCACAGTGCACACGACAGCTATCTCGGAAATTACCAGCGCACCGGTGAAGCGAAGATCATCGGCAGTGGCCGCGAGGTCGAGGGCCGGCGCAAGGATGGCTTCATCTTCCCGCTCGATCTTGCCGTGGCCAAGGTGGAACTGAACGGCGCCATCATCTACAGCGGCATCGTGCGCGACATCACCGAGCGCAAGGTGAACGAGCAGGCGCTGATCGAAGCCAATGCGGAGCTTGAGGAATTCGCCTATCGCACCTCGCATGACCTGCGCTCGCCTATCGCCTCGTCGCTCGGACTGCTCGGCATTTCCCGCGATATGCTGGCGGAGGGAGATATGCCGGCACTCGGCCAGATGCTCCAGCGCATGGAGGGGAATTTCCGCCGCCTCGACCATCTCATCCAGAACATCATCACGGTCACGCGCAACCGGCTTATGGAGGAGGAGGAGAAGCCGATCGCGCTGCGCCCGTTCGTCGCCGAAGCGATCGACGCGCTCTCGCATCTCGACGATTTCAAGCGAATCCGGATCGAAAATCATGTGCCGGCGGAATTGACAATCGTCAGCAAGCCGTCGAAATTCCAGGTCATCGTCGGCAACATGCTGTCCAACGCGGTCAAATATCATGATCCGAAGGAGGCCGAGCCGGCGATCGATGTCCGCGCTTTCCGCTATGGTGGGCGGCTGCGGTTGTCGGTGGAGGACAACGGCCTGGGCGTTCCGCCCGCAAGCCGTCATTTGTTGTTCAAGATGTTCAAACGGCTGCACCCCAACCGATCCTTCGGCAGCGGGCTCGGCCTCTACATATTGAGAAAGAGCGCGGAAGCCCTGGGCGGCACGGCGCTCTATGAAGCAAGAGATAAGGGCAGCCGCTTTATGATCGAGCTGCCCGACGGGGACTAAAATGAAGATCCATTCGATCCTGGTCGTCGACGACGACGAGAACGATCAGTTCATTTGTGAGTACACGATCCGCAAATTCGATCCGTCGATCCGCATCCTGAAGGCGTTCGACGGCACGGAGGCGCTCGACATCCTGCGGAGCGAGGACACGCCCGACGCCATCATCCTCGATATCAATATGCCCGTGATGAACGGTTTCGAGTTCCTCGACCGCTATGCCGAGGAGTTCGAACAGCACGCCCCCGTCGTCGCCATGCTCACCAGTTCGCATCTCGGCAAGGATCGTGAGCGGGCGATGCAATACAGCTTCGTGAAGAGCTATTTCGAAAAGCCGCTGCAAGCCGATCACCTGCGCATCATGGCCGAGCTTCTCGGTCATAAATAGTCTTCATCTTGTCATTGGAAAAATATTCGCTATATTATTTCCATGGAAAGGATCAAGGCCATGCAGCGCAAACCCATACAGCAGGTCAATGCGGAGAGCACCGTGCTCACCAAGGCGGCCGTCAATGCGGCGGACCGGCTGGGGCTGACGGCGCGCATCCTCTCGGCGGTCATCGGCGTGTCGGAGGCGACGGTCTCGCGGCTGAAGCGGCAGGACGTGCTGCTGGAGCGCGGCACGAAGCCGTTCGAGCTCGCCGTGCTGCTCGTGCGCCTGTTCCGCTCGCTGGATGCCATCGTGGGCGGCGACGAGACCGTCGCGCGCAGCTGGATGACGGCCGAGAACACCGCACTCGGCGCCCGCCCGGTCGATCGTATCGTCTCCATATCCGGCCTTGTCGATGTCCTTGCCTATCTGGACGCCCGCCGCGCTCTCGTCTGAGGCGCGGCCCTTCGCGGGCAGCGTCTGGCGGTTCGTCGAGGCGCAGCATCGCGTCTCGACGCTGAAGCTCGTCGATACCTTGGACGAGCAGGCCTTGCTGGAGGACATTCTCGAAGAGAGCAAGCCGGTGCTGCCGCCCGAATGCGCCGGCCTCGATTATCTGCTCGCGACCCCCTTCCGCTACGGCGCCATCTATCCGCACGGCTCGCGCTTCCGCCGGGCAGGGCGCACGCTCGGCGTCTATTACGCGGCGCTGACGGTGGAAACGGCGTTGGCCGAAATGGCCTTCTATCGCCTCCTGTTCTTCGCGGAATCGCCGGCCACGCCGCTGCCGGCCAATGCGGCCGATTACACCGCCTTTTCCGCTGCCGTCGCGACCGGTGAGGCCATCGACCTCACCCTGCCGCCGCTCGACCGAGATGCACCCGCCTGGACGCATCCGACCGACTACGCCGCCTGCCAGTCGCTGGCCAACGGCGCGCGGGAAGGCGGGCTCGCCGCCATCCTCTATCGTTCGGTGCGCGATCCCGCCGCCGGCAGAAACCTCGCGCTCCTCACCGCAAAAGCCTTCGCCGCGCCAAAACCGGTGGAGCGCCAGACCTGGCGCATCCGGTTGTCAGGGCTCGGCGTGCAGGCCTTGTGCGATCATCCGCCGAGGCGCATCGGCTTTTCCCGCGAGGATTTTTCCGCCGATCCGCGCATCGCCTCACGCCGATAGGGCGGCCTCCTCGAAGAAGTCCTCCGGCCCGTCCACCTCGATCAGCCGCCGTTTCTCGATCAGCCAGAAGCGATTGGCCACCGCCCGCACGAAGGCGCGGTCGTGCGAGACGAAGAGGCAGCTCGCCTGTTGCGCGGTCAGCTCCCGTTCCAGCGCTTCCTGACCCTCGATGTCGAGATGGTTGGTCGGCTCGTCGAGCAGATAGAAGTTCGGATTGGTCAGCCTGAGCACCAGCATGCCGAGCCGCGCCTTCTGCCCGCCCGAAAGCAGACCGACCGGCCGACCCTGCATCTCTACGGAAAACCCCGCGCCGGCGAGCAGGCTGCGCGCCCGCTGGTCGCCGACATCGAAGCGATGGATGATCGTACCATGCGGCGTCTCCGTGTCGGAAAGATCAGACAGCGCCTGGTCGCCGTAACCCAGCACCAGCGACGGCGTCGGCTTGATACCCTCCCGCGCTGCGCCCTCGATCGCTTCGCGCAGCCGCAGCACGAACCGCGTCTTGCCGGTGCCGTTCAGTCCGAGCAGCACGATGCGGTCACCCTGGCAGATGAACTTCTGGGCGGTGCGGAAGAGCAGCGTTCCATCCGGTGTCTCGACCGGGCAATCCTCCAGCGTCACCAGCACCTTGGCATGGGTGCCGCGATTGGCGAGCCGGATCGCGCCGGCGGAATTCTCCTGATGGGCGGGCTTTGCCGCGTCCTCGATGCGCTCGGCGCGGGCCTTCAGCTGCTTGGTCTTCACCACCAGCAGGTCGCTGCCCGAGTTGATGCCGATATTGTTGAGCTTCGCCGCCTGCTGGCGCAGCTGCGCGGCCGCCTTCATGTCCTTCTCGAAGCGCCGCTCCTCGGCCGCATCCGCCTCGTCCAGTGCCGCGCGGGCGCGGGAATAGGGCAGCGCGAAGAGCTGCGAGCGCTCGGGCCTGAGGAACAGCGTGCGGTTCGTCACCGCGTCGAGGAAGGCGCGGTCGTGGCTGGAGAGGACGACCGGCATGTCGCGCGGCAACGTGCCGAGCCAGCTTTCCAGCCGCGCGATCTTTTCGAGGTCGAGATGGTTGGTCGGTTCGTCGAGCAGCAGCACATCGGGTTCCGCGACGCGCACGCGGGCAATCAGCGCGATGCGCTGCCAGCCGCCGCTGAGTGCTGCAAGCGGGCGTTCGCGTAGCGCCTCGGGCACTTCGAGCTCTTCGAGCGTCACATCCGCCCGCCAGCTTTCACTGTCCTGCTGTTCGTGCGTGAGCGCGCCGAGCACCGCCTCGCGAAACGTCAATTTTTCCAGCCCGGGGGCGAGGTTCTGTTCCATATGGCCGACGGTGAGGCCGCGGGCGCGGGTGATCTCGCCGCTGGTCGGCTCGAAATCGCCGGTGATGCAGCGGAGCAGGGTGGATTTGCCGCGCCCGTTGGCGGCGACGAGACCGATGCGGTCGCCGTTCGCGATGGCGAGGTTGAGATTGGCGAAGAGGGGAGCGGAAAGCGTGACGCCGAGCGCACGGATATTGATGAGCGACATGAAAAATCTCTGGTCTTCAAGGCCTCGCGGCGCGGCATCAGCCGTCGATCACGCGAAAAGGCACAAGGAAATTGGATGCGGGGGAACCGCATCGCCGGACAGGCGGACCAGAAGAGACGTGTTCGTTCCGATCAGCCCTGCAAACGCATCTGCAGGGCAAGATTGGGACCGTGCGTGCGGTGTGGCAGAAATTCGTATTTCACGCGCAGTCCTTTCTTACGTGTTGCGAACGAAGAATCGATACCACCGGTGGGTGGGCTTGGCAACCGGGAGCGGGGAAGGGCGGCTCAGATCTTCTCCGCGAGAAAGTCGATAAACGCCCGGATGCGGGCCGCAAGATGCTCGTGGCCGACATAGACGGCATGGACCTGTTCCGGCTGCTCCGGATTGTAGTCTGCAAGCACCTCGACGAGAACGCCCGCTGCAATATCGCCTTCGACATGGAACTTGCCGATGCGCGCGATGCCGAGACCCTGAAGGCAGAGCAGCCGCGCGACGGAGCCGCTGGCGGCCATCAGGTTGCCGGCGGCCGGCGCGGGATAGACCGTGCTTTCGCCGGGATCGCGGAACGGCCATTCGCCCGGCGTGCGGCCGAAGGTGAAGGTGATGCAATTGTGCGCAGCGAGATCCGCCGGCGTGCGCGGCGTGCCGCGCCGGGCAAGATAACCGGGCGTGGCGACGGTGACGCGGTGGCTGACGAGCAATTTTCGCGCCTTGAGCGCGGAATCGGCCATCGGCGCAGTGCGAAAGGCAATGTCGGTGCGTTCCTCGACGAGGTCGATCAGGCCGTCGCTCAGCGACAGTTCCAGCTTCACATCCGGATAAAGCGCCAGGAACTCGCCGACGAGTGGGATGATGTAGCACTCGCCGAAGCCGATCGTGGCGTTGATGCGCAGCAGGCCACGCGGTTTCGCTTGCGCGCCGCGCGCGACCAGTCGCTCCATCTCGTCGATTTCCGCCAGAACGCGCCGCGCCCGCGCCAGATAGGTCTCGCCCTCCGGCGTCAGCAGGAGCGAGCGGGTGGTGCGCACCAGCAGGCGGGTGCCCAGGCGATCCTCGATGCGGGTCACCAGCTTGCTCACCGCCGAGGGCGTGAGCTTCAGCAACCGGGCCGCGGCCGAAAAGCTTCCGGTCTCGGCGGCCGCGACGAAGACATCCATTTCCCCGGTGCGATTGTCCATGGTTCATCCTGTGAATTGGTTTCACAGTCCTTTATCCATTGCGCATTCTTATCATTCAAGTGGCCGCGCCGCATATTCCCGCCATCACTCCCGCACGGCGTCCGATAGGCGCCGCCAAAGCCTCTAAGGTGCTCCATGCCACTTGCCCTCTTTGCGCTCACAGTCGCGGCCTACGCGATCGGCACCACGGAATTCGTGATCGTCGGCCTGTTGCCGACCGTCGCCTCCGATCTTCACATCACCCTGCCGCTCGCCGGCCTCATCGTCTCCGTCTATGCGCTCGGCGTCACGTTTGGCGCGCCGGTTCTCACCGCGCTCACCGGAAAGCTCGGCCGCAAGCCGCTGCTCTCGGGCCTGATGGCACTGTTCATCGCCGGCAATGCGATTGCCGCCCTGTCGCCGAGTTATGAAATGCTGCTCGTCGGCCGCGTGCTCTCGGCCTTCGCGCATGGCGTCTTCTTCTCCGTCGGCGCCACCATCGCGGCCGATCTCGTGGCACCCGATCGCCGTGCATCGGCGATTGCCATGATGTTCATGGGCCTGACCGTCGCCATCGTCACCGGCGTGCCGCTCGGCACCTTCATCGGCCAGACCTTTGGCTGGCGCGCCACCTTCTGGGCCGTCGCCGGCCTCGGACTTGTCGCCTTCGCGGCCATTGCGCTTTTGCTGCCGAACAATCTCAAGCGCGAAAAGCCGGCGGGCCTGATGGAACAGGTGCGCGTGCTCGGCTCCGGCCGCCTCATCATCGTCTTCGCCATGACGGCGCTCGGTTACGGCGGCACCTTCGTGACCTTCACCTTCCTCTCGCCGCTGCTCCAGGAGATCACCGGTTTCTCCGCCAATACGGTGAGCCTCGTTCTGGTGCTCTATGGCGCGGCCATCGCGCTCGGCAACCTCTTCGGCGGCAAGGTGGCGGACAAGAATCCCGTCAAGGCGCTCGCCGTGCTCTTCGCCCTGCAGGCGCTGGTGCTCGCCGTGCTCACCTTCGCCGCCCCGTCGCCGGTCTTCGCCCTTGTGACACTCGCCGCGCTCGGCTTCCTGTCCTTCGCCAATGTGCCGGGCCTCCAGCTCTATGTCGTCGACATGGCCAAGCGCCACCGCCCCGCCGGCATCGATGTCGCCTCGGCCCTCAACATCGCCGCCTTCAATCTCGGCATCGCGGCCGGCGCCTGGATCGGCGGATTGGTCGTCGCTTCGCCGCTCGGGCTGGGCGCCACGCCCTGGGTCGGTGCCATCCTCGTCGCCGGTGCGCTCGGACTGACGCTCGTCAGCGGCGCGCTCGACCGCCGCGAGCGCAGCCAGCCCGATGCCACGGCCTGCCAGCCGGCCTGAACCTTTTCAAACCCATCAGGAGAATTCCATGAAAACCATCAACGCCAATGGCGCCCACATTCCGCAGCTCGGCTTCGGCACCTTCCGCATGCCGGAAGCCGATGTCCTCTCCATCCTGCCGAAGGCGCTCCGGCGCGGCTTCACCCACGTCGATACCGCCCAGATCTACGAGAACGAGGCGGCCGTCGGCGACGCGATCCAAAGCTCCGGCGTGGCGCGTGAAAAGATCTTCCTGACCACCAAGGTCTGGGTCGCGAACTATGCGAAGGACGCCTTCGCCGTCTCCGTCACAGAAAGCCTGCGCAAGTTGAAGACCGACCATGTCGATCTTCTCCTGCTGCACTGGCCGAACGAAGCGGTGCCGCTGGAGGTGCAGATCGCCGAACTCAACGCCGTGCGTGAAAAGGGTTTTGCGGAACATATCGGCGTCAGCAATTTCAACACGGCGCTGATGGCCGAGGCCGTGCGCCTGAGTGCGGCGCCGCTCGCCACCAACCAGGTCGAATACCATCCCTTCCTCGACCAGACGGCGGTGCGGGACGCGGCCAAGCGCCACGGCATGGCGCTCACCGCCTATTTCGCCATGGCCGACGGCAAGGTGCCGGCCGATCCAGATCTCAGGGACATCGCCGCCGCGCACGGCAAATCCGCCGCGCAGGTCGCGCTGCGCTGGCTGATCCATCAGCCGGATGTGGTGGCGCTGACCAAAACGGTAACGGAAGCGCGGCTTGCCGAAAACCTCGCGATCTTCGACTTCGCGCTGACGGCCGAGGAAATGGCGCGGATCCACGAACTCGCCCGCCCGGACGGCCGTATCGTCAGCCCCGATGGTCTCGCACCGGTCTGGGACAACGCGGCCTGACAGGATTCGGCGGGGCGTGTTGCGCCCCGCCGGCCACCCCGAAAGGCGAGGCCGGCTTTCCAAAAGGGCGCCGGACATGTATGGGTGTCGCGCCGCCCCGTTTGCGGCAGGGAGCCCCTCATGCAGTCCTCGTCTTCAACGGTCCTTTCACCGGACTGGCCGGCCATTATCGCCGTCGTGCTGGGCGCGACCGCGTTTTCCGTGGCGCAGGGGCTCACCTATCCGCTCGTCTCGCTGACGCTGGAGGCGCGCGGCTATTCGTCGTCGATGATCGGCGTCAACGCCATCGCCTATGCCGCCGGCATGGGCGCCTCGACGCTGCTCGTCGGCAGCCTCACCGCGCGCTGGCGGCCCGACCGGCTGATCATTTTCAGCCTGGTCATCTGCTCGCTGTGCCTGGCGACCTTCGCGGCCACGTCGTCTTTCGTCGTCTGGGGCCTCGCCCGCTTCCTGCTCGGTTTCTTTGCCAGCATGATCTTCATGCTCGGCGAAGCCTGGCTGAACGCCGCCTGCCCGGATCGCCTGCGCGGTCGCGTCTCGGGCCTCTACGGCATGGGCATCTGCGGCGGCTTTGCCGCAGGGCCGCTGGCCATTCCGCTGTTCGGCAGCGCCGGCGGGCTCGGTTTCGCGCTGACGGCCGTCTATCTCGCCATCGTCGCCTTCGCCACCGCTATGCTGATGTTCTCGACCAAGACGGTGCCGGCACCGTCCTCGACGGCCGATGTCTTCCGCTTCTTCAAGGCTGCCCCCATCCTGGTCGGCATGGTCTATGTCTTCGGCTTTGCCGATATCGCGGCGATTTCCGCCATGCCGGTCTATTTCGTGAAGACAGGCTATAGCGAAGCCTTCGCCGCCATCAGCGTGACGGTGATGGCGCTGCCCACGGCACTTGCCCAGCCGTTCATCGGCATGCTGCTCGACAAGCTGCCGCGCGAGCGGGTGGCGCTCGCCACCGTCGTCGTTGCCGCCACGAGCTATCTCGTCCTGCCGCTGGTGACGTCGGAAATCGCGATCCTGGCGCTCCTGGCGGTGATGGGAACGGCGATCTTCTCGCTCTATACCTGCGCGCTCACCATGCTCGGCGAACGTTACAGCGGCTCCATGCTGGTCGCCGGCTCCGCCGCTTTCGCGCTTGTCTATGCGGCGGGCAGCGCCACCGGTTCGGGCCTGACCGGCGCGATCATGGAAGCGGGCGGCCCGCAGGCCGGACCGCTCTCGGTGGGCCTCGGCCTCACAGCCTTCACCGCGCTGCTGGTCCTGACCCGCAAGCGTTAGAGCCGCATGACCGTTCCGCAGAGCAAGGACGAGCTGCTTGCCGCCATCGCGCTGGAATTCGGCAAGCTCCTGAAAGCGCTGGATGATGTTCCGCTGGATCGCGCGCAGCTGCGCACGATGGACGGGCACGCCAAGGGCACGCTGATGCGCCCGTGCGATCTCGTGGCCTATCTCGTCGGCTGGAACGAACTCGTGCTGAAATGGCTGGAGCGGGATGCGGCGGGAGAGCCGATCGATTTTCCGGAAACCGGTTTCAAATGGAACGAACTCGGAGAGCTCGCCCAGAAATTCTACTGCGACTACGCGCATATCCCGTATCCCGTGCTTGTCGCGCGGCTCGATGCGGCGAGGGTAAGGATCGTCGCGGCCATCGGCGAGCGTGACGATGCGGCGCTCTATGGCCACCCCTGGTATGGAAAATGGACGATGGGCCGGATGATCCAGTTCAACACGTCGTCACCCTATGACAATGCGCGCGGCCGGTTGCGCAAATGGCTGAAAGCGCAATCCAAGGCATGAAAAGGCC
>NZ_JBLZPK010000023.1:84119-90764 GCF_049199905.1 Shinella sp. M27
TCGCGCTGCAGGAAGCCGAGCATCATGCCGATGGCCTTTTCAGCAAGGGCCGGATCGATGCCGACGGCATCGGCGACGCGGGTGACGAGATCGTTCATGGAAAATCCTCCGAAGGAATTGACGTTAACGTCAAGGTAAATGAACTCTCCGGCAAATTCAAGCCGGCTTGGCACGTCCGGTGCAGGGGCACGAAGGCCTTGAAATCGTGTTGTTCCCGTGCCGGACTATCCTTATAACTTGCCTGAGACGATTCAATGAAAACCGTTGCGACGCGGCAGTCCGCTTCTGACGGGAAACCGGCAGTCAGGGAGTTTTCAGCGTGACGGATTCCATTCTTCAGGACGGCAAGCTTTATATCGGCACCAGCCGCAAGCCTGACGACACCAACAACAAGCCGGAATATCTCGACCTGAAATTCGGCAACCGCCATGGCCTCGTGACGGGCGCGACCGGCACCGGCAAGACGGTGACGCTGCAAATCCTCGCCGAGGGTTTTTCCAATGCCGGCGTGCCTGTCTTCTGCGCCGACGTGAAGGGCGACCTTTCGGGCATCGGCGCCATGGGCGAGCCGAAGGACTTTCTCCAGAAGCGCGCCGACCAGATCGGGCTCACCCCCTACGACTTCCAGGAATTCCCCGTCATCTTCTGGGATCTCTACGGCGAGAAGGGCCATCGCGTCCGCACCACTATGTCGGAGATGGGCCCGCTGCTGCTCTCGCGCCTGATGAACGCGACGGATGCGCAGGAAGGCGTCATCAACATCGCCTTCAAGATCGCCGATCAGGGCGGCCTGCCGCTGCTCGATCTCAAGGATTTCCAGGCGCTGCTCAACTATATGGGCGAGAACGCCACGGCGCTGTCCAACCAGTTCGGCTTCATCTCCAAGGCCTCCGTCGGCTCGATCCAGCGCGAACTGCTGATCCTCGAGCAGCAGGGCGCCGAGCAGTTCTTCGGCGAGCCGGCGCTGAAGATTTCCGACATCATGCGCACCACCAATGACGGCCGCGGCGCGATTTCGGTGCTGGCCGCCGACAAGCTGATGATGAACCCACGCCTCTACGGCACCTTCCTGCTCTGGATGCTCTCCGAGCTGTTCGAAGTGCTGCCGGAAGTCGGTGATCCGGAAAAGCCGAAGCTGGTCTTCTTCTTCGACGAGGCGCATCTGCTCTTCAACGACGCGCCGAAAGTGCTGCTCGAACGCATCGAACAGGTCGTGCGCCTCATCCGCTCCAAGGGCGTGGGCGTCTATTTCGTCACGCAGAACCCGCTCGACGTGCCGGAAACGGTGCTCGCCCAGCTCGGCAACCGCGTGCAGCATGCGCTGCGCGCCTATACGCCGCGCGAGCAGAAGGCGGTGAAGACGGCGGCCGACACGTTCCGTCCCAACCCGGAATTCGACTGCGCCACCGTCATCACCAATCTCGGCACCGGCGAGGCGCTGGTCTCGACGCTGGAAGGCAAGGGGGCGCCCTCCATGGTGGAGCGCACGCTGATCCGCCCGCCGGCCTCTCGGCTGGGGCCGATCACCGAGGCCGAGCGTAAAGAGATCATGGGCGTCAGCCCGGTCGCCGGCCTCTATGACGAGGATTTCGACCGCGAATCCGCCTACGAAATCCTCATGGCGCGCGCCAAGAAGGCGGCCGATTCCGCCGCCGCGCAGGAGCAGGCCGAACAGCCTGCCGAGCAACCCTCCGGCGGCAGCCGCTGGACCTTGCCCGGCTTCGGCGACGACGAGCCAGCGGCACCGTCTGCCCCCAAACAGGCCAAACCCCGCGCCGGCTATCAGCGCGAGACGGTGGCGGAAGCCGCGATGAAATCGGTCGCCCGAACCGTGGCGTCCTCGCTCGGCCGCGCGCTGGTGCGCGGCATCCTCGGCAGCCTGCGGCGCTAAGCGCCGCGGCTTCGCACGTTTTGAACCGAACAGTCGGGGCGGGGGTGTTATTCCCCGCCTTCGTGCTTCAGCTCTTCACCGCAATGATGAACAGCCGCGGGAAGCGCAACAGCCGCCGACCGTCCGCCATCGGCGCATAGGCCTTGGCGATCCGGCTCTGGTAGTCGGCGAGAAAACCGTCGCCCTGCTCGGCCGGAATCCGGTCGAGATAGGGCCTGAGCCCCGTGCCCTTCACCCATTCGACGATCGCGGCCGCATCCGTCATCGGATGATTGTAGGCGGTGTGCCAGACATCGACGCGGGCCGCCTTCGGCCCGAGCGCATCCATATAGGCGGCCGGTGCGGGCAGCGGCTTGCGGCGCGGCGTGCCCGTCTCGAAGGCGCTTTTCCAGGGGCCAGCCAGCGCGCTTTCCTCCATCAGGAGATGCGAGGGTTCGAAAAGGTTGTCCGGCATCTGCACGGCAAGCACGCCACCGGCGCGCAGGCCGTCCATCAGGCTGGCCAGCAGCGTGATGTGATCCGGCAGCCACTGGAAGACGGCATTGGCATAGAGCAGTGCGGCGGGCTCCGGCGGGCGCCATCGTGCCAGGTCGCATTCGACGAAATCGACACCCGGCAGGCGCGCGCGGGCGGCTTTCAGCATATCGCTGGCATTGTCGACACCCTTGACGCCACGGCCGGGAAACCGGTTCACCAGCAGTTCCGTCGAATTGCCCGGCCCGCAGCCGAGATCATAGACCGTGCCGGCAACGAGATCTGCCGGCACCTGGGCGAGCAGGTCACGGGCCGGTCGCGTGCGTTCGTCTTCGAATTTCAGATATTGGGCGGCGGACCAGGCCATGTCAGAGGCTTTCGAGCGAGGGCAGGATCAACGAGGGGCCGAGATCGAAATATTCGTCGGGCATGTTGGCGCGGTTGATCCAGACTGTGCGGAAGCCGAATTTCGTGGCGCCGGCGATATCCCAGCGGTTGGAGGACTGGAAGGAGACGACATTGGGATAAAGCCGGTAATGCGTCGTCACGAGATCATAGACGCTGGGTGCGGTCTTGTAGGTCTTCAGCGCATCGACGGAAAAGATGTCATCGATGACGGTGTCGAGCGCGGCATTCTTCACCGCCGAGGCGAGCATGGAGGGCGAGCCATTCGACAGAATGGCGATATGCGCCCCGCGGCTTCTCAGCGCCTTGAGCACGGCCGGCACCTCCGGATAGCAGTCGAGCTTCCAATAGGCATCGAGCAGCTTCTGCCGAAGCGCCGGATCGACCCCGCCGACGCGCTTGAACGTATAGTCGAGCGCCTGTTCGGTCAGCTGCCAGAAATCGGCGTAGGCCCCCATCAAGGCCCGCGTCCAGGAATATTCGAGCTGCTTGGCACGCCACATCTCTGAAAATGCCTGATAGTTCGGCCCCACATCCCCGGCATGCCGCCGCACCGCCGCATGCACATCAAACAGCGTGCCATAGGCATCGAACACATAGGCGGCATGAGACATAGAACGCGATTCCTCCAGCATTTATGGGGGATTGGGTGGTATCGGCGTGGGAATGTCAATTGTGGAGTTGGGGAATGCGGTTCTCGACAGCGTTGGCGGTATACATCAAAGACGAGCTCGATGGCGTATGCCTCGCGGCCTTTGGGCGCCGCATTTCTACGAGCGCTCGATAACTGGCAAGTGATGGCGGCGTTCGGCCCAAAGCGGCCCTCAATCTATGCGATGCCCCACGCGAAACCCTTTGGCTAACGCCCCCTAGTGCACGACCAAAAGCATGCCCACACAATTTCATTTTTGTGGGTTGATATTAAAAATGGCCATCGTCGCTCCGCCGGTGATCCAAGCCTGCTTCCCATCCGAGGAAAAGCCAAGCGTCAGACTGCCCCAGCCTGGCATCCGAAATCGTTGAAGAACCGAGCCATCAATCATCGACACAAGACCGATATCTTCATGCTCGCCGGGCATTGTTATCAAGGCATATTGATCATCGGGGCTGATCGCGGGGAGGTCGCTGTTCGAGAACTGGTTGGCAGTTCCCGTTATAGACCAAACCAGCCGACCCGAACTTACGTCTCTCAACTCCGCGATCATGCCTGACCGCGGCGTCGGCGAGGGGCAGGGATTATGAAATTCACATATCCATCCAGTTGCGCTCAGATTTCCCATGATCAGCACCTTGGTGCCGTCCATGGAAAGCGTGTAACTCGCCTTAGCTGTCTTGTTGTGGATAGGCAGAATGCGCGGGCTGTCACCTTGATCCCAGAGCATCCAAGTATCTGGTAGCCAGGCAGTCAAAACACGCGCCCGCCCGCTCTTGTCGACACGAGAAGATACCCCGGTTAAGTTTTTGTAGCTGGGTAGACCTGATATCGCTGCGGTTTCAACGTCTTCCAAAACCTGGCCCACGCTCGCGTCAACGAGAGATATCGTCGGGCGTGGGTCTTCATGTTCGGGCTTGTAGTATGCGCCCTTGGTCCCGAACGCTGCGAATGCCAGGCCGGCCCCGCCGATCCAAAAGATCTCGTCCAGCGGCCCGTTCGGATGCGAGAGAGCCGGTAAACGCGTTTGCCTGCCGTCATTCGTGAACAAATAGGGTTGCAGTGGCCCAAGCGCAAAACCCCCTCTATTGCTATTCTGCTTGACACCTATGACCTCGGACGAGTCAGCAAGCCATTCAAAGGGCATCGTCTTGTTCCTGAAGACGGATGAAAGTACCCGCCCTGGAAAAGTGTGGCTTGCATCGGTCTGCTTGAGGCCACCGATCCATAGTCCCTCAATACTGTGAAAGCTGAATATCTTGCTTCCGTCGGGCGAAAGTGAAACCGGGTAGCCGCTTTGGGGTAGGGGTAGGCAATGGATCGCCGACAGAGTTGCCGGTCCCTCAGGTCGTGGCTCGAGGGACTCAATGGTCTTGCCCCAATCGCCAGTACAGTTAATCGCCCGTGGAGCGCTCATCGCGACTGGAGCGAAAGCCAAGCTAAGCGCTGCCAACGCGGCCGATCTAAGCATATGCCACTCTCCATTTTGACGAACGCCGTATCGTGTTCGGAAACCTGAAAGCTCCTGAATCGCACTGGTTGCATTCCGCCCGATCAGAACCTTGTAATCACGCTGATCCCCAGATCCGTCGCCTTGTCCATCGCCATCAGCGCCGGCACGGCCTCTTCCAGGCTGATATGCCGCCCGATCAGCTTTTGCGGTGTGAGTTTCCCGCTTTCGATCATCGCCAGCATCGCGTCGTAGCGCCAGGCCTGCATGCCGTGGCTGCCGTAGATTTCCAGTTCGTGGCCGATGACCTGGGCCATCGGGATCGGCGGCGTCGCATGATCGGCGAGCATCAGGCCGACCTGCACGTGCCGGCCGCGGCGGCGCAGGTTCTTGATGGAGTTGAAGCAGGTGACCGGCGAACCGAGCGCATCGACGGAGGCGTGCGCGCCGCCGCCGGTGAGGTCCCGCACGGCCTCGGCGACATCGGCGACCTCGCGGGCATTGATGGTGGCGACCGCGCCCATCTTGCGGGCAAAATCCAGTTTTTCGGCGGAAATGTCGATGGCGATGGGATTGGCGCCGAGCGCCGCCGCGATCATGATCGCGGAGAGGCCCACACCGCCGCAGCCGTGCACCGCCACCCATTCGCCGCCCGTCACGCGGGCCTGATCGACGACCGCGCGGAAGGACGTGGCGAAGCGGCAGCCGAGGCTGGCGGCGGTGGCATAGTCCACGGCTTCGGGCAGGTGCACGAGATTGTGGTCGGCGTAATCGATCGCGACATATTCGGCAAACGAGCCCCAATGGGTGAAGCCCGGCTGGAATTGTTCCTCGCAGACCTGCTGGTTGCCCGAGCGGCACTCGCCGCAATGGCCGCAGCCGGACACGAAGGGCACCGTCACGCGCTGGCCCTCGCGGAAGCGGCGCACGCCTTTACCAACGGCCACCACCTTGCCGGCCAGTTCATGGCCCGGCACATGCGGCAGCTTGATATCGGCGTCGTGGCCCATCCAGCCGTGCCAGTCGCTGCGGCAAAGCCCCGTCGCCTCCACCTTGATCACCACGCCGTCTTCGGCCGGCGTCGGGTCGGGCAGGGTGCGGATTTCCGGGGTGGTCTCGAAGGCCTCATAATACATCGCGCGCATGGCTGGTCTCCCTTTTCATCCTGTATCGCACGCACCCCGAAGGGCCTCAATCGTGCCACCCATGATAAGACCTGATACACCCATTCAACATCTTGAATGGACAAGCGGCGTGCACTGTCGGAAGGCAATTGCAGCTTGACCGGCCCTGCCGGCCGGGCGTTTGATGGGCGAAAAGGAGGAAAACAATGCCAGTCGATACATCACCACGCTCGACGACCTGGACCTTCGTGGACGGCGAGTGGATTTCGGGCAACCCGCCGCTGATCGGCCCCACCTCGCATGCCATGTGGCTCGGCTCGACCGTGTTCGATGGCGGCCGCTGGTTCGATGGCATCGCGCCGGATCTCGACCTGCACTGCCAGCGCGTCAACCGCTCGGCGCAGGCGCTCGGCATGAAGGCGACCTTGGCTGCCGGGGAGATCGAGGCGCTCGCCTGGGAAGGCGTGAAGAAATTCGACGGCAGGACGGCGATCTATATCAAGCCGATGTACTGGGCCGAACACGGCTCGCCGATCAGCGTCGTGGCGCCCGATCCGGATTCGACCCGCTTTGCGCTCTGCCTCTTCGAGGCCTCGATGGGCGATCCGAAGGCCGCCTCGTCGCTCACCCTCTCGCCCTTCCGCCGCCC